>JAEUJA010000005.1 GCA_016793195.1 Phycisphaerae bacterium
CCGCGTGCTTGAGAAGGACGTTCGCGCCGCGGCGGGCGCCAAACCTACCTCCGCTCCTCGTGCCGCGACCGCACCAGTTCGCAGTGAACCCGCCCCCTCGCTGGCGCTCGGGGCTCGCGCGGATGCCGCACCCCGCGCCGCTGCCCCTGCCCCAAAGCCCGCGCCCTCCTTCCCCGCCGGGCAGGACACCGTCCGCATCCCGTTCCGCGGCGTGCGTCGCACCATCGCCAACCGTCTTCGCGAGTCCGTCAGCCGTGCCGTCCACTTCAACGTCATGGACGAGGCCGACATCTCCACGCTCGACTCGCTCCGCAAGAAGCTCGGCGCGGCCAGCGGCGAGAAACTCAGCGTGCTCCCGTTCGTCGCCTCGGCCGTCTGCCGCGTGCTCTCGCGCCCCGAGTTCCGCGCCATGAACGCCACCGTCGAGGAGACCGACAACAAGGAAGCCGACGCGTTTATCATCCAGCACCGGGCCGTGCACATCGGCATCGCAACGGACACCGACAGCGGGCTGATGGTGCCGGTGATCCGCGACTGCGATGCGCTGGGCGTGCTCGAGATCGGGCGTCAGATCGCCGCGATCGCCGGGGCCGCCCGCTCGCGCACCATCCCGCGCGAGCAGCTGATGGGCTCGACGTTCACGATCAGCAACGTGGGGAGCCACGCCGGGCGATTCGCGACGCCGATCATCAACTATCCGGAGGTCGCGATCCTCGCGGTCGGGCGGGCGCGTCACTCGCCGGTCGTCCGCCACGGCGGGCTGTTCGTGGGCAACCTCCTGCCGCTCAGCCTCGCGTGCGATCACCGCGTCGTCGACGGCGCGACCGCGGCCCTGGCGCTGGCGGAGATCGTGAAGCTTCTGCAGGAACACCCGGACACACTGATGGGGCCGGCGAGGGGGTGATCTCAGCCCTGATTCTTCCGCGCCTATCCCGGCCATTTGAACGCGCCTGGCAAGTCATCGATTCCATCGCGTTTGGCATAGACGGTCAGAATTGCACGATGCAGTATCCAAATGCCCGTTGACACCTTGTTGAGGATGTCAGGGCTCAGGACAACCTCGAAATCGCGATCCTTGATTAGCAGACCTGCGCAGGTCGGTGTGATGTGTCCGTGCGCAAGAGCATTCCGAAGGTGCCTGACAACATCGTGGTTAAGCAACTTCGCAAAGCGGAGAAGCGAGGGAGCCGCATCGAGAGTAGTCCTACCTACCCCCTGCCTAAACCAGTCTCCCCGCAGGTAGACAAGGGCTACATAGAGCCGCAAGATTGTTGCGCCCGTCACCTGGCGGCCGAGCGCCACCAGCGGCGAGCAGCCGGATTCTACCGCTCGCTCGTACAACTTCCTCGCGGACACACTCTCTCTCGGATCGGCAATGGCTGCTTGAGAATACCACATAACGCCGTGATACACGGCTGTCGGCTCGATACTCATATCGTCCAGACATTCGTCGATCTCTTTGTAGAGCAGCCCCTCCGGTGCGCGCCGAATCTCCTCCAATAGCTGATCGCAGTCCTTGATCTTCACCGACAGCCTCGTATCAGCACAGAGCCGCTTCAGAATGTCCACGTCTGTTTCAAGGTGGTCTGGGACTTCTAAGGCAATTCCACCGAGCTCGCAGATGTTTAGATCCGGCGGTGGGCCCTCGCCAGCAGCCCCGAACTTCGCGTAAAACTCTCGGAGCAAGTCTCCAAGCCAATCGCTCGTCACGGCTTAAGCTCCATTGAATGGTCATATCTCGCACATTGCGGGTTCGACGTATCGCAAGGCATGATACACCCGAGCCAGCCCCGGCTCATCACCGGGCCTGGCACTCTGTGATTTCACGGGTATAGAAGTACCTGCGGCCGCGAAACCGTGCTTCCCCTTCCGCTGGCCTCAGCGACACTCCCTCCCGCCGCCTCTTGAATCCGAAGGCCTCGGTCGTTCGTAGCCGGGGCGTGGAGGAGGCCTTGCGACGACACCCCCGGTCCGCGTCACCATTCCATTTCAATTCGTTTCTGCGCCGCAGCCCGTAGGGCTGCTCGTAACAGTTGACAACGCACGGCACGATGACCCCTTCGGGGTCTGGCAGATGACGGCGCGCTAACCGGGAGTCACGCTCGCGGACTCGCTTGACTCCCGGCTACTGGCGGCCAGCCCTTCGGGCTGAACTGTCCGCTATGGTCTCCACATGGCGTCGACGCTGACCAAGCTCCTCATTCACGTGACGTTTTCGACCAAGAACCGGGCCGCGATCATCCACGAAGCGATCGAGCCCGAGCTTTACGCGTACATCGGCGGGATCTGCCGCCGCATGGAGTCGCCGCTGCTTGCGATGGGCGGCGTGGCCGATCATGTTCACATGCTCGTGAGCCTCGCCAAGACCGTGGCACTTTCCGACCTGATGCTGAACATCAAGCGAGATTCGTCGAAGTGGCTAAAGGAGAAAGACGCAGCGATGGGTGCATTCGCCTGGCAGGAAGGCTACTTTGGGTTCTCGATCGGCGAGTCAAACACGGACGCCCTGCTCGCCTACATCGCGAGCCAGAAGCAGCATCACAAGACCATCGGCTTCAAGGATGAAATGCGATCCTTCCTCAGCAAGTACGGAATCGAGTGGGACGAACGGTACGTCTGGGAGTAAGACGGCGAAGCGCCCTTGCCTCACTTCCCCCTCACCACGCCGCCCAGCCACAGCGCCATCGCGCCCTGGATCGCAAGGCACAGCACGCCGAACCCGGCCACGAGCAGGAACATCCGTGCGTTGGACATCTTGCCCCGCGCCAGGCGCTGCATCAGCGCCACGCATCCCATCGCCATGCCGCCGACCGCCGCGATCGGCCAGAGCAACAGGAACCACCCCGCCGCGCCCTTGTTCACGCCCGCGAGCCACGCGCCCGCCAAGCACACCGCGCACGGCAGCGCCACGCCCCACACCCACGCCGTCCACATCGCGGGCATCGGGTTGAGCCCGGCATTCTCGCCATCGATCGCATCGCCGTCATGCCCGTTCGTCGGCGTCGTCATGCCGGCAGCGTACACGGCCACCCAACGCGGCGAATCCATGCCGACCGCGGTTCTCGGTTCAGGTCTTCGAGCCTTGAGTTGGGCGGGTGCGCCATTGATGTCGCACGGTGAGGCCGCGCCCCGAACCGCGGCCAGTCAATGAACCGACCATCCCATTGCCCCTTGCGAATTGCCTCCCGCCCGTTGCCCGCAAAACGACAAAGCCCGCCTTCACATACAGGCGGGCTCGCGGAGGAGGTTTTCAATCCCTCGAGTCGCTGCGGGCAGGCGGAGATGATCTGGTTCGCCCGACCGCCGCGATGACTTCTAGTTCCGCTCGGCCAATTTTTCGGTCGCCTTCTCCGTCACTTTCGACCAGCGCCGGCGCGACTCGAACGCCGCGATGTCCGCGACGCTGGTGGCCTGAAGGAAGTCATAGACTTTTTGGCGGGCGCCGCTCCAGAACTTGTGGGCCGGGCAGGCGCGGTCGTCGGAGCACTCGGCGTTGCCGAGCATGCACATGGGATGGACGACCGGGTCGTCCAAGGCCGCACAAAGATCAAACAGGTTGATTTCGGTCGCGGGGCGGGCGAGGGTGACGCCGCCGCCCACGCCGCGCTGGGTCAGCACGATGCCGCGTTTGGAGAGGGCGTTGATGATTTTGGCGAGGTAGGGCGCGGGGATGTCGCCGGATTCGGCGATCTCACGGACGAGCACGGGCTTTCCGCCGGCCGCCGCGATGTACCCCAGTGCCGTGACGGCGTATCCGACACCCTGGCTCAGCATAAGGACGAACTCCCCGGGAACAACCTTGACTCTATCAATTGATGATCGATGTGTCAAGAGATAAAGACCATACAATCCACGTCAATTCG
>JAEUJA010000021.1 GCA_016793195.1 Phycisphaerae bacterium
TCAAAGTCCGGCTGGTGCAGGCCCGGATAGCTCGCGGCGTGCTCCGGGCGCAGCCCCAGGAAGAAAAAGCACGCCGGGACGTGCTGGGCGTAATAGCTGAAGTCCTCGCCGCCCATGGTCGGGTGTTCGGCGACGCGGACACGCCCCGAGCCCAGCGTCTTCTTGGCGACCTCAAAGAACCGGCTCGTCGCGTGCTCGTCGTTGTGCGTGACCGGGTAGCTCTCGTGCCACTCGATCGCGGCCGAGCACCCGAACGACTGCGCCGTCGCGGCCACGATCTCAAAGAACCGCTGCTTGACCGACGCGCGGAGCTTGGCCGTCAGCGTGCGCGCCGTGCCGATGAACGTCGCGCTCTCGGGGATGATGTTGTTCGCCGTGCCCGCGTACACCTGCCCGACCGTGAGCACCGACGACTCGAGCGGCCCGGTGTGGCGCGAGACGATCGTCTGCAGCGCCGTGATGCAGTGGGCCGCCGCCACGATCGGGTCCTTGGCCAGGTGCGGATACGCAGCGTGCCCGCCCACGCCGCGAACCTCGACCTTGAAATCGTCCACCGCCGCCAGGAGCGGGCCGGGACGCGTGGTCACCATGCCCAGCGGAACCGACGGCCAGCCGTGCAGCCCGTAAATCCTCGCGACCGGTGGCCCGAGCCCGCCCTTGCCGTCGCCCGCCACACCACCGAGCAGCGCCCCGTCCTTGCACATCAGGTCGCCGCCGCCGCCGCCCTCCTCCGCGGGCTGGAAGACGAACGTGACGGGATTGGGCCGCCGATCCAGTTTCGCCAGCACGCGCGCGGCGCCGAGCAGGATCGTGGTGTGCCCGTCGTGCCCGCAGGCGTGCATCACGCCGGGGTTCCGCGACGCATACGCCCGCCCGGTCTTCTCCACGATCGGCAGCGCGTCCATGTCGGCCCGCAGCGCGATCGCGGGCTTGGCGGCGTTCGCCGGATCGGTCGACGCCAGGTGCGCCACCACGCCCGTGCCCCGCGCCAGCCCAGCGCGAAACGGGATGCCCAGCGCGGCCAGCTCGCGCTGCACGACCTGGCTCGTGCGCTTCTCCTCAAAGTGCAGCTCGGGGTTCTCGTGCAGGTCACGCCGGAGCGCCACAAGGGCCTCTAGCTCCTGCTTGACCAGCGAGCGGACATCGGACGCGTGGGTCGTGGGCATGTTGAATCGTAGGGCGACGGCTACTTCAGCACGCGATCCGCGATCGCCGCCGCCGCCGGCGAGGCCCGGGAAACCGCCGAGAGATCAGGGCTCGCAGGCTCCGCCACGCGCGTCCGCGGGTCCTTCTCCGCTTGGACCTTGGCGAGCGCCGCGCGCACCGGCACGTTCCGCGAATCGCTCTCGGCCAGGATCGTCTCGACCTCGGCGCTGAGCAGGAAATCCGCCAGCGCCCGCGCGTCCTTCGAGACGCCGCCGGGCTTCCTGATGACGCCGACCGTGTTCGGGAGCATGATCGTGCCGAAACT
Source organism: Phycisphaerae bacterium (assembly GCA_016793195.1). Classification (GTDB taxonomy): domain Bacteria; phylum Planctomycetota; class Phycisphaerae; order Phycisphaerales; family UBA1924; genus JABWBC01. The sequence continues at coordinate 1,472 of JAEUJA010000021.1, forward strand.
GGGCAGGCCGTCAACGCCCGCGGGTTCGGCGTCACGCGGCTCGAATGTCATCGAGACCGCCCAGCCGTTGCGGAGCCCCGCGAACACATCGTCGCTGTCGGTGAGCCCCACGTCGATTTCCGCGTTGGCGATCCCGCGCACCACCGCCGCGTTGCCGTCGTACAGGCGCACGCCGTGGTCGCGGAGCGCCGAGAGCCACGTCTCGGCCCTCGCCTCGCCAGCCAGCGCCACCAAGGCCGCCAGGTGCGTGCGCGTCGTGCCGAACTGCGGGCGGGCCATGCCCACGCGGCTTTTCCAACGCGGATCGAGAAGATCGCGCAGGTGTGTTGGCGCTTCAGCATCCTTCACGCGCGAGGTGCTGTACACGATCACCCGCGCCCGCCGCGCAAAGGCGAACCACCTCCCCTCGCCGTCGCGAAGCTCGCTCGGCCAGGGCGTCGCGTCATCAAGCCTCGGCGCGGGGTCCATCGGCGCCAGCACGCCAGCCTCCGCCAGCGAGATCGAACTCATCGGCTCGCTCGACCACCACACGTCCGCCCGCGGCCTGTCCTTCTCCGCGATCAATCGCCGCACCAACCCAAAGGTCTTGGTCGCTTCGGTGTCTCCGACGGCCTCGACCTTCACACCGGTCTTGGCCGTGAATCGATCGAGCACCAGCCGCAGGTATTCGTCGTCGGCGCTGCTGTAGAGCGTGAGTTCGCGCGAGGATTCGGTCGCACCCTCCCCCGCGTCGTCGCGCGAGCGGGTTGTATCTCGGGCCGTAACGCCGGGCGCGTGATCTCGCGCCCCGGGCGTATCGACCACATACGTGCGCCACAACAGCGCCAGCACAAGCGAGCCGATCGCCAGGGGCGCGCCGATCATCAACGCCGTTTGCGTTTTCGACATGGGCAGAGCTTAGAGCGGCTCCTTACGACTCGCGTCGAGGCCACCCCATTGCCCATTGCCTGATGCCCGACGCCTATTTCTTCGCGTCCTTCGCATCGCCCGCCGGTTTCTCCGCGGGCTTGTTCGACGGCGCGTCGCCTGGCGTGATCTTCGGCTTGGCCTTGTCGCCCAGGCGCCCAAAGTATTTCTTCACCGCCGAATGAAGGTCCGACGGGATCTGCTCGGTCGTCAGCGCCTCGGTCGCGTTCTTCTCCCCCGCCGTGACGGCTTCCGAGAACTCCGCGACCGATTCGCCCTTGATCTGCTCGCCCTGCACCAGGCGGCTGCCGATCATCGGCCCGCCGTTGTTCTGCACGTTCGCCTTGTCCTTCTGCGACGTGTAGTCCGTCGGCGAATCTTCTTTGTTGGAGCCCATGCCGCGCCCCGGCCCGCCCGTGCCCTGGCCCAGGTTGTGCTTGTCACCCTCTTTCCATTGCCCCGTCTTGCCCCAGCGGTTCATGCCGTCCTTGTCGCCGCCCGAGCAGTTGCCGCCCATGCACTCGCCAAGCTGCGCCAGCTGCGACTGACATTCCTTCATCGCGCTGTCCAGCGCCTGCATGTCCTGGTCCATCATCTCGCCCGACGAGAGCTGCTCCGACAGCGAGTCCGACGCCTCCTGGCCCTGCTGCGTCATCCCCTGCTTGCCCATGCCCTGCGACATCTGGCTCATCGCCTCGCTCATGTTCTGGCACTGCTGGCTGGCCTTCATCTGCGCCATCGCCGCCTTCATGAGCTGCTCCTTCTGCTCCGGCGACATGTTCTTCATCTGCTCCAGCGCCTGCTGGGCCGCCTGCGGATCGCTCTTCATCTGCTGCATCAGCTGCTTGGCCTGCTCCTGCGACAACCCCGCCTGTTCCAGCTTCTGCTCGATCTGCTTCTGGTCCTCCGCCGCCTTCTTGAGCTGCTCGCCGAGGTTTTCCAGCTGCTTCTTGGCCTGCTCCTTCTGCTCCTCCGACATCGAGCCGTCCTGCATCGACTTCTTCAGCTCTTCCAGCGCCTCCTGCGCCTTGCCGAACTCGCCCCGCGCCATCGCGCGCTGCAACTCGCTCAGCGGCCCAGGGCCCGGCTGCTTGAGCTGCTCCATCTTGTCCTTGAGCGCCTGCAGCTGCTCGGCCTTCTCGCCCTGCTTGAGCTTGCTCAGCGACTCGTTCAGGTCCGTCAGCTTCTTCACCGCCGCCCGCTGCAATTCCTCGGGCTTCTGCATCTCTTCGGGCTTGGAGAGGCCCGGATCGCTGGTCTTGTCCTGGTCAAACTTCACCTCGGTCTTGGCGAGAATCTCCTTGAGCTTCTGCTCCTTCTGCTGGATGTCGCTCTTGACCTCCATCAGGTTCTGACGCGCCTTCTCCTTCTCTTCCTTCTTGGCCAGGATCCCCAAGAGATCGATCGGCGCCAGCGTAAACCACAGGAGCACCAGCGCCAGCGACGCCAGCAAGGGCGCCGGCCAGGCCCGCGGCGGCGCGATCGGGATCGCCTCGCCCACCTTCACGCCAAGCGCCTTGGCCCGGGCCGCCTCAACCACATTCCGCGCCCACGGGTCGGGCGATTTCTCGACACACAACGCCGTGCTCAGGCTCTCACGCAACCCGGCCCGCTCGTCAAGCTCGCGCGCCACCGCCAGCTCGCGCCGGCGAACCACGATCGTCCACGCGACCGCCGAAAGCAACGCCGCCGCCGCCGTGCCCGCGAAGATGCCGCCCATCGGCTCCCGCCACGGGAACGTGAGACCGAACAGCATCTCGACCAGGCGCGCAAGGAACACCGCGCACACCGCGATGGTGAGACAGATCGCAAGCGCGCGGAGGAAATCGGTGGTGGTGAGCCGCCACGCCGCGGACTTGATCGCTCGACGGACTTCGTTCATCGCATCGCTCCTTGCCCGAACCTTGCAAAGACACCGCACGCTCGCGCCCTGCTCCCTTGGACGCCGCCCGGGTCGAAGGTGTTCGTTCCGAGGGGTCACAGGGATGTCACAGGCGCCACACCGCTCACCACCAACCCGCGTTCCCGCCTCCCAGAGCCCCTGCCGTCACCCAGCCTATCCGAGAAACCGCGCCGACCAACCATCAATCGTCGGCCCGATCGGGCCCCACCACCCACACATCTTTACCTGTTCGGGTTTCGGTGGTTGCTCTTGCACGCACGCAAGTTGCGAGTTTTCCACCCTTCGCGGATGATCGCGGGCGACCCCGGGTATCGCATCGCCCAGTCTGTATTTATGGTTCGGAAAAAAGAAGGGTTCTCGCGTGCACCTCACCGGCCGTTCGATCTCCGCGTGGCTTTCCGGCGAGCGCCAATCACGCCTGCCCGGGCTTGTCGCCGCGTGCGAATCGCCCGGGCTCGCCGCCTACGACGCGACAAACGCCCGCGTCTGCCTCTGGGCCGCGTGCGTGTGGTGCTTCCTTGTGACGTTCCCCACCTCGTTCGTCGAGTTTGCCGGCCTGCCGCTGATGCTGGCCTCGCTCGCGGGCGTGCGGCGTATCTGGCGCGTCGCGTGGCGATCCCTCGTCACGCCCGAATTCGTCTTCCCCGCGGCGTTTTCGCTCTGGCAAGTTGTCACGCTGCTGTGGTCGGCGGACCCGCGCCTCGGCGGCGGGCAGGCCGGCGCCTGCCGCTGGCTCTGGTCGATCGTGCTCCTCGCGCCCGTCATGGCGCACCGCCGCGCGCTCATCACCGCGCTGGCCCTGGGTTTCCTCGTCGGCAACGCCTCGCAACTCCTTCACGCGCTCGGCACACATTTCAACATCCCCAGCATCACCTGGAACCGTCTGCCCGGGCGCAACAGCGGCTGGTGGGACCCCGTCGTCGGCGGCTCCATCCTCGTCGCGGCCCTGGGTCTCCACCTCCCCGCCGCCATCGCGGGCCGCGGACGCCCATTCCTCGTCGCGCTGGCCTGCTGCGCCATCACGCTCGTGGCCATCCTCGCCACCGGCACGCGCGGCGCGATCCTTGCCGCCGCCACGCTCGTGGTTCTCGCCGCGGCCATTGCCCTGGTTCGCTGCTCGCCGCGACGCCACATCGCGGCACGCCTCGCGATCATGCTCGTACTCGCCGGCGCCGCGATCGCCCTGGCCTGGCCCAAGATCGGCCCGGCGCTGAAGGACCGCATCGACACCGGCGTCAAGGAAGTCCAGGCCGCCCTGAACCAGACCGACACCATCGCCAGCACAACCACCGACACCGGCGCCCGCCTCGCCATGGCCCGCTGGTCGTGGGACTCCTTCACCACCCGCCCGATCGCGGGCGTCGGCGCTGGGTCGATGCGCTCCGTCTTCCGTGACCATTGGGCCCGCCTCGGCGTGCCGCCGTCAGAACTCGCTGGCCACGCGCACGCACACAACACCTATCTGCACATCCTCGCCACCACCGGACTGATCGGCGCGGCACTCGCGCTCGCCGCGATCACCCTCTCGCTCCGCAACGCCCTGCGCCGCGCCGCCAACTTCGGGTCATACGACGCCGCACCCCTCGCCGCACTCCTGGGCCTGCTCCTCGTCGGCGCGTTCGACACCATCCACATCAACTCCCAGACCGCGGCCTTGCTCACACTCCTCCTCTCGCTCTCCACCGCGTGGCAACCGCCGACGCCAGCCGCTTCCTGGTGGCCCGCCTCTCCGAGGCGGGCTGGACCACCTCGCGCCTTCCGCGGCGTGGGTGAGTAACTCGCCTCGCTTCCTCCTCTTCGAGCCCTTCGCGTTCCGTTCTCCGTCCCCTGCATTCCTCATTTCCCCTCTGAGACCTCGGCGCCCTCTGCGTTCGATTTCTGCTCCTCTCTCCTTCTCCCCGCTCTCCGCGGGGAATCGAGTTCCCCCTCCCGGCGGCGGTTCGACCCGACTTGCCCTCCGCCCGCAAACACGCGACAGTGCCCGCGTGAAGCTGCTCGTCCTGGGCGAGTACATCCGCCGATTCCCGTGGTCTCCCAGCCAGTGGAGCGTGCAGATCGCCCGCGCCCTGGCCGGCCGCGGCCACCACGTCACGCTCGCCTGCGACGCCATCGAAGACCCCTCGCCACTCCTGGCCCCAATCGATCACCCGCGCGCCTCCATCTCGCTCCTCTCGCGCCGCCCCGACCGCACCCTCCGCGCCACCCACCCCTTCGCGTTCCTCCGCTGGGCGCTCTCGCTCGTCCGCGACGACACCTTCGACAGCTCCTTTTCGCTCACGCCCCTCGCGCCCGCGCACGTCTGGCTCCCCATCGAGCCCGACGCAAGCGAACTCATCTCTTCAACACTTCGCACGCACCCGCCGATCTCCGCCGCGCTCGAACTGGCCTATCGACCGTGGCTCCCCGGTGCGATTATCAGCGAGCGCCGCGCCGGCCGCGCCATGAAAGAGATCGCCGGAGTCCATGCCCGCATCGGGGCGAGCCCCAGCCGCGCCGGCGCGCAGCAGGGCCTCGGCTGGGCCAGCGCGTGGCATGTGCCGGGCGACCAGGAGCACGCCGTGCTCCGTGCCCAGACCCGCCGCGCCCTCTCCATCCCAACACACCGTCGCGTTGTGCTCGTCAGCGCCACGCAAAACCGCCGCCCCGGCCTCGAACTCATCCTCGACGCCCTCGCGGCCAACCCCGGCGACCGCCCCATCCTCCTGGTCATGGGCCGCCGCGCCCACGAGGTCGCAACCCTCGCCCACCCACGCGGCCTATCCGACTTCACCCGCTTCGCCGGCGGGACCGAGCGCGCCGACGCGCTCCTCGCCGCGGCCGACATCGTCGCCATCCCGTGGTCCAGCGCCGAACCCCGCGCCACGGGCCGACTGCTCGCCGACGCGCTCCGCCGACGTCGCTTCGTCGTCGCATCGCGCCCCGCCTGCGGCTCGGAACTCGCAAGCGACCCCGCGATGGGCATGTCGATCGAGCCGACACCAAGCGCCTGGCGCGACGCGCTCGCCCAGGTCTGGAACCACGCGCCCGCGCTCACGCGGCGCGATTCGCCCCTGCTCGCCGAACTGTCGATAGACGCGATGGCGGGCCGCCTGGAATCGCTGATCCCGTGCCGCGGATTGCGCCGTTCTTTGTCAACTCCGGGCCCGATCGCGCAGCCCTAGCTGATCGTCAGCGTCGGCCGCTGCCCCTTCTTCATCGCCGTCAGGTTCAGCTGCCCCTCCACGCGCGAGATCAGCTCCTCAAACGCGCGCGTGATCGCCCCGCCCGCAAAGTTCGCCGTCGGATTGCCGTCGTCCGAGTTCTTCCGCAGCCCCATCGTGAGCGGCACAGCGCCCAGGAACGGCACATTGAGCCGCTGCGCCATGAACTCCGCGCCGCCCTTCCCGAAGATGTCGTATTCCTTCCCGTCGTCGCCGATGAAATAACTCATGTTTTCAACGACGCCCAGCACCTCGATCCCAAGCTGCTGGAACATCTTCGCCGCCCGAACCGCGTCGTCCTGCGCCACCTTCTGCGGCGTGCACACCACCACCGCGCCCGACAGCTTCAACATCTGCGCCATCGTCAGCGCCACGTCGCCCGTGCCCGGCGGCAGATCGATGATGAGATAATCAAGCTCACCCCAGTTCGTCTGCTCCGCCAGCTGCTTGAACGCGCCGTGCGCCATCGGTCCGCGCCAGATCAAGGGCTTGTCGGGATCGACCAGCTTGCCGATCGTCATCGACTTCACGCCGTGCACAAGAAACGGCTGGAGCTTGCCGTCCACAACAATCGGCTCCATCGCACCCAGGCCCAGCAGCGTGGGGAGCGACGGCCCATAAATGTCGCCGTCCATCAGCCCCACCGCCGCGCCACGCCGCGCCAGCCCGACCGCAAGATTGAGCGCGATCGTCGACTTGCCCACGCCCCCCTTGCCCGCGCCCACCGCGATGATGTTCCTGATGCTCGGCATCGCCGGTGCCGCGCCCTGCGGCGTCGGCGCGCGAGTCTGTCCCGACGCGTGCCCCACCGGCCTCGTGTCCGCCAAACCACCGATCGGACGATGCCCCATGTCGGAGGCGCCCGACCCACCCGACCCACCCGACCCACCCATCGCGCCCGCCGGGCCCTGTGCCCGAGCCTCGTTCACCGGCGCGCCAAACCTCGCCGTGCGAATCACGTCGCCCGCGTCGTTGACAAACTCGATAATGATCGAATCGAGCCGCGAGCCCTCATCGCGCGCCGCCGATTCGATCGCCGCCCGCGTCATGCTCGTGACCTGGGCGAGATCGCCCGGCGTCGCGCCCGCGGGCATCAGCAGCTTCACGCTCACATATGTCTCGCACACCGCGACCCACTTCAGCACCCCCGCGCCCACCAGGTCGCCGCCCGCCCCCACAGCCGGAACGCCCCGAAGCGCCCGCGTGATCGTCTCCTTCGAGAGTGACATCGCCCCGCCTTTCCAGCCTGAAAACCGACCCCTCGCCCCACATTCGGGCCCCGTGCGGCCCGCGCCCGAGCCGCCCGCCCACCGCCCCAAACGCCCACCTGTAACGATCGTAGGGCCCGGGGATTCCGAGTATTCCCCGCGGCCGATCGCCCACCCTCGCAATGAACAGCCCGCCGCCGCGTTTGGCCGATGGATTGTCGTCCCCGTCCGCACGCAGGACGACCACAGGAGTGCCTCACATGTTGACCTCGCGGGCTACCCGCCTCGTTGCGTCCGCCGCCCTCGCTCTCTTCGCGTCCGCCGGTGGTGTCTACGCCCAGAACGATCGTCCCCCGCTCCGCGGCCCGGACGTCAAGGACGCCAGCCCACCCGGCGAAAAGAACTCGTTCGTCCGCGGCGGCAAGGACCGCAAGGACCAGGCCGCCCAACGCGGCGCGCCCATGGCCATGATGCGCGCCATCAATTCCCTTCGCTCGCCAGAGACCCCCGAAGAACTCCGCCTCTCGCCCGAGCAAGACCAGAAGATCAAGGGCGTCATGGACTCCGTCCACGACGACATCCGCGCCTTCCGCGAGGCCCACGGCCCGGAGATCCGCGACTTGATCCGCGACCTCTCCCCCGAGACCCGCCAGAAAGTCGTCGAAAAACTCCGCCCCTTCCTCGGCGCCGAACCCGGACCCAAAGGACGCGGCGGACCCGACGGCGCGCCCGGTGATCGCCGCGGCCCGGACGCCGGCGGTCCTGGTGAACGCCGTGGTCCCGGCGGCCCCGAAGGACAAGGCCCGCGCGGCCGCAAGCCCAAGGGCGATCAGCCCCCGCCGCCCCCGCCTGGCGACAACGAACCCATGGACGAAATGCGACCCGACGACGCCCCCAAGGACGGCCCTCGCGGACCCAAGGACCGCGACCGGAACGCCCCCAAGGACGAGGGCGCCGCGATGTCACGCCTCAAGGAACTCGCCGAGCAGGCCCCCGACCTGAAAGCCGCCGAGACCAAAGCCTGGAACGTCCTGAACGACCCGCAGCAGGCGCACGTCAAGGGCATGCTGGAAAAGGCCCGCAAGGACGCCGAGCAGCGCCGCCTCGACAACCCGCCCGAGAAGGCCAAGGAAAAGGCCGAACGCAAGATCGAGAAGCAGAAGAACAAGAACCCCGACGCCGCCAAGCCCGACGGCCCGGGCCGCGGCGAAAACCTCCGCGAGCGCATCCCGCCGGAGCTCCGCGAGAAGCTCCGCAACATGAGCCCCGAGGAACGCCGCGAAGCCGTCCGCAAATGGATGGAAGAGAACCCCGCGCCCGGCGCGCCTAAGAATCCCAGGTAAGTCTCCCGCTGGTGGTGGGCGGGGGGAAAGAGAACGGCGAGAAACCGCAAGGAATCTCAACGGCGAAGAGAGGTTCGCACGGGCGGGACACCTGACCCCGCTCGTGCGTTCTTCGCTTTTGGACCACGCGCCCGCCGCGTCATACCCACCTCAACAACGCGACCGCGCAGATTTCGCCGACCCAACAAGGGTTTTCCACCGGCGCGCGAAAATAGCGAATCTGTGCAACAAATTCCCGACAAGACCGGGTATAGTTCTCATCATCTCTCTCTCCTCCAGCGGGGTGCCATTTCACTGTGGCACCCTGCTTCTTTTTTGAACCGCCCCAGAAAGGCCCGAATTTCCGCCGATTTTTGCGGGATTCCGCCCGTCGCGCCCCGTTTTGTGTGGGACTCGTCGCGCCCGGACGAACCCCGATTCGACAGGACGGCTACAAACCAGCATGGCTGAATCCGGCCCGATCATCGTCACCGGCGCCGCCGGCTTCATCGGCTCCCACCTCTGCGAGCGCCTGCTCTCCCTCGGGCATCGTGTCGTCGGCGTAGACAACTTCGACCCCTTCTACGACCCCGCGATCAAGCGCGCGAACGCCGACGAGGTCCGCCGCAGCGCCGGTCGCGTGCGCGGCTCATTCGAACTTGTCGAACTCGATCTCGCCGAGGCCGCCCCAACCCGCGCGCTCTTCGAGCGCATCCGCCCCGAGGGCGTGATCCACCTGGCGGCCAAGGCCGGCGTGCGCCCCAGCATCACCGACCCCGCGGCCTACGCCCGCGCCAATGTCGTCGCCACCGCCGTCGTGCTCGAAGAATCACGCCGAGCGGGCGCGAAGCGCATCATCGCCGCGTCCTCCAGCAGCGTCTACGGCGACGCCTCGCGTGTGCCGTTCACCGAAGACGATCCCGTCAACGAGCCCGTCAGCCCCTACGCCGCCACCAAGCGCGCCAACGAACTCCAGTGCCACACCCACTGGCACCTCACCAAGATGCCCACCGCGTGCCTGCGCTTCTTCACGGTCTACGGCCCGCGCCAACGCCCCGACCTCGCTATCGCCACCTTCCTCGCCAAAGTCTCGCGCCGCGAAGACATCAGTGTCTTCGGCGACGGCTCCTCCAGCCGCGACTACACCTACATCGACGACATCGTCTCCGGCGTCGTCGCGGCCTACCAGCGCATCGACCGCTTCGGCTACCGCGTGTGGAACCTCGGCGGCAGCGCGCCCGTCCGCCTCGACGAGATGCTCGCCACCATCTCGCGCGTCGTCGGGCACGAACCCAGGATCACCCGCCTCCCCATGCAGCCCGGCGACGTGCTCCGCACCTGGGCCGATCTCACCCGCACCTCTCGCGAACTCGGCTACGCGCCCGCCACAGCCTTCGAGGACGGCGTGCGCACGCAGTGGGAATGGATGAG
>JAEUJA010000026.1 GCA_016793195.1 Phycisphaerae bacterium
AGGTCTGATAACCACGTTTGAGATGGAAGCGACGGATCGGCTCGGCCGCGGGTGGGGCGTAGTTTGACAACCCGCTCGCGTGCGCTCGTGGCTCGCAAGGGCGATGCAAAGAGCACCGATCTCGGTGACGAGATCGGTGGCGCGGCGTTACGGCGGGAGTGCGGCGTCGGGCTGGGTGAGGGCCGGTTCCTCGCGGATGTCGTCGGGCTGGCGGGCGCGAAGGAGGAGGGCGAGGGCGAGGAAGCGGGCGAGGGATGAGGCGGCGAAGACGATGAGGTAGGCGCGCCGGTTTTCGCCGAGGGTGGCGAGGAGCTGGCCGCCGATGAGCGAGCCGGCGGTCATGCAGGCGTAGTTCACGAGGTTCCACTTGGTGAGGATGCTGGTGCGTTCTTGGGGGTGGAGTGCGTCGAAGAACATGAGGAGCGACGCCAGCTCGAAGGCGCCCCACATGCCGCCGATGAGGAGCTGGACGGCGAAGAGGACGCCGATGTTGTCGGAGCGTGTCCAGAGGGGCGCGAGGGGGACGAGGGCGATGGCGCTGAGCCAGGCGAGGCGCAGAGGGCCGTGGCGGTGCGCGATGCGCCCGGCGAGGGGGAGGGCGGCCATGCGTCCGGCGAAGGCGGCGGCGAGTAGCGCGGCGTGGAGGTGGCGCGAGGACTCCAGGCCGACCTGCTTCAAGACGTATGGATTGAAGTAGGGCATGGCGATCTGGGCGGCGACGGCGGTGGCGCCGGCGAAGAGGATGAAGCGCCCGTCGAACGAGTGAAGGGCCTTGGAGGCGAACTCGCGCCAGGAGACATCGCGCTCGTTCATGTCGAGGGGGCGGGGCTCGCTGATGCGGAGCATTTCGGTGCCGCTGACGACGCGGGCAATGGCGGCGATGGCGAAGACGACGGAAAAGGCGCGGAGAACGGCGAGGGAGTTTGAGTTGGTGGCGTCCTGGATGCGTTCGATGAACAGGCCGCCGAGGAGGAGACCGAGGAGCACGCCGGCGTTGCACCAGCGGGAGCGGCGCGCGAAGTAGCGTGCGCGGAGGCGCTCGGGGAAGATGAGGCACTTCCAGGTGGTCCACGCCGGGCCGCCGGAGACCGAGCCGAACCAGTAGAAGGTGGCGGCGGTGAAGACGAGCCAAGTGGGGACGCGCCCGAGCCAGGCGGCGATGACGAGGGGGATGAGGGCGGCGGCCTGGAGGTAGGCATTGGCGGCGGTCCAGGCGCGGTAGGAGCCGAGCTTTCGGACGCCCCAGGGCGTGAGGAGCTGGAGGATGGCGCAGAGGCAGATGGGGACGGTGGCGATGAGGCCGCTGGTGACCTGCGTGGCGCCGATGGCGAGGATGAAGGCGGGGAACTGGTTTTCGGCGAGGCCGACCATGACGGAGTAGGCGGTGCCGTCGATGGCGGAGTGCTTGAGGTTGTGACGGAGCTGGGACATGGGCGGGAGGGAGGGTAGGGGGAGGTGAAATTGCCAAGTCGCCAGATGGCCAAATTGCCAAATGAAGAGGGAGACGCGCGCGGAATGCGCAGGCGGTTGCACGGAGAGTTAGCGATCGGGCGGGGCGGGAGGCTCGGCGTCGTAGGCCGCTTTGAGAGCGGGCCAGTAGGGGCTCGTGCTCAGTTGTTCGAGGAATTCGCGTTTGAAGTCGGCGGCCTGGGATTCGTGACCGATGGAGGCGCGATCGAAGACCTGCCAGGCGAGGGCTTCGTGCCCGGCGTACATGAGGTCGAGCATGGTGTGCCAGAGATTGGCAGGAGGCCACTTGGCACCAGCGTTCTGGGATTCCTGGTCGGTATCAATTGCGAATCGCACGAGCATGTCGAACGGCAGATCGGGTGCGGGTTTGCGAGAGAGTTCGGCGGAAGGCTCGAACGCGACGCCGTTCCAGACGAGTGCGAGTTCGGGCGCGGACCCCATCGAAATCGGCTTACCCCAAGAGCCGAACGTCCAGTCATGCAGTCGAAGATGAGGAGGACGACCGTTGATCGCATTGACAACCTGCACGGAGGTCTCGACTCCGTCGATCGTCGCGAGGAGCCGAGGCGGGTCAGACTCCGAGTACACGCGCAGCGTTTGGCAGCACCCCGGATTGCCGATCGAGGTTGAGCTGTAGAGAAAAGCCTCAGGAGTACCGTCGCCCGTGAGGTCGATCTTCAGTAGTGATGATGAGTTGGAATCTCCACTAAGTCCGATGCGCTGGAGATTCTTCCCATCGCCGCCCAGTGCCGGATTGAGCGTGTCGAAGACCTCCGTGGACTTGTAAAAAACGCGGGCGCGGACGCGCAGTTCATTGTCGGGACGGCCTCCCTTGAAGTGGTCAATTCGCCAATCGCCGTAGACGTCCGTGTCGCTGCGCACCCAGGTTCTGTAGCGGATGAGCCACCACGCTTCGCGGAAGGGCTGAGGCCAGAGTTGCCACGCGGGGAGAATGAGGATGGCGAAGAGCGCGGAAAGGAAGAGAGGAACGCGGCGTTTGCGGGCGCGAGTGCGTGCGGCGGCGGGAACGAGGCCGCATTCGGGGCAGGGTGCCTCGGCGCCGAGGTCGCGGCGGGAGTAGGCGCAGTTGGGGCAGGTGTGCGGGCGCGGGGTGCGCGCGAGGTGGATGAGAGCGGCTAGGCCGAGCAGGGCGGAGAGCGTGCAGAGGATGGTGAAGAGAGTGGAGAGGTGCATGGGGAGCGATCGGTAAGGCGTGGCGGTTGATGGTCAGATTACCACGCGAAAAGAGGGTGGATGTGCTGGCGCTGAGTGACGGCGTGCTGAAAACGCGGGGCGAGGGCGCATGTGATTGCAATGGCACGTGGTCAAGGCCCGCAAAGCCGGGCCTTGACCACGCCACCGGGAGCAAGGGCGAAGATGAAGCTCGCTGATGCTTCGAGTGCTTGAAGACAACCCACTCGCTGGCGCTCGTGGCTCGCCAAGGGAACGCAAGGAGCATCGATGTCACAGGGCCGACATCTATGGCACGAGGTCAAGCGTGCCGGCGCGGGGCCGGGGATTCAGGCGCGGAAGAGCTTGCCGGAGGCCAGGGAGCGGGCCAGGTCGGCGTAGAGGGATTGCAGGGCGCGGCGATCGGTGCGGTCGCCCAGACGCCGGCGGATGCGGGTGGCCAGGGAGCCCTCGCGGAAGAGGACGTCGAGGATTTCGCGGGTGGCCTGGTCGAAGGAGGCGCCGGCGCGTTCGGCCAGGGCCTGCCACAGGCGGAGCGCGGGCGTGGGCGACGGGGGGAGCCCGAGCGCGGCAAGGTAGTTGGCGTCGGAGATAATGGCGGTGTCGGCGCCGTCGATGGTGAGATCGAGGATGGCGCGGAGGCGCGAGGAGGGCAAGGCGCGGAGGGCGGGCTGGTGCGGGCCGCGCTTGTCGGTGAGTGACCTGAGCACGGCGGTGATGAGTCGGAGGATGGCCAGGTCGGCCATGGGGCATTCCTGCACGTCGAGCACGCGGATTTCGATGGCGCTGCGCGAGAAGCGGGCGATGCAGCCGCGCGAGTTGCACCACTCGGATTCGAGGATGCCCTCGGGGTCGTGGGGCGCCAGGTCTGCGGCGATGCGGTCGAGAATGACGCGCTGGTAGTCGGCGCGGGACCAGACGGGCTCGGGGATGACGTCGCCGGCGACGCTGGCGATGGCGCGGGCGTTTCTGGCGTAGACGGCCATGCGGTTGTCGAGGCTGCGCGAGGCGGCGCCGTCGATAAAGGGTGAGCTGGCGGCCAGGGTGGGCATGATGGGGAGCAGGGCGCGGATGGCGGCGTGGAGGCGGGCGAACTCGTCGTCGCCCTGGAAGGGGAGGTTGAGGTGCGTGGATTGCAGGTTGCACCAGCCGTGCCCCTTGCAGTTGAAGATGCGGTCGAAGGCGGCGTAGACGTGGTTGAACCCGTGTGGCCAGAGGGTCATCTCGCGGTCGGGGTTCATCCAGGGGTGCATGCCGGTGGGGAGGAGCGCACAACCCATGGGCGCGAGCATGGCGTTGGCCAGGGCGATGCTGTCCTGGAACGAATCGGCGACGTGGTCGAGGGAGGGCGCCGGCGCGGAGGTCTTGAGCTCGATGACGTGGGCGCAGAGCTCGTTGCTCCAGGAGACCGGGCCGAGGCCGACCTCGGTGGGGACGGCCGAGCCATCCTCGAAGTGGGGCTCGGCGCCGGGGAGGGTGGCGGCTTCGAGGAGGAGCTTGTCGGCGATGGGGCGGACGTCGAGGGTGGCGGCGTCGACGATCATGTACTCGCACTCGACGCCGAAGGCCTCGAAGAGGGCGTAGGGGCGCGGGGTATCGGGGTGTGATTCGAGGAGTGGATCGTGGGTTGGGTCGTGGGGGGAACTCATGAGCCGCGGGACTCCAGTCGGCGGAGGAAGACGCGCATGACGCGACGGTAGAGCTCGTCGCCGAGGACCTGGTCCTCGACGCCGGTCTCGATGGAGGGGTTGTCGTTGATCTCGACGATGACGGGCTTGCCGTTTACTTCCTTGAGGTCCACGCCGTAGAGCCCGTCGCCGATGAGGTTGGCGGCGCGGAGGGCGGTGCGGACGACGTCGGGTGGCGCGGCGTCGACGGGCCAGGCCTCGAAGTTTCCGACCTTGTCGAGGCCGGTCTTGGTGTGGTCGTAGATCTGCCAGTGTTTTTCGGCCATGAAATACTGGCAGACATAGAGGGGCTGTCGCTCGATGATGCCGACGCGCCAGTCGAAGGAGGTGGGGACGAATTCCTGGGCGATGAGGAGGTCGGAGACGGGGAAGAGCTTGTCGAGTTCCTCGCGGTACTGGCGGAGGTCGTTGACCTTGACGACGCCCAGGGAGAAGGAGCTGTCGGGCTGCTTGAGGACCAGGGGGAAGCCGAGCTGTCCGGGCGCGTCGTCGCCGTTGCCGCGGTGGATGATGAGGGTGCGGGGGTGGGGGACGCGGTGTCGGTGGAGGAGTTCGGCGAGGTAGACCTTGTTGGCGCACTTGACGATAGAGTCGGGGTCGTCGATGACGACGAGGCCCTCGGCCTGGGCGCGGCGCGCGAAGCGGAAGGTGTAGTGATTGACGGCGGTGGTGTCGCGGACAAAGAGCGCGTCGAACTCTGCCACGCGCCCGTACTCGTCCTTGGTGATGACCTCGGTGTCGATGCCCATGGACTCGGCGGCCCTGATGAACTTCTTGAGCGCCTTCTTGTCCGAGGGCGGGTTGGGCTCGTCGGGATTGTGGAGGATCGCCAGGTCGTGGCGGTGCTCGGCCTTGCGGGCGCGGCGCGCGGGCCGGGAGAAATAGGCCTTGGCGCTCTCGGCGACAAAGGGCAGATGTTCCTTGGGGATTTCGTCGGCCTCGATGGGGCGGAGGGCGCGGAGTTCCCACTTCTCGCCGTCGTGGCGGAACTCGGCGCGGAGGAGCGGGGCGGGGAAGAGGTTGAAGAGGGCCAGGGCGAGGCGCTCGTGGCGCTTGGCGGTGTTGCGCCCGAAGTAGATGGAGAGGACAAAGGTTCCGGGCTTGAGGTCGGCGAGGCTGGCGGCGATGAGGTCTTCGAGCTCGTGCTCGGCGATGCGGAGCATGGTGGAGAGCTTGAGGTCCTGGATCGTCGTGATGTCGGGGAGGGGCTTGTGCCCGCGGGCGGAGGCCAGGAGTGAGACGTAGTAGCCCAGCGACTGGTAGCTGTAGGACTTGCAGAGGTTGAAGACGCGGGCGGAGCGAAGCTCGGTGAAGCGCGGCTCGGTGAGGTAGCCGCGTGCGGCGACGACGGTCACGCCGTGGATGTGGAGCGGCCAGTCCTTGGGGTTGTCGACGACGATGACGTTTGACATCAGCGTGTGGCCTTGGGGGTGCGGGCGGAAGGTCGCCGGTCGTCGCGCGCGGGCGTGGGCGCGCGCCGGCGCGGGGGCTTCTTGGGGGCGGGCGCTTTGCGCCGGGCGCCCGCTCGCGACGCCGCGGGCGTGGTTCGGGCGAGCGTCGTTTCGGTGCGGCGCGTGTGGTCCGGGCCGGGCTCGATGAAGAGCAGGTTGGCGTCGTAGGTGAGGATCCCAAGGAGCACCGAGCAGAGCACGCGGTCGATGGAGACGTCGTATTTGAGCGCCGGGAATCGCGGGTTTGGGAACATGGGGTCGGCGATGGTGACCTTTCGGGTGCCGGGTTGATAGCCGCAGAGCACGACGAAGTGGCCGGAGGGCTTGCCGCGGACGTCGTCGTAGTCGTCGCTGGGCCCGAACTCGCGGGCGGTGCGGTAGAGGTAGGTGGCCGAGAGCCCGGTGAGGACGGGCGAGCCGGTGCGGAGGAGGTCGGCGATGAGCTTGGAGGTCAGGTCTTGGAAGACGAGCTTGCCGCCGAGGCCGAGGAACTCGATATAGGCCTCGCTCCCCTCGCGGACGCGCACCTTTGGGACCAGCTCGGCCTGGGCGCGCAGCTTGGCGGCGATGTCGACGCCGGGCGTCTGGAACCAGGTGGGGTCGAAGAGCTGGAGGTTGTAGGTGTAGATGGTGGCGCGGTAGCCGCGTTTGAGGGCGTGGGTCGCCAGGTACACCGCCAGCGTGCCGCGGTTCTCGAGGCGCTGGATGCCGAAGATCACGTCGTCGAGGTCGATGCGATCGCCGAAGAAGCGGTAGACGGCGTGGAGGCAGGTGGGCCCGCACGTAAAGTCGTCGGGCTGCGGGAGGATCTCGAGCTCCAACTCCGTCGGCATGGCGGATGGTAGGGAGAGCGGCGGGATTGGCGGGCGGGCGGCGTCACGCGCGTGGCTTGCCCGCCAGTTCCAGGCACCACCTGGGGCCGGTGACGTTCCACTTGTCGATCTTCACGCGGCAGGTCCATCGCCCGGTCGATTCGAGCCTGATCGCGCTCCACGGGATGCTCGCGGGCGTGATGCCAAGCCAGCGTTCCATCTTGGCGGGGAAGAGGTGCAGGTGGTCCTCGTCGACCTCGACGTGATACCCCCAGCCCACGCCGAAGAGGTCGATGTGGAAGCTCTGAAACTCGCGGCGGACCGCGCCATCGAGTGGCGGCGTGAACGGGAACTTGGCAGGAATCTCGCGGAGGCACGAGCCCATCCAGGCGATGAGCGAGCCGATGACGACGGCGTCGACCGCCAGGAAGATGGCGACCATCACGATGATGTGCGTGGTCTTCATGGCGTCACCCGGGCCAGCATAGTCGGGGGGAGCGGGCGCGAGAACGTGATCGCGGGCACGGGCAACCCGAGAACACCGGCCGCGAAGCGCGGTCGGATGCACCGGCCCGCTGATCGGGAATCTCTGCCTACTGCAGGTTTACCGGCATGACGACGTACATGAACTCGGTGCCGGACTTGATGAGCCCGGGCTTGTTGGAGGCCTTGAGCTCCATGATGACTTCGTTCTCGGGGATGACCTTGAGGGCGTCGGTGATGAAGGTGGGGTTGAAGCCGATCTCGATGTCCTCGCCGTCGTAGTTGGCGACGTCGACGTTGATCTGGGCCTCGCCCATCTCGGGCGCGCGGCTGGAGAGTTCGAGCTGCTTCTTCTTGCCGCTGAACTTCAGGCGCACGCCGCGGGATTCCTCGTTGGTGAGGAGGGCGGCGCGGCGGACGGCGGAGGCGAGCACGTCGCGGTCGAAGGAGATCTTCTTGTCCTGGTCGCGGGGGATGACGTCGTCGTAGGGGGGGAAGCTGCCCTCGACGAGGTTGCTCACCAGCACGGCCCGCCCGGGGTCCTTGTCGGTACCGAAGGAGAAGAGCACCTGATTGTCGGTGACCGCGACATGCACGGGCTCATCGCCGTCGCGGACGAGCTTCTGGAACATGCCCAGGGCCTTGGTGGGGACGATGCAGGTGGCGGCCTTGGCGTCTTTTTCCGTCGGGCCCGGGAGGGTGACGCGGCACAGGGCCAGGCGCCGCCCGTCGGTCGCCACCATCTCGAGCTTTTTGCCCTCGCGGCGGAGGAGCACGCCGTTGATCGCGTACCGGCTGGTTTCGCGCGCGGTGGCGAAAATGGTCCGGGCGATGACGGTGTTGAGGGTGCCGGCGGACTGGGTGAAGACGGCCTTGGCCTTGGGCGTGGCGGCGGAGCCGGCGACCGCGTCGTGGAAATCAGGGATCGGGGGGAATTCGGCGGGGGCGTAGGTGAAGACCTTGAAATGGGCGTCGTTGCCGCGGATGTGGGCGGCCTGGTCGTCGGCGTCGATCGTCAGCGTCGGCTCCTGGTCCTCGGCGGAGACAATCGCCCGGAGCTTGTCGGCCGGGATCAGGGCATCCCCCGGTTCTGACACGTCGACCTGCGACAGCTTCAGGCGCAGGGCGATTTCGGCGTCGGTGGCCGACAGGGTCAGTTCGCCCACCCCGCCCGACTTGGCGGCGTGGAGGTGGATGCAGGAAAGCTGGACCCGTGGGGAGCGGGCGGCGACGGCGCCGGAGACGGTGTTGATCGCGTCGAGCAACGCGGAGCGATCGCAGATGACCTTCATGGGCCTACACTCCGTTCGATTAAGGAGCCACAGTGTACCGGCGTGGTAGGCTGCCGGCGTGGCGATCGAGGGGTTTACGCCGTCCGTTGATGTGTTTGGGGCTGCCGTCGAGCACGACGGGACCAGGAACGGGCGGGGGTGAGCCCCGCCCGGGCGTGGCGGTTGTCGCCTGATCCGGGGGTGGAACCCGCTCGACCGACACCCGTCGGGCGGGGCGCTTGGTCGCGTGTTGGCCTGGCGCAGGGTCGGGTGGGGTTGATTCGAGGCGGGGCGGCCAAGGGTCGTTCCGATGGAGTGCTTCCTGATGTCTTTCGAAGCCGCCGTGCACGCTCAGGCCATCGAGATCGACCGTCTTTCCCTGGAAATGTGCGCCGCCTCCGGGACGGGGCACCCATCGAGTTCGATGAGCATCGGACACCTGGTGACTGTGCTGATGTTCCACACCATGCGCTGGAGCCCCGATTACCCTGACTATCCCACCAGCGATCGCCTGGTCCTTAGCGAGGGGCACGCGGTGCCCGCGGTCTATGCCGCGGCCGCCAAGCTCGGCGTGATGGTCGGCAAGGACCCGCAGAGCCGGCGCAAGCTCACCCTCGACGACCTCAAAACGCTCCGCGCCGCCGGGAGTGTCCTTGACGGGCATCCAAACCCGATGGAAGGGTTCCCCTTCTTTGACGCGGCGACGGGCTCGCTCGGCCAGGGCCTTTCCATCGCCGCGGGCCTGGGCGAGGCCGCCGTCCTCGACGGCAACGACCGGCGCGTCTACTGCATCATCGGCGACGGCGAATCCCGCGAAGGGCAGATCGCCGAGGCCCTCGACTACCTCGTCGATCACAAGCTCACCAACGTCCTGCCCATCTTCAACTGCAACGAATACGGCCAGGCCGACCGCGTCAGCTCGCAGCAGTCCGCCGAGACCATCGCCGCCAAGCTCACCGCCATCGGCTTTGAGGTCAAACTCATCGACGGGCACAACCCCGCCCAGATCAAGAGCGCCTTCGAGGCGTTTATCGGCGGCAAGGGCAAGAAGCCCACCGCCGTCGTCGCCAGGACCGTCAAGGGTTGGGGCGCGCCGTCGCTCCACGGGAGCGGCTGGCACGGCAAGCCCGCCACCGGCGACCAGCTCAAGCGGGCCCTGTCCGAACTCGACGAGAAGCGCGTCGAACTCACCAGCGCCCTGGCCTCCACCGACGCCTTCACCATCGAGCCGCCCAGCGAATACACCGCCCCCGAGCCCAAAGCCGGCGACATCGGCACCCTCTCGGCCTACATGAAGAAGAACGACATGACCGCCCTCCTCCAGGGCGGAAACCTCGCGACCCGCCGGGCCTATGGCATGGCGCTGCGGGCCCTGGGCCACGCCAACGACCGCGTCGTCGTCCTCGACGCCGACGTCTCCAACTCCACCTTCGCCGACGTCTTCAAGAAAGACCCCTCGCTGGCCGACCGCTTCTTTGAGTGCAAGATCGGCGAGCAGAACATGATCTCCGTCGCCGCCGGACTCGCCGCCGCCGGAAAGGTCCCCTTCGTCTCCACCTTCGCCAAGTTCATCACCCGCGCCTACGACCAGATCGAGATGGCCATCAACGGCGGGGCCAACCTCAAGATTGTCGGCAGCCACGCCGGCATCACCCTCGCCGCCGACGGGCCCAGCCAGATGGCCCTCCCCGACGTCTCCTGGTTCCGCTCCTTTACCACCATCAAGGACCACCGCGGCAACCCCGGGTGTTACATCCTCCAGCCCTCCGACGCCTACTCGGCCTGGGCCCTCACCAACGTCATGGCCGAGTACGAGGGCGCGTGTTACATGCGGACCCTCCGCCCCGACACCGAGTTCCTCTACTCCGACGATGTGGTCTTCAACCTCGGCGGGTTCGAGGTGCTCCAGGAAGGCCGCGATGTGGTGCTCTGCGCCGCCGGATACATGGTCCACGAGGCCAACAAGGCGCTGGAGCTCCTCGACAAGGCCGGCATCTCCGCCACCCTCGTCGACCTCTACTCTCTGCCCTTCGACGCCCCCGCCCTCCTCGACATCATCGGCGCCAACAACGGCTACGTCATCACGATCGAGGACAACTACGGCGGCGGGATCGGCTCGGCTGTGTCTGACGCGCTCACCGAATCCGGCGACGCCTTCAAGCTCACCCAGATGCACGTCAGGCGCATCCCCAAGTCCGCCAAGACCCCCGAAGAACTCCTCTCGATGTGCTCGCTGACCGCCGCCGACATCGTCAAGGCCGCCATGAGCCTCTTGCAGGTGGCGTGAGACGCACGCTTTTTCACGCGTTCGGACGCCGGACCAGAGGCCATGCGAAGGTCCGGGCCGCCACAAGAGACGCGCCGGCTCCGGCGTGAACGCCAACGACGATTGAAGAACAAACCCCCGCGAAGAGCGGGGGTTTTTCATGGCGAGAGGCGTTGGGTGGGTCGGCGTTCCGCGCCGACATCTGATCGCTGAAGTTCAGCGCCGCCGCCGGGCGGGCAAGAGTGCGCCAATCGTCAGCACCGACGCCGCCGACGGCGCGGGGATCTCGATGAGGAAGGCTTCGCCGTTGCCGTCGGGGTTGGTGACGGTTCCAACGAGAAATCGTCCGTTGTCGGAAATGTCGGAGATAGAGCTTATTCGATACCCCATCGCGCGGACATCCAAACCGATGGACTTCAGGTATGTTTCGAGACCCACAATCCCTTCGCCCTCGCGCCAGATGAAACACCTCTGACCATCCGATTGTGGAATCGTGGTCCCAACAATAACGCGTCCGTCGGCACTTATGCCCTGGGGCGTGCCGCTTTCAAAATCATCCGAGAGGCTGTCGATTGGGACCATCCCGCTTGCCGCCGACCACCTATACATGATCGCTCCGCCATCATCTTGCGTAAAGACATCACACGAGCCTGTGACATAGCGCCCGTCAACGGACATGTCGCTTGCGAACGAATTGACGGCATCTGGAAGTCGCCCAAGGCTGACCATGCCGGTCTGCTGCGTCCACATGTACGCCTCTTGACTCCCTCCTGATGTTGCCGTGGCACTCCCGACAATAACCGAACCATCGGCGGAGATGGCCCGGGCGTCGCTCGCGAGCGCTGCTGCGTTCTGAATGAGTGTTCCGAGATCGATCATGGTGCCCGTGCTCGCTCGCCACAAAAAACCACGCGTTCCCCTCTGCGTCGTGCCGACACCGACGATGCTGCTCCCGTCGGCCGAGCACGCCAACGCGAGTGAGTTAAAGTCTCCGCCGGGCAGATCGCCGATGCCGCGCAGAGACCCGTCGTTCAGGTCCCAGTAGCACGCCTCGGTGCCGCGCGAGCCGTGGGAGTATCCGACCACGATGCGCTTGTCGACCGAGATCGCGGCCGCCACGCTTCGCGGCAGGCCGCCCGCCAGATCGCCGAGCCCGACCATGCCACCCGCGGGAGTCCAAAGAATCGCTTCCTCTTCGCTGAACGAGTTCGTGCGTTTGCCAGCGCCGACGACCATCAATCCGTCCTGCGATACCCCTGTTGCGTATGAACTGAATGCTCCCCCCGGCAAGTCGCCGAGGGGAGTGAATCGAACCTGCGCGCCGGCCGTGGAGGCGAACAGCAGCAATGTTGCAACACTGACTCGCGGGAACGTCATGGCGAGACCTCCATGGCCACTGCGTATCACTATTACGGCGTGGTGTTGATGATGACGCTGATGGTCCCGTCGTACGGCGGGTCATTCAGGTCGTAGTGATTCGACGTCACCAGATCGATCTTGCCGTCCAGGTTGAGGTCGACCGCGATCACCTGCGCGACCTCCGCGAACAACTCGTCAGCGGCGGGCATCGCGCTGACAAAGTAGGCCGCGTCGTTCGTATCAATCTGGAACTTCGAGTTGCCCTTGCCCAGCAGGATCGCGACGTAAGGATCGCACCCGGTCGCCGCCAGGTCGAGATACGAGCCGGAGTTGAGCATCGCGTTCGCGATGCCGTGGAGCTTGATGGTGGGTTGATACTCGCCGCAGAACGCGGAGATGGGGTACACGTCGGTGAGGCAGTCGTGCGAGAGCACGGGTGTCCCGCCGGCGAGGATGGGGCTCCGAAAGACGCGAATCTCGGGGTTGATCCCCGAA
Source organism: Phycisphaerae bacterium (assembly GCA_016793195.1). Lineage (GTDB taxonomy): Bacteria > Planctomycetota > Phycisphaerae > Phycisphaerales > UBA1924 > JABWBC01. Next base: position 12,487 of record JAEUJA010000026.1, read on the forward strand.
ATGGTCGCGATGTCCGTCATCACGTTCATGAAGCGGAAGTTGCCCGCCGTCATGTCGTGATCGATCGAGATGGACTGGCCCGAGCAGAATGTCTGCGGGTAGATCGTGAACGTCGGGAATTGTCCCGACGCGTTGCCATTGTTGGACAGGATCGGCATCGAGTCGGTCACGATGTCGGCGGTCCCGCCAGGAATGCCACCGCGCCGGTGGAAGTTGCCAACGACGCAGGTGTTCGTGGGCATGTTCGCCTCGTCGTTGTTGGGATCAACGTGAAGCAGCGCCTCCTCGGGGTGGAACGGGCTGGCGGCCTGGGGATCGGCGACATGATAAAAGATGCGCACACTGTCGGAGTTGGAGTAATCGTACGCACGCCCGTCGGTCGCCGCGACGACGTCGGGAAGCTGGTCGCCGTTCATGTCCGCGACGCGGAAGCGTGAGATGGGAACGGCGGTGGCGTAGTAGACGGGATCGGTTGCAAAGACCTGTAGTGCAGGTATGAACCGGAAGTAGTACAGCCCCGGCGCGTACCCCGCCGGAGGATCGGTGGGGTCCTCGGCCGCGCCCACGCTGACCAGCACGTCCGGGTAGTTGTCGTCGTTCACGTCGACCAGTTCCACGTGTAGCGGAATGAGCACGGGATCGATCGCGTCCGGGAGGGTGACGGTCCAATGGGGGCCCGCGCTCAGGCCGTTGCTCGGCACGCCCCAGCTTCCCGTGTTCTTGTAGATCAGCACCTGAGCCGGCGCGCTCGTCCGCGGATCGCCCGCGCTCAATTGCTTCTGGGTCTGGACCACCGCGATATCGGGAAGTCCGTCGAGGTTGACGTCCCCGGCGGAGATGCCAAGCGGGAAGCCGCCGCAGACGCGTTTGAACGGCGCGGCCCACGTCGGCGGCGTGCCTGCGTTCTGCGCCGCAGCCCTCTCAACCGCGAAACCGCCCAGGCCCACGGCCATTGCAATCGCAATAGCCGTACGCCCCCCCCCCCATGCTCTTGACGGAACCCTGACGACCCGAACAACGACTCGAAACGTGCCGTGTACTCGATGTCATGCGCGTGCTCCTTGGGTCGGCGTTGAAATATGCCGCCAACACTTGATACACGCCACCCGACCGAGAAGTTTCTTGAAGTCCGAGAAAAACGGATTGTCCTGTCTGTTTTTTTGTCCGCACGCCCGATGCCGCGACTTGTTCTCAGAACGCCCTCCGCGTCGGGTTCGCCACGATGTTGTCGCGCCCCAAGATCAGGAAATCCGCGATCTCGACGGCCTCCTGGAAACTCTCCTTGGCCTTGTCGTAATCGGCGCAGCTCGCCAGCACCTGGCCCTGCTGCAAGTGCTCGATCGTCGGGATCGCGTCGCCGCAGATGAGGGTGGTGGCGCGCGGCTCCTCCAGCAGCAGGCCGCACATGCCCGGCGAGACGCCCGGGAGCGGGAAGATGTCGACGTGGTCGGCCAGGTGATCGGGCGCGGGCTTGCAGCGCTGCAGGATGACGATGTCGCGCTCGATGGCGGCCCGGATCGGGTCGTCTTCGTCGCCCGGCGCGTCCTGCGCGATCCGCCGCAGCGTCGACGCCAGCATCACGCCCACGCGCTCTCGCTCGTCGTTGTGAACCCACCACGTGGCGTCGTCGAAGAGATCGAGGGCGCGGCGCGCGTCGGGCCGGAAGGACGTGAGGAACACGTCGGTGACGGCCGCGGCGGAGAGCTTGGCGCGTTCCAGCAGGCGGGCCGCCAGGGCCTGTGACGGCAGGCCGGGATCGACGAGGATCACGCGGTCGCGCGTGCGGACGAGCGTGGTGGTGGCGTGCCCGGTGCGGAGGGGTTCCTTCTCGCCCCAGAGCGGGTGGGCCGAGAGAGCGCCGATGCTGATGATGCGATGGTCGATCATGCGTGGTCCGGGATGCGATGGGGCGCGGAGGCGTGAGTGTGTTCAAGGCGGGGGGACACGGAGCGGCGCGGAGAAGAAACGAAGAGTTCAGCGCGGGTGCCCAGAGACGCCGGGAAGATACGCCGCGCGGTGGGTAATGCGGGGAATGAGGAGGTGGGGTGGATGGCGACGCGAGAACGGAAGGGGGCGCCTCCGGGGTTTTTCGCCGGGTGGGTTCGGAACTTTCCCTGGAGTTTCCGGGTGCTGAGCGGCGTCATTCGGCGACGCCCAGGTCCTTGGTGTTGAAGATCGCGTCGAACAACAGCCCCGCGCCCTCGACATTTTCCCGCGCGCCCTCCAGACGATCGATGGTCGCGATCACGCCGAGAACACGTGCGCCGGATTCCTTCAGCGATTCCACGGCCTCGAGCGCCTGCCCGCCCGTCGTCGCCACGTCCTCCAGGAGGATCACCGCGTCGCCCTTGTTCACCACGCCCTCAAGCTGCTTGGCGGTGCCGTAGTCTTTTTTCTTGTTGCGCACGAAGAGGCACGGGAGGTTCATCTCCATCGCCGCCGCCGTCACCAGCGGAATCCCGCCCAGTTCCGCCCCCGCCAGTCGCACGACCTTCACGCCGGCCCTCGTCTCCATGGCTCGAACATGCTCGGCGAAGAGTGCGGCCAGGGGCCTGAGCACGTCGGGCCTTGTGGAGAAAAGGTACTTGTCGAGGTAGTAGGTGCTGGTGCGTCCCGAGCGGAGCGTGAACGTGCCGCGGAGGAGGGAGACGCCGGCGATGGCCCTGGCGATCGAGGCGCGATCAACGGCGGCTGGAGTGCTTGGCATGTTCGGAGCGTAATCCATCCGAGGGCGGCGGCCCATAACCGCGTCGTCTTTGTTTTGTTCGGGTGGCCATCGGGAACCGACCTATGCTCTCGGCGTCGATCGGATGGGGTGGAGTGTCCCGGCCTCGGGGACGTGCCGATAATTGTCGGCCTCAATTACAGGGAAATACCGCCATGAACAAGTGTGTGATCGCTCTGCTCGGTGGGTTGGTGTCGGTCGGGTCGGTGTCGGCCCAGGTCGTCACCCCGCCGACGCCCGCGCCGGCCAAGACGCCCGAGTTTGTTCCGCCGCCGCAGCCGCCAGCCCAAGCGCCGGCGAGCCCGGGGGCTCGTCCGCCCGTGAACGCGCCCCCGGCGAAGGTGACGATTCCGAAGGTGGACTACAAGCCGCTGGGTGAGAAGGGATCGGACGGGAAGCTGCGTGCGTTGTCGAACACGCCGCAAAGGCTCTCGCTGCTGGAGGTTCACAACCCGTTCATCAAGGACGCAGACCGGGAGCGCTTCGCCGACTACCTGGCCAAGCGGGACCAGCGGATGGAGCAGGTGGCGGTGGACAACCTGGACCTGGTCGAGAAGGTGGAGGCGGGCGAACTGGACCGGTTCGACTTTGTCGATTCATCCAGCCAGCGTCAGGCGTTCACGAACGCCAGGGCGCTGACCGACCCGATCAATCCGTTCGGCGACCTGATCTCGGACATGTCGAAGCGCGAGCTTTTGAGCGGGCTTCAGGGCGCGATGTCCGACAAGCTGTGCAAGGAATACCAGACCGCGCTGCGTGAGGAAAGCCGCCCGGCGGGGGCCAAGCGGGTCGACGCGACATGGATGGCGAAATTCACGTACAACAACAAGGCGCACGAGGCGTTGATCGCGATCGGGCGCGCTCGCGCCATGGCGGTCGCCAAGGCCTCCGAGGTTCTCCCCGGCTCGGGGCTTGAGACGGCGCTGGTGGGCAAGCTGGTCGAGGGATGCAAGGGCGCGCCCGCGGATGTCGCGGGGCGTGCGGCCTTGTTCGTTTCCCTGGGCAAGGACCTCTCGATCGAGCAGCGTCGCGCGTGGCT
>JAEUJA010000047.1 GCA_016793195.1 Phycisphaerae bacterium
TTCGTCGGATCGAGAAACCGGAGGGGAATCCGGGCGGAACGAAGGTTGAGGAAGTGATTCTCGGACTGAACCCGACGGTGGAGGGAGATGGGACGTCGATGTACCTGGCGGAGCGGTTGAAGGCGGGCGGGGTGCGGGTGAGTCGGCTGGCGCGGGGGTTGCCGACGGGATCATCGCTGGAGTTTGCGAACCGGGCGGTCCTGGCCGATGCGATCCAGGGTCGTCGGTCGATGGAGTAAGTTGAGCACACGCCATGCGTTTCGAAGCGTCCCAGCACATGAAGCTCGGCCAGCATATGAAGCTGGCGCCGCGGATGATCCAGTCGATGGAGATCCTCCAGATGCCATTGGGGGAGCTTCAGGAGCGGATCGAGCAGGAGCTGGAGAACAACCCGACGCTGGAGATCGTGGAACCGGTGGCGGAGGGCGAGGACGGGCAGCCGGTGACGCCGGGGCGGTCGTCGGTTCGGGAGCGGATCGAGCGGGCGACGGGGCTGGCGCCGCGATCGACGGGGGAGCGCGACGCGAAGATGGACGCGATGGCGTCGGCGCCGGCGCGGAAGGCGTCGCTGCAGGAGCAGCTGCTGGAGCAGTGGCACCTGGTGGACGTGAAGGAGAATCTGCGGGCGCTTGGCGAGCTGGTGATCTCGTTCCTGGATGATGATGGTTTTTTGCGGACGCCGGTGGAGACGATCATCGATCGCGTGCCGGGGGATCGGGCCAAGCCCACGGCGGCGGAGGTGGAGGAAGCGATCGGGGCGGTGCAGTTGCTTCTGGAGCCGGCGGGGGTGGCGGCGCGGGACCGGCGCGAGTGTCTGCTGTTGCAGCTGAGCGCGATGGAAGCCGAGCCGGGCGAGGTGGGCGTGGAGCTGATCGAGCAGACGCGGACGCTGATCGAGCACCATCTCGAGGACCTGACGCAGAACCGGTTGCCCCGGATCGCGGAGAAGGCGGGGCTGACGCTGGCGCAGATCAAGGGGGCGATGGGGTTGATGCGGCGGTTGTCGCTGGCGCCCGCGAGGCAGCTGGTGGATGACGAACCGACGCCGATCGTGCCGGACGCGATCGTGGAGTATGACGCGGACCACGACCGGTACATCGGGTTTCTGAACGATTCGCGGATGCCGCAGCTGTCGCTGAACCGCGAGTATGCGCTGATGGCCAAGGACCGTGGGACGGACAAGCAGTCGAAGGAGTTCTTGAGGACGAATCTGGGGAACGCGCAGTGGCTGATCGACGCGGTGCAGCAGCGGAAGCGGACGCTGGAGCGTGTGATCGGGGTGGTGGTGGAGGCGCAGCGGGAGTTCTTTGACTACGGGCCGCAGGCGTTGAAGCCGTTGCCGATGACGCAGGTGGCGGAGCAACTGGGGATTCACGTGGCGACGGTGTCGCGTGCGGTGGCGGAGAAGTATGTGCAGACGCCGCGGGGGATCGTGGCGCTGCGGAAGTTTTTCACGGGCGGGACGGTGACGGAGAGCGGGGAGGACGTGTCGTGGGACGCGATCCGCGCGGCGTTGCAGGACGTGATCGCGGCGGAGGACAAGGCCAGGCCATTGAGCGATGAGGCGTTGGTGGAGGAGTTGAAGAAGCGAGGGATCGAGATCGCGCGACGGACGATCGCGAAGTATCGGGACCAGCTGAAGATCCCGCCGGCGAGGCTGAGGAAGGCGTATTGAAAGCAGGCGGGAAGAGCGAGACCGCGAGAGAGCGAAGCAGCGAGACAGGGGAAAGGCGCCTGTCGGGCGCATGCGTCCGCTCGGTCAATTGCGAATCACGTGTTTGGCGGCGCCGACCGAAGTCGGGGATTCTGGAGCGGTGACGGGCGACCACGCGCGCGTGCGCGAGCCCATCGCACCGACCGGCTCGCGGGCTCGCCGGTCGGTGGCACGCGGGATGGGTGGCACGCGAGGTCGGCGCGTGGTCGTGATACCTGCAGTGATGATCGCCTGATCGTTGGCCTCGCCAAGGCCCTCGCTGGCGCTTCGGGCTCGTCAAAGCCTTGTGGCCTCGCTTAGTTCGTCGGCGGCTGCCAGCGTTGTTCGTCGAGGATGGCGTCGAGCATGGCGGTCTGCTCGAAGGAGCTCTTGGCGGTGGCGAGTTTTCGCCAGACCAAGACGCCGGCGAAGGCGGCGAAGACCGAGCCGCCGCCCATGAGGGCGCCGGCCATCTGGAGTCGGGTGGAGTCCAGGGCGCCGGGGTCGGCGGCGGGGGTCTGGCGGAGGACGGTGACGGCGCCGTCGACGCGGCGCTGGCGCGAGGCGTTGGCGTAGCTGATGAGGGCGCCGGTGAGGGTGTCGGCGAGCCGGGCGGCGCGATCGGCGCCCTCGGCGCGGACGATGAGTTTCATCTCGCCGGGCTCGTTGAACTCGGCGGAGGCGGAGGACTGGAGGTACTTGGCGACCTCGGGCGCGGTGCCGAGTGAGATGATGCCGCGTTTGTTGAATCGGTCGGCGGCGGCCTCGTGGAAGCGCGGGTCAGCCAGGAGGGCCTGGTGGAAGGTCTGCCACTCGGCGAGTTCTGCCTGGGAGAGGGTGCGGCTGCGCGAGTCGGCGCCGATGGTGGAGTGGGCGGCGAAGACGCCGGGCCAGGCCTGGCCCGAGACGATCCAGGCGATCCCGCCGAGCATGAGGAGGGTCATGCAGGCGTACATGACGACGGCGGCGGCGCGGCCGCGGGCCTTGGTTTTTTCGAGGCGTCGCTGGGTCGCGTTGATGACCTCGCGGGCGCTGAGGAGGTCCTGGCGCTGGGCGAGGACCTGTTCGCACTGCTCGAAGCGGGCGCGGAGGGCGTCGCCGGCGACGCGGAGTTTTTCCGACTGCTCGCGGAGCATGAGCTTGGCGCGTTGGAGGCGGTTCTTGCGGGTGCGTGCGACCTCGGTGATCCCGCCGCCGAACGAGCGGGCTTCCTTCAGCTCGTCGGCGAGCTGCTGGGCGGATTGTCTGGAGGTGGCCTCGGTCTGTTCGAGGACGGAGAGGTCGCGCTGGGATTGTTCGAGCTTGGCGCGGGCGTCGGTGAGCTCGCGCGAGAGGGTTTCGATGTGGGCGCGGGACTTGGCGAGTTCGGCGCTGGATTCCCCGCCGCCGGCGCGGAGGTGCTCGATGAGGTCGGCGGCCTGTTCGAGCTTCTGCTTGTCGAGGGCGGCGGCTTCCTGGAGCTCGGTGAAGCGGGCCTGGAGCTCGGCGAGGCTGGTCCTGGCGGCGACGAGATCGTGGGCGGCGTTCTGGTTCTGGGCGCCGGCGTCGGAGGCCTGGGCGAGGGCGCGGTCGAGCGCGCCCTGGAGGTTGGCGATCTGGACGCGCGAGGCTTCGAGCTCCTGGCGGGATTGGGAGGCGAGCTGCTGGGCGTGGTTGAGCTTGGCGACCAGCTCGCTCCGTTCGCGGGTGGCGGCGTCGAAGTTGGTGCGGAGGGAGGCCAGGGCGGCCTCCTGGGTGGCGAGCTGGGCGGCGCGGACGTCGAGGTCGAGGCGCTTGGCTTCGAGGTCGCGGGCGCGGTGCTCGGACTCGCGGACGCGGGCGTCGAGCTCGCGCGCGCGGGCGTCGTGGTCGCGGGCGAAGGAGGCGCGGTGCTCGTCGAGCTCGGCGCGGGACGCCAGGAGCGCGGCGTTCTCGCGCTCGAAGGTCTCGCGGGCGCGGGAGAGGACGCTGTCGGCGGCGGCCAGGGCGGTGGCGCGGCGGGAGAGTTCGTCCTCGGCACGCCTGAGCTGCTCCATCTGCGTCTTGCGCTCGGAGCACAGGTGTTTCAGGCTTTCGAGCCCGGTCTGGAACTCGGAGAGGACTTCGAGGACGGCCTCGTCGCCGCGCGGCTTGTCGGGCGAGGCGGGGTCGTGCAGGCCCAGCTCGGTGACGTCGAGCGCGGGGTCGGACGGTCCGGGGTTGGAGGCGTGGTCGGTCATGGGCGGGGTCCGTGGGTGGGTGGCGCGGGGGGTGCGTGGCGATCGCCGCCCGCCCGGGGGCGTGGCGCTCGCCGTGGGATATCGGCGCTCCTTTGGCGTGTCTGAACGGGATGGTCCGGGAACGGTCAAAGCATGCGGGTGGGCGGCGGCGCAGGCCCGAATTCCCGCCGAATCTGCCGCGCGGAAATCGGTGAATAACGGGCGAACCCGGGTTGGCGGGGCGGCGTACAACCGGCGGAGCGTGGGCGGGTGGAGAAGCACCCGGGCACGCGATTTGTTGGTGACCCTCCTCTCGCCCGCCGTGGTTTGTCTCCGGCGGGCGGTTCTCGTTTTGGGGGCGGGACGGCGTGGCTCGATCGATGAACGAGCGCGGTGCGCACCGCTCTGGAGAACCCGTTGCGCTGCTTCGCACAAGCTGGTTTGTGCCAGCCTTTTGCACGCTTCTCCGCGGGCTGCCGACTTGCAGGATCGGATCGACCGATTTCCACGACGCATTGATCGACTGTCGGTGTGTGCTGGCGCCTCTTGAACGGTGCGCCGTCAAGGAAGCGTCTCCGCCCGTGGATCAACCCGGCGTGCGCATCCCTCCGCCCTTACCGGGGCGGGAAGGGACTGAACGGTGTTCCACGGGTTTCGGTCGCCTTCGGCGACCTCCACCCGTGGCAACAGCCCGACGCCCCTCCGGGGCGAAGAGCGCGTGTCGGCGTATCAATCTTCGCTCAGAGATCGATAACGCAAAGGGTTCCGGGGAGCGGTGCCACCAAAGGGCGGCGCCACCAAGAGGCGACCACCAGAGATGTCTCCCCCTAAACTCGGGGCGTCGGCCCGCCGAGAGAGTCTTTCTTCACGGAGATGTCATGCCCATTATCGACTGGTCGAATGCGCGAGTGATCGTCACGGGCGGGGCCGGGTTCATCGGGAAGGTCGTGTGCGCTCGCCTGCAGGCCAAGGGCGTGAAGACGGCCAACCTGTTCGTGCCGCGGCGGAAGGACTTTGACCTGACGGAAAAGGATTCGGTCGTTCGCCTGTACACGCAGGCGTTCCCGAAGCCCGACCTGGTGATCCACTTGGCGGCGGAGGTCGGCGGGATCGGCGCGAACCGCGCCAATCCCGGGCGGTACTTTTACGCCAACATGGCGATGGCGCTGCACCTGATCGAGCAGGCGCGGGTGACGGGGCTTGTCGAGCGTGGCGGGAAGTTTGTGCAGGTGGGGACGATCTGCGCGTATCCGAAGTTCACGCCCGTGCCGTTCACGGAGGAGAACCTGTGGAATGGGTACCCGGAGGAGACGAACGCGCCGTACGGCGTGGCGAAGAAGGCGGCGTGGCAGATGCTGGATGCGTACAAGCTCCAATACGGGATGAAGAGCTCGTATGTGCTCCCGGTGAATCTGTACGGGCCGAACGATAACTTTGACTTGAACAGCAGCCACGTGATCCCGGCCCTGATCCGCAAGTGTGTGGAGGCGCAGGAGCGGGGTGACTCGAAGATCGTGTGCTGGGGCACGGGCGGTGCGAGCCGCGAGTTTTTGTACAGCGACGACGCGGCGGACGGGATCATCCGGGCCGCGGAGGTGATGGAGGAGCCCGATCCGATCAACCTTGGGGCGGGGTTTGAGATCACGATCAAGGATTTGGTGGAGTTGATCGTGAAGCTGACGGGGTTCAAGGGCGGGATCGAGTGGGACGCGACCAAGCCGGACGGCCAGCCGCGGAGGTGTTTGTCGACGGAGAAGGCGGCGAAGTTGCTGGGCTGGCGGGCGGCGATGGGGTTTGAGGAGGGATTGCGCCGGACGATTGATTGGTACCGGGCGGAGGCGAGGAAGTAGCGGGGGCTGCGAGCTTGCCAATGCGGACGGGCGGCGTGTCGGGGCGGCGTGACGGGGCGGCGTGTTGGGCCGGCGCATTGGGAATGTTCAGGCGTCGAGGAGGCGTGCGGGGACGCCGACGACGCGGGCGTGGTCGGGGACGTCGCGGATGACGACGGCGCCGGCGCCGATGAGGGCGTCATGCCCGATCTTGATGTTGGGGATGACGCGGGCGCCCAGGCCGACGAGGGTGGCGCGCCCGACGGAGACGTTGCCGCCCAGGGCCGACGCGGGCGCGAGGTGGGCGTGCTCACCGACGCGGCATTCGTGCTCGACGATGGCGCCGGAGTTGATGATGGCGTGCTCGGCGATACTGGCGAAGGAGTGGACGACGGCGCCGGGGGCGACGAAGGCGCCGGCGCCGAGTTCGGCCGAGGGCGCGACCAAGGCGCGGGGGTGGACCAGGGCGCGGCATGGTCGGGCGGCGGGGCGTCCGCGCCGGACGCGGTGCTCGAGCGCGGCGCGGGTGCTGGTGTCGCCGATGGTGATGATGTAGGAAACCGCGCCTTCGGCGTTAAGGAAATCATCGAGGGAGCCGAGGCGGACGGCGGCGACGCGCCGGGCCAGCGCGGCGTCGGGGCGGTCGTCGTAGAAACCGACGACGAAGTGTCCGGCGAGGGCGGCGGCCTCGGCGACGACCAGGGCGTGCCCCCCGCCGCCGAGCAGGACGAGATTGGATTCGGGGGGGTGCATCGCGCCGGCGTGAGCATACCCGGGCGGATGGTCGGCGTGTGCGGGGCGCGGGGCTGGCTGAGGGAGCTTGACTCGGGCGCGCCGGGCTGCAACGCTGATCTATGGAAGCCTCCGCGTTTTTTGGGTCCCGGAGCGTCGTGCCGCAATCACCGGTGCGCGTCGGGGTGGACGTTCCCGGGGCGGGCCAGGCAAGCATGGAGACACGCATGGGTTCCGCGAAGATCGTGGGCGAAGGTATCACGTTCGATGATGTGCTGTTGATCCCCTTGCGTTCGGGGGTGATGCCGTCGGAGGCGGACACGACGACGCGGCTGACGCGGTCGATCCGCCTGAACATCCCGCTGATCTCGGCGCCGATGGACACGGTGACGGAGTCGGCTCTGGCGATCGGGCTGGCGCAGGAGGGCGGGATCGGGATCATCCACAAGAACCTGTCGATCGAGGCGCAGGCGCGTGAGGTGTCGAAGGTGAAGCGTTCGGCCAACGGGGTGATCTCGGACCCGGTGACGCTGGGCCCGGCGGACACGGTGGCGCGGGCCAAGGAGCTGATGCGTCAGCACAACGTGTCGGGGTTCCCGATCACGGAGGGGGGCTCGCGGGCGCTGCGGGACAAGAGCCGCGTGCTGGGCATCCTGACGCGCCGGGACCTGAAGTTCGTGGAGGACTCGAGCGTTCCGGTGTCGAGCGTGATGACGAGCACGGGGCTGGTGACGGCGCCGGCGGGGACGACGCTGGCGCAGGCCGAGGGGATTCTCAACCGGCACAAGGTGGAGAAGCTGCTGCTGGTGGACGCGGGGATGAACCTCCTGGGGATGATCACGATGCGCGACATCGAGCGCCTCAGCCGTTTCCCGCGGGCCTGCACCGACGCTCGCGGGCGGCTGCGCTGCGGCGGGGCGGTGGGCGTGGAGCAGTACGAGCGGGTCGAGGCGCTCCTGGCGGCGGAGGTCGACGTGGTCACGGTCGACACGGCGCACGGTCACAGCGAGAACGTGCTGCGGACGGTGAGGACGATCAAGGAGCGGTACAAGGTCGAGGTGATCGCGGGGAACATCGCGACCGCGGAGGCGGCGATCGACCTGGCCCGGGCCGGCGCGGACGCGGTGAAGGTGGGGATCGGGCCGGGCTCGATCTGCACGACGCGGGTTGTGACGGGCGTGGGCGTGCCGCAGATCACGGCGGTGATGAACGCGGCCGAGGGGCTGGCGTCGATCGGCTCGGACATTCCCGTGATCGCGGACGGCGGGGTGCGTCACTCGGGGGACATCCCCAAGGCGATCGCGGCGGGGGCGGAGTCGGTGATGATGGGGTCGCTGTTCGCGGGGCTGGATGAATCGCCGGGCGAGCTGGTGATCTCCGGGGGGCGCCGGTACAAGACCTACCGCGGGATGGGCTCGGAGGGCGCGATGAACGCGGGGAGCGCCGATCGCTATCGCCAGGCGGACAAGGTTGGGAGCGACGGCAAGCCGGTGATGAAGTTCGTGCCCGAGGGCGTCGAGGGCCTGGTGCCCTATCGCGGGAGCCTCGCGGAGTTTGTGTATCAGCTGGTGGGCGGGCTGCGGAGTTCGATGGGGTACTGCGGCTGCCGGGATATCGCGGAATTGCGCGAGCGGACACGGTTCTGCCGCGTAACGGGGGCGACGGTGGTTGAGAACCACCCGCACGACATCCGGATCACGAAGGAAGCGCCGAACTACATGTCGGATTCGGCGCGGGGGTAGGGGCGGGCGTGGGGCGTTTCATACGGATTCGCGGTGATTGTCGCGCTCTTGGACGCCGGACCTGAAGCTGTTCGAAGGTCCGGGTCGATGCGCCGCCAGCGCGAGTATCACGCGGAGCCCGTCTCGGCGCGCGGCGAAACCATGACACCACAGCGCCATCGGTGCGGCGAATCGCGTCGGCGTCGTTGACGCCGGCGCCGGCGATGGCGTCATCGCGACGATTCGCTCCGAGGACTTCGCGCATCGTCGGCGTGAGAACCGCGTGCGGATGACCGAGAACTCGTATTAGCAGCCTTCCTCGAAATCGGCGGCGAAGGCGTCGTAATCGTCGCCGTTGACGAAGCCATCGTGGTTGTAATCGGCGAGCGGGCCGGCGATATCGAAGGCGTCGGCGAAGGCGTCGTAGTCGTTGCCGTTGAGGAAGCCGTCGTGGTTAACGTCGGCGGGGCAGAAGAAGACGCGGTTGGTGTAGACGTTGGGATCGCCGTTGCGGCAGTCGATGTAGACGGGCGTGGCGCGCTTGCCGGCCTGGGCCAGCGCGTTGTAGTCGCCGAGGAACTGCTGGGAGCGGTTCAGGCCGTCGTTCTTGCCGTTCCAAGGCGAGGGGGTGAGGCGTGACTCGTGCCAGGTGGCGCCGCCGTCTTCGGAGTAAGCGTAATAGTTGTCGAAAAAGGCGTTGACGTCGGCGGTGGAGTCGGCCTGGTCGGTCGCGCGCCCGTCCCACCAGGTGACGTGCAGGCGGCCGGTCTTATCGACTTCGAGCCAGGGGAAGAACTGATCCTGGTTGAAGGCGTCGCCGTGGATGGGACGGGTGGGGGCGGACCAGGTGTCGCCCATGTTGGTGGACTTGGTGAAGAAGAGGTCGATGTTGTGGCGGCCGCCGGTGAAGCTGGTGCGGTCGAAGTAGACGGCGTAGAGGGTGCCGTTGTTGGGGTCGACGGCGATGTAGCACATGGGCGGGACGCGGAAGTTTCCGGGGAAGCGCGAGCCGTCCTGGGTTCCCCAGGTATCGAGGCGTGTGGCGATGGTTTTCTGGGTGAAGCTTGTGCCGCCGTTGGTGGAGCGGCGGAGGAGCATGCCGGTGCCGAAGTCCCAGTAGGAGACGTACAGGGTGCCGTCGGAGGCGACGCGGGGGAGGTATCCGATGCCCGAGCCCAAGCTGACGGGGGCGGTCCAGGTGTCGCCCATGTTGTCGGAGCGGATGCAGCCTTCGTTATAGGTGATGTAGAGGCGTGTGGAGTTGGGGTTGCCGGGGATGATGCCGGCGGCCATCCAGCACTTGTCGGTGCCGCTGGCGGTGCGCGCCATTTTGGACGCGTTGAAGGTGGTGCTGGTGGGGTCGAGGCGGGCGACATAGATGCCGCCGTTGGTGGTGAAGCTGATGGCGCCGTACCAGAGGGTGCCGGTGCGGTCGTCGTAGGCGGTCATGGGATCGCCCTCGACGCCGGACTGATTGGCCAGCGGCGGGCGGATGAGGAAGTCGGACCAGGTGGCGCCGCCGTCGAAGGAGAGCGACGCGCCGCCGTTGATGACTTCGCTGGAGACGTTGGGCGAGAGGCGCCAGTCGTTCCAGCCGGCGACGATGCGGTTGGGAAGGAGCTCGGAGGCGGAGGCGGTGGTTTCGTTGGCGGCGCGGCTGAGCGGCGCGTTTGGGTCGACGCGGACCTGGCCGGAGATCGAGGGCTGGGCCCACGCGGCGCCGGCGACAGCCAGGAGCGAGAGGACGGCGAGGCGGGAGAGAGAACGCGAACGGTTGGAAACGCCCATGAGGTACCTCCGGTGCTGGCGCTCGTGCGCTGGTACTCCAGTGTCGCCGATTCCGGCCTTCCGCACAACTCAAAATCCGCGAGAGGCACCCTGACCGAATATGAACAGGTGATGAATCGGCGTGGAGACCTCTGGAGATGAGGTGGAGCGTGAGGAATTGGCTTTCACGCCGGGCGGGAAGTCGGTAGGCTGCGGGCACGCACTCCATTTGGGAGAAGACCCATGAATCGCCTGCTCGCCGTTCCCGCCGCTCTTCTCGTGTCGTTGCTGGCCGCGTGTTCGACCGGGCCGTCGAGCGACGCGTTGGTGTATGACGGGATCGGGCCGGACACGATCGATTCGGTGGACAAGCGCGAGCGGTTCGACAAGGCGGTCTTGCCGCTGGAGTTCAAGAACCAGCGCGTGACGATCAAGCCGGGGTTTGAGATCGCGTCGAGCAAGGGCGGATCGGCGGCGGCGGTGACGCGCGGGACCGACGCGGTCAATCTGAACGCGCGGGATGTGGCGACGGTCGAGTTCGTGAACGCGATCCGCATGAATCCGAGGAACGCGGACGCGTACTTTGGCCTGGGCAACGCCGTCACGATGCGGGGCAAGACCGGCGAGGCGATCGCGGCGTATGCGACGGCCCTCGAGCTTCGCCCGGAGTGGGTCCAGGCGCGGTACGAGCTGGGCATGGCGTTCTGGAAGGCCGACCGCATGGAGGACGCGACGGCCCAGTTCCGCGCGATCCTGGCCCGGGACGCGCAGCACGGCCCGTCGCACGAACGCCTCGCGGTCGCGGCGTATTACGCCGGCGACAAGCAGGAAGCCCTGCGTCACGCGGCGGCGGCCAAGGCGGCGGGGACGGATGTGCCCGCGCAGCTGTATGACCTCTTGAAGTAGGCAACGACCGAAGAGTTGAATCCAAAAAACGATCGCGTGCGCTCTGGTGTACGCGTCGGATTTCTTGTCGCGAAAGCCCCAGCACGGGTCGGGTGTGTGATGGCGCCGGATAGGTCGGGGTGCTCGATGCCCTACGCGCCGGATCGAAAGAATGTCGCTCATTGGACCGGACGAGCCGCTGATCTCGAGTGGTCTTCGACCCGCCTCGAAGAGGCGGGCCACCAGGAATCGATCCGTCGGACAGGCCTAGAACAAGTCCATCTGTTCGCCGGCGCCGGCGGCGGGCCGCCGAAAGTGCGACGTATCGAGGCTCGCACGATCGTTCAGCCCGAGGCGGCGTTTGAAGAGCTTGAAGGTGGCGGCGAGCTGGTCGGCGAGCGGCCCCTCGCCGCGCATGCGGGACTTGAAGCGCGGGTCGTTGAGCGCTCCGGCGCGCACATCGCGGATGAGTGATTCGACTTTTCCGGCGCGGGCGGGATGGTGACGCCGGAGCCAGTCGAAGAAGACGTCCTTGATCTGGTGCGGGAGGCGGAGCATGACGTAGCCCGCGCCCACGGCGCCAGCGTCGCGGGCGGCGGCGAGAATGGCGGGCACCTCGTGGTCGTTGAGCCCGGGGATGATGGGGGCGGTCATCACCGTCACCGGCACGCCGACGTCGGCCAGTTCGCGGATGGCGCGGAGGCGATCGGCGGGGGCGCTGGCGCGCGGCTCCATCGAGGCGGCGAGCGTGTGGTCGAGGGTGGTGATCGAGACGGCGGCGTGGGCCGCGCCGAGCTTGGCCAGCGCCGAAAGAAGATCGCGGTCGCGCGTGACAAGGTGGTTCTTGGTGATGACGGAGACGGCCTGGCGCGCTTCGACGCAGACCTCGAGGCACCGGCGCGTGATGCACAGGCGGCGCTCGATGGGCTGATAGGGATCGGTGACGCCCGACATGGTGATGGGGCGGCCTGTCCACGAAGGCTCGCGGAGGGCGCGGCGGAGGAGCTGGGGCGCGTCGTGCTTGGCGAAGATTCGCGTCTCGAAATCCAGGCCGCAGGAGAGGCCGAGATACTCGTGCCCGGGCCTTGCGTAGCAGTAGATGCAGCCGTGCTCGCAGCCGCGGTAGGGGTTGAGGGTCCAATCGCCGGGGACATCGGGAGATTCGACGGGGTTGAGGATGGAGCGGGCGTGGTCTGGATCGACGCGGGTGATGACCTGCACGCCGCCGGGATGTTCGTGCACGAGTTCGTCGAGGTGCTCGCCGAGCACGTGGAGGTGGAAGTCGTCGAAGCGCGAGGCGGGGTTGACGCCGGCGCCGCGGCCGCGCACGTTGGGGGGCAGGTTGCCCGACGCGGGATCGCCCGCGCGCGGGCGATTGTGGAGGGCGTCATGGCGTGGTTTGTTCGTCGCGGGCACGCACGATCATACAGCGAACGAGCTTGACATTGGATTGACATGGCCTTGACATTGGTGGCGTAAGTCCGTTGCTCGCAAGAAGTTCACAGGAGTCAGGCCCGGCGCGTGGAATTCTCTGGCCGCGTCGCGCGGATTTTTCGCTTGCGAAATAGATCGCCGATTGGAGTGAAAGTACCGTCGACAAACGGCGCGATCGGCGTAGCCTGAGAGTCGGAGTTTTCAAGAGGCACGGAGATGTGGCCGGCGTGCTCGGCGCGTCGGCGGATGAACCCACACCCCGAGGAGGATTTCCATGAAACGCCATATGAGTTGCTGCGTTCTTGTCGGCGTCGCCGGCCTGGCCATGAGCGCGTACGCGCAGCAGGCCGCGCCGCCCGCGGATCGGGTGGTCGACCCGGGCCAGATCAAGACGGCGACGACGCCGCGGGTGATCACGCCGACGCGTCGGGTGCTGCCGGACGGCACGCTGTACGAGGCGGACTATGCCAAGGGCCCGTTCTTCCTCCCGGACAAGGGGATGGGCCTGCCACCGAATGATCCGGGCATCATCCACGAGAGCGAGCCGCGGCGTTCGCCGGACGTGGGCGGGCTGTACATCCCCAAGGCGGGCGAGGATGTGTACAGCGAGCCCGATCAGGCGGGCGACTGGGACAGCCGCGCCCTCTCCCTGATCCAGAACTTCGAGGGCCCGACGCGGGGCGAGTGGACGCCCCCGGACCCGGACCTGGCGGTGAACGCCAACTACATCCTGGCGGTGACCAACGACGACTTTGCGATCTATGACAAGTGCGGGACGGAGCTGGCGCGGTACGACATCAACGACTACCTGGGCATCGACACCACGAACAAGATCTTCGACCCCAAGGTGATCTACGACCCGTGGAACAACCGCTGGGTGATGCTGTGGCACCTCAAGAAGGACTCGACCGAGGAGTCGGAGTTGATCTTCGTCGTCTCCGGCAACTCCACGCCGCCGGGCATCTCGGGCTCGAACACCGTCTGGTATCGCTTCAACGCCCTGCAGGACGGCGGGACCGCCAACGCGAGCTTCGCGGACTACTTCGACCTGGGCTACACCTCCGGCTATGTGACGGCGTCGGGCAACATGTTCAAGTTCGCCGGCGGCTTCCGCTGGGGTCGCATCTGGGTGGTTGACAAGGCGGCGATGTATGCGCAGGCGGCGGCGTCGCGCCTCTCCTGGAGCATCCTGACCAACCCGGACGGCACCACGTTCGACACGCCGCGCGCCGTCAAGATGCAGTCGGGTCTGAGCCTGGGAGGGCTTGGGATTGACGGGTACTTCATCAACTCGCGCTGGGGCGGCGGGAGCAGACTCACGGTCCGCCGCGTTACCGACGCCTTCGGGGCCAACACGCTGGACACCGACGACATCGTCGTCAGCGCGTATACAGCCCCGCCGCTGGCGGTCGAGCCGGACGGGACGACGATCGACACGATCGACGCTCGCCTGATGCCGGCGGTTCTGACCAACGACAACCTGGGGGTGATGGGCACGGACCTCTACACCTCGCTGACGACGACGGACCCCAACGGAAACGCGGGGGCGCGGATGTACCGCATCAACGCGTCGTCGCTGGCGGTCGAGCACGACCAGACCTTCTTTGCCAACGGTGAGCACAGCTGGTTCGCGTCGCCGGTGATGGACTACTCGGGCTCGTGCGTGTTCGTGTTCAGCCGGTGCGGGCCCTCGGCGGGCCAGTTCGCGCAGGCGCGCTACGTCGATTTCAACAAGGGTGTGTGGTCCAACTTCTCGTCCACGCTCCGCTCGGGGGACGGGTTGTACTCGGGCTTCCGCTGGGGCGACTACCTCGGCGGGCAGCTGGACTGGGGCGACTACACCGCGAACTTCGCCACGGCCGGACGTCCGTCGAAGATGTGGTTCATCGGGATGTACTCCGGGACGGACACCTGGCACACGCACATCGGTGCGGCGAGCGTGTACTCGCAGGCGTCGCTGAATTCGGTGACGCCGGCGGCGCTCGTGACGTTCACGGGCCCGGTCGGCGGGCCGTTCGCCCCCGCCTCGCAGGCGTACACGCTGGGCGTGTCGGGTGATGTGGGCCTGACGTACACGGTGTCGAGCCTGCCGTCGTGGCTGAACGCGTCGACCACGCTGGACGACGCGTACGCGCCGAGCGAGAACGTGACGCTGTCGCCCAGCGCGGCGGCCAACGCCCTGGCCAAGGGAACCTACAACGACACCGTCACCTTCGCCGATTGCTACAACGGCGGGAACTCGTACAACCGCTCGGTGCGTCTGGTGGTGCAGGCGCCGGACCTGAACGTGACGCTGGTCAACGCGACCAACGGGACGTACAACCCCGGCTTCTCGCTCCCGGTGACGATCCAGTATCAGAACATCGGGGATTACGCGACCGGCTCGTACACCGCCAACTTCTACGCCTCGACCAACACCACCATCTCCGTCGCCGACACGCTGATCGGCACCCGCAACTACGCCAGCCTCGCGGTCGGCGCGTTCCAGAACTCCAACCACATCTTCAGCGCGCCGTGCCTGCCCGTGGGGGCCTACTACATCGGCGTGATCGTCACGGTCGCCGACGACGCCGACACCTCCAACAACACCGGGTTCGACGCGACGCGGATCGGCATCAGCCGCTGCCCCGCCGACGTCAACAACGACTGCTTCGTCAACGGCGACGACTACGACCAGTTCGCCAGCTGGTTCGAGGTCGCCGACCCCAACGCCGACTTCAACAACGACGGCTTCGTCAACGGCGATGACTACGACGCGTTCGCCTCCGCCTTCGAGAACGGCTGCTAAGACCCGCGTGGATCCAAAGGTCTGACCCACCGGCCCGGGGCGTCCGTTCCCCGGGCCGTTTCCTTTTTTGGATCAACGGGGGCGGACGCCGCCGCGATAACGCGGGTTTCTCGCCGGGGGTTGATCGGGCGGTACCCTGGCCCGATCGCGGGCATGTGGTACAGTCCTTGCCCGCACCAGGAGTCCGCCATGCCCACGCCGCGCGTGCTCGCGTTTTCAGGGAGTCTTCGACGGGGATCGTTCAACACGTCGCTGGCTCGCGTGTGCCTTCAGGGCGCGCGGGCGGCGGGCGCGGAGGGGACGCTGATCGAGCTGCGCGAGTT
>JAEUJA010000095.1 GCA_016793195.1 Phycisphaerae bacterium
GGTGACGACGAGGTAGGGGAAGGTTTTGTCGTCGGTGAGGCGGACGTTGAAGCGGGGCTTGATGTCCTTGATGAGGCGGTTTTCGGTGAGGAGGGCTTCCCACTCGCCGTCGCAGAGGAGGATGTCGAAGTCGTGGACGACCGCGAGCATCGGCTGCTTCTTGGGGCCAAGGTCCGCGGAGGGGACGAAGTAGGACGAGACGCGGTCGGGGAGGTTGGCGGCCTTGCCGACGTAGATGACGACGCCCTTGTGGTCCTTCATCAGATAGACACCGGGGCGCTCGGGCAGATCGCGGGCGCGGCGGAGGAGGCGCGAGAAGCGTGCTTCATCGGCCTCGGTCCCCCACGCGGGCGGGGTATCGGCGGGGAGGAAGCCCTCGGCGTCGAGCGATGGGAGGTCGGGGTCGTCGGGCACGCGGGATTGTAGAGGATCGCGGCGTGAGGCCACGAAGTTGGGCGCGGCCACGAAGCGGGGCGCGCCGCGGCGCGGCGGGCCGGGCGTTCATGCGCGTGGATGTGTCGCGGTGACGGCGGGCGTCGGCGCCTGGATCAGTTTTCCATGTTGATCCACGAGCCGTCGTTGTAGTGGTGCTCGACCAGGGCGATGTCGCCCTCGATCTCGTGGATCTGGTCGACGTAGGCGCCCCAGTGGCAGGTGAGCCAGCAGAGCAGGAGGGTGCAGCCCCAGACGCCCATTTCGGCGTAGCGGGAGCGGCGGGCCCAGTAGAAGATGGTGCAGGCCAGGAGGAGCGAGCCGAGCTTCCAGGTGGCGACCAGGGCCGGCGAGCCGAAGCTCATCACGAAGCGGGCCAGGGGGTTGCTCTCAAACATGCCGACGGAGGTGGCGTAGGCCAGGGTCATGTAGAGGTCGCCCAGGGAGAGCAGGGCGATGGCGGCCAGGAGAATCGCGACGCGCTTGCCGCGGGAATCGGGCGAGGCGGCCCGCCCGAAAAGCTCGGAGAGTGCGGGCGCGACCGAACCGGCGTGCATCATGGAGACGAACATCAAGGGTGGGAAATCGGCCTCCCGAGGGGGCGGGTCCAGTCGGGCCCGGGATTTGGCCGACTTAGACTTGCGGCGACTTGCATCTTCACGCCCCGGCTGGGATGTTCGGGGGGCCTGGAGGGTTGGATCGGTCGATGGGCAGGGGAGGCGGAGGTCCGAATGCGCGAGCGTTGGTCCCAGAGCCTGTGGACGGTGGCGGCGGCGACGTGCGTGGCGCTGTCGCGCGTAGCGACCGCACCCGCCCTGGCCCAGTCCGGCCCGGTCTATCCCGACGACTCGGTCCAGGCCCACGAGGGCCTGGTGCGGGTCCGCGAGCTGGCGGCGGCGGGCAACGCGGGCGAGGGTGTGCGCGTGCTCCAGTCGCTGCTCGACAGCGAAAGCGATCGCGTGCTGGTGTCCGAGACCGACGCCGACCTGTTCGTGAGCGTGCGGGCGCGGGTGCACGCGCTCTTGCTGAAGGATCCGGCTCTGCTGGATCGCTATCGCGGCGCGGAGGAGGCCAAGGCCGCGGACCTGCTGGGCAAGGGCGAGCACGCGGCGGTGGAGCGTTCGCGCCTGCTGACGCGATCGGGGTTTGAGGCGTGCCTGCGGGTGGCGCAGGAGCACCTGGAGCGGGCGCGGTTCGAGGCGGCGCTGATCGCGCTACGGCAGTTGGAGGATCACCCGGACCGCGCGGCCGACCCGCGCGCGGGCGGCGACGCGGCGAGCCTGGCGGCTCTGCTGGCGCGGTACCTGCTGCGCGACGACGTGCGGGCGCTGGCGGAGCGCTGGGCGAGCCAGGCGGGTGTGGGCGCGGGCGCGGCGGGGGCGTTCACGCTCCCGAACTCGGCGCCGGTGCTCACGCCGGTGCGCGCCCTGGCGCGGGCCGAACTCTCGGGGCTGGTGAAGCGCCCGATCCAGACGGCGTGGATGTCGAACGAGGCCAAGCTCAACGCCGAATACGAAGCGGCGCGGTCGCTCCGCGACGACAATCGCGAGTGGTTCCTGCGGAGTGTGCGCGACGAGGCGTGGGCGACGCCCGCGGTGGTGGGCGACCGGCTGCTGGTCAACGACGGCCAGTGCGTCTCGTGCCTGGACCGCTTCACGCTCCAGACGCTGTGGAGCTTTACCCCCGAGCTGTCGGGTACCGAACAGGAAGCGGGCGCCACCACGCGCCGCGATTCGCTCCGGGCCCTGTCGATGGTCGAGGACACCACCGGCGTCGGCGCGGGCGAGGGGGTGGCGGTGGCGGCGACGGGGTACGCGGCCGGGGAGCGGCGCGACGGCGATCCGCGCGTGTATGCCTTCGACCTTGCGAGCGGCGCCCGCCTGTGGTCCGCAAGCCCGGCGGCGATGGACGCTTCGCTCGGGCAGGCGGTGGTGCGCGGGCAGATCGAACTTGGCGAGGGCGTGGTCCTCGTGCCCCTGCGGAAGATCGCCGCGTCGAAGCGCGTGGCGAGCGTGCACATGGCGGCCCTGGACCTGTTCACGGGCGAACTGCGTTGGGCGCGGACGCTGGCAAGCGCCGGGTGGGTCGGCGCGCAGCGGTTCACCAAGGCCGCGGACGTGCTCACGGTCCACGACGGGCATGTATACAAGTGCGACGAGCTGGGCGTGGTCGCGTCGATCGAGGCGGCGACGGGGCGGGTGGCGTGGGTCCGGCGGATGACCGCCGAGCCGTTCACGGGTCGCGGGGAGAGCCTCCCGCCGTGGGGCGGCGTAAAACCGCTCGTGGTGGGAGAAAGCCTGGTGACGCTGACGCCCGGTCGCGACGCGATCGTGCGCCTCGACCGGGCGACGGGCGCGGTGACGGGGCGTCGGGCGTCGTCGGAGCTGGGCGAGCCGATGTTCCTGGTGGCCGTCGACGGCTGGATCGCCGCGGTGTCGCAGGACCGCGTGGTGTTCGTGGATGAATCGTTCGAGAAGGCGGAGGTGCGGATCGCGCCGCCGATGCGCGAGAAGCGTCCCACAGGGCGCGCGATCGCCGCGGGCGAGCGCCTGCTGGTCCCGACCACGGGGGCGCTGCTGTCGGTTGATCCTTCGCGCCCGGACGCGCCGGCGTCGATCGAGCTGGAGCGCCTGGGCAACACGATCGCGGTCGACGGGCAGGTGATCTCGACCGATCGCTACCGCGCGTACAGCTATCTCAACTGGGAGTTCGCCGACCGGGTATTGTCGGCCCGCCTCGACGCCGACGGGCGCGACCCGGGCCCGGGCGTCACGCTCGCGGAGCTGGCGTACCGGGCGGGGCGCTTCGATCGCGTCGCGCCGGCGGCGGACCGGGCGGCGGAGGCGATCACGCGCGCCATGGGCGACCCCGCGCGCGCCGAATCGGCGGCCCGGGCGCGGGCCACGCTGTACGCGAACCTGCGCGCCATGATCGAGGCCGGCCAAGAACGCCTCGCCAAGCGCGACGCGACCGACGAATCGCCGGCCATCACCGACCTTGGCGTGCTCGACGCGCTGGTGGCGCGCCTGGCGCGCCTGGCGGACTCCAACGCCGAGCGCGTGGCGGCGACGTTCGCGCTGGGGCGCCTGCGCCAGGACCAGGCGCTGGCCAAGGGAGAAGACGCGACGCGTCTGGCCCAGGCGGTCGACGCGTACCAGAAGATCCTCGAGGACGCGGGGCTGTCGGGCGCGACGTGGACCAGCGCGGGGCGCTCCGTCCGGGCCGACCTTGACGCCACGACGCGGGTCATGGCGATCGTGCAGCGGGCCGGGCGCGGGGTGTACGCGGTCCACGAGCAGCAGCTGGCCCGCCAGCTCGAACTGCTCGGGCCCACGCCCGACGCCGAGAAGCTCACCGAGCTGGCGCGGGTGTTCCCCGCGTCGGAGCGTGCGGCGGACCTGTACCTGTCGGCGGCGGCGATGCACGAGCAGGCCGGGCGCGTGGCCGAATCCATCACTTGCCTCGACCGCGCGCTGGAACAGGCGCGCTGGGCCCTCCCGCTCTCGGGGGCCGACCCGGCCGCGGCGCGCCGGCGCCTGGGTGAGAGCGCCGGGAGACTGCTCACCGCGTTCGTGCGCACCGACCGCGTCACGCCCGCGGCTCAATTGATCGAGCGCGTCCGACGCGAATTCCCCGACATCCCGCTTACCAGCCGGGGCGAGCCGATCAAGCTCGACGCCGTGGCCGCCGAGCTGCGCTCGAAGCTGGCGGCGATGGACCGGCGCCCGCGCCTCGGCGACGCGATCAGCGGCGAGGTGCAGTCGCTGGTGGGGTGGCAGGTGCTGCGCCCGCTGACGGGCGGGGGCGGCGCGCGTCCGACGGACCAGGTCCTGCTGCACTCGCCGGCGTCGCGCCAGGTGGCGCTCTTCGCCCCCCAGGCCGACGGGACCCTCGGGCCCTCGTGGACCATCAGCTATCGCGACCGCGCGCCGACGCTGGTCTCGATCGACGTCGCCTCGGCGCTGTTTTTCTGGCCCTCCGACGAGGGGGGCGTGCTGGAGCGGGTGCTGACGGTGGGCGGGACGTCGGCGTGGAGGACGCCCGCGTTCGCCGCCATGTTCGCCGAGCCCAACGCCGCGCCCCACGAGATCATCGACACCCCGCGCGACGGGTCGGTCCGCAAGTCGGACATGCTGGTGACGCTCGACCAGCAGGTGGTGGTGTTGGCGGACCACGGCGGTCGGGTCGCGGCGGTCGACATCGCCACGGGCCGGGTACTGTGGCGTCAGGCGACGGCGCTGTCGCGCGTGTACGACATGATCATCAGCGCCGACGCGCGGGGGACGGCGCTGGTGCTGGGCGGGCGGGCGCGGGCGACCGACGCCGCCGGCGAATCTCCGGGCGTGCTGGCGCTGGACCTCCGCACGGGCGCGTCGGTGCAGCTGGTGCGCGGGCTGCCGGGCGAGGTGGCGTGGGTGCGTGTGGGGAACGGGGCGGCGGCGATCGGGATGGACGACCGCGTGATGTGCCTGAACATCGCGGACGCGGGCGTTCGCTGGATGCTGGCCGAGCCGCAGGTGCAGGGCTCTCTGAGCGCGTGGGTCTTCGGCGAGTCGCTGTATGTCTTGTCGGCGGGGCGCGAGGTGGTGCAGGTCGACCTGGCCAAGGGCCAGCGGCGCGAGGCGGTGCTGGACACGCGCCGACGCCTGGCGGAACCGTCGCCGATCGAGGCCGTGCTGCTGAGCGCCGGGCCCGAGAGCCGCCTGGTATTCATGGCCAAGCGGGGCGTGGCGGTCTTTGACCGAGAGGGGACGCTGGTGGGGCTCGACGCCTTTGACGCGGGATCGGAGCTGCTCACGCCGGAGTTGGCGGACGGCGTGGCGGTCGCGGTGGAGGCCAACCCCCGCCCCAGCGACGCCGGGACGGAGGTCGTGGGCGTGCACCTGCTGTCGATGCCATCGGCCAAGCTCTTGTACTCGCGCGACCTGGCGGTCGGGGCCCCGCCGCGTGACGTGGTCGTGCTGGACAACCGCGTGGTGCTGACGGCGGGGAACGTGACGCTGGTGCTGCCGGCGCCAGCGAAGTAGAGCGGCCTGCGGGCGTCCTCGTCGAGCGCGTGGCTCCTCAAGAAGCACAAGCCCGGCGCGGAGCGTCGGGCCTGCGAGAGGAGAGTTGTAGATCGGTGCCGTGGGCTATTTCTTGGGCTCGGGCTTGGCTTCCGGCTTGGTTTCCGGCTTGGCTTCGGGGAGCGTCGCGGGCTTGGGCGGCGCGACCTCGTAGCGCTTGCGGAAGTCTTCGAGAGCCTTCTGGCGCTTGGCCGCTTCCTCTGGGTCAACCTTGCCCAGGTACCACTTGTGCTCGTCGGAATTGAGCACCTCGTCGAGCTTGGCCGAGAGCGCCGCAGCCGCCTTGGCCTTGGCCGCGTCGGGATTGTTCTGGTTCTCGCCGATCAGCTTGCGCAGCTCGGGGACCATCTCGGAATAGAACTTCTTGGAGACCTCGTAGGTGCCGTGCCAGTGGGCATAGTCCGGCGCCATCATCGACGCGCCGTGGCGCGCCCGGCGTCCCTCGTGGTGCCACAGCTCGTACCACACGAAATCGAGGTGGTTGCTGAACTGCACCGGGTTCATCAGCGGCCTGGCCAGCGCGTACAGGTCCTTGCCCGGGATCGCAAATTTCGTGTTGTACAGGTTGATGAACGCGTCGTACTGGATGTAGAAATTGTTGGTCCACTGCGCGTCGTGGCAGTTGATGCACACGTCCTGCATGTTCTTGCGGCGAGTCTGCCACGTCACGTTCGCGCCCGGCAGGCCCAGCTTGGCGTCCGCGGCCTCGGGGCGGATCGACACCTCCGGGCGGTTGTTCCACGAGATGCGCAGGCCCACGTCGTGCGTCACCGGCTGCTTGCGCGTCGCCGACATGTGGCACGTCGCGCACGTCGGCGCGTTGTGATAGTCCTCGCCCACGACCCACTTGGGGTTGTCGAGGTTCATCTGGCCCTGGTTGGCGAAAAACGCCGCCCCGTGCTTGGACGACTCATAGATCTCCTTCTGCGGGTGGTCGGGGCCGAGGTGGCACTTGCCGCAGGAGTCGGGGAAGCGTGCCTGCGACGCGGTGAACGAGTGCCCGGAGTGGCAGGCGTTGCACGAGCCCTCCGAGCCGTCGGGGTTGATGCGCCCGATGCCGCTGTTGGGCCATGTGGCCGGATCGAGCCTTCCGCCGGGGAGCACCTTCACCTCCGCGCCGTGGCACTGCCAGCAGCCGGAAACGGCCGCGGACGACACGCCGTCGGGGAAGCCCTCGGTCTTGAACCCGTGGCTTCCTTCCACGATCTCGGCCAGGGTGTTGTCGAGCGAGCCGAGGATGCGTCCGGCCTTGGAGTGGCGCGACGCGGCGAACTCTTCGACTTCCTTGGAGTGGCAGCGGGCGCAGTCCTTGGGCGTGACGAGCACCGCGATGGTCTGGCCGAAGTGCTCGTAGGCGTCCTTGTCGTCCTTGTTGGCGCTGTGGCACTCGAAGCACGCGACGTTGGCGCGGAAGTGCTTGCTGGAGCCCCACTGCTCGTAGGCCGCCGCGCTGTGCTGCTTGTGGCAGGCGATGCACTGCTTGCTCTGCTCGCTGACTTCGCGCGGGCCGAAGACCTGGGCCGGCGCCGGGAGGGCGGCGGCGGTCGCGAGGACGGCGGCGAGGATGACGCGGTTCATCATGGGCCAGGTCTCCGGTGCGGGTCGGCGCGAGGCGGTTGGGCGTGGTTCAGGCTCCCGCGGCGCCCGAGTTCGTCGCGGGCGTCGCGTCGGCGCGGGTCGGGTCGTACGGGCGGTCGAACGCGAGTTTTCCCGAGAGCACGGGGATGGTGACGCGGACGAGGATGGTGAAGACCAGGAACCCGAACGCCATGATCCCCGCGGTCACCAGCCACTCGTTGGGCGTAGGCGTGTATTCGACGATCTCGCCCAGCGGCGAGGGGATGAACGCGGGGATGACCAGGCCCATCCCCTTCTCGATCCACACGCCGACGATCATCATGGCGGCGGCCGCGATCAGGAACCCGCGCGATTTGCTCGCGGGCGTGAACAGGATCACCAGCCCGATCGCGTTGAGCGACAGGGCCGTCCAGATCCACGCCACCAGCCCGTGGCGTCCGTCGAGCCCCATGAAGAGATAGCGGGCGCTGGCGACGTGGGCCGAGTCGGTGTAAAACTCGGTGAAGAGCTCCGACATCAGCAGGAAGAAGCTCGCGGCCATGGCGAGGCGCACGATGTTGCGGAGCGTGAGGAACGCCTTTTCCGGCACGTGGTAGTCCGTGGTCGCGGAGATGACATGGAGCGCGATGATGAGGATCGACGGGCCGGCGGCGAACGCCGACGCGACCAGGCGCGGCGCGATGACCGCGGAGTTCCAGAACGGGCGCCCGCCCAGCCCGCAGTAGAGGAACGCCTCGACGAGCTGCGTGCTGAACGCCCACAGGATCGCGATCATGACGAACGGGATGTAGAAGAGCTTGGTGGGCTCGCGGCGCCGGTAGGCGGCGTAGATCAGATAGCCGCAGATGTGCAGGTTGAGGAGGAGATACCCGTTCAGCGAGATCACGTCCCAGGTGAGCATCGAGATCGGGAAGTTGAAGCGGAGCATCATGTGGTGGAAACGATCGGGCCTCCCCAGGTCAACCACCACGAAGAGCAGCGACATGATGATCGTCGCGACCGCCAGGAGCTGCGCGAAGATGACCAGGTGCGAGAGCTCGCGGTTGCGATAGATGTAGACGGGGATCACCAGCGTCGCCGCCGCCGCCGCCATCCCGACAAAGAACGCGAAGTTGGCGATGTAGAGCCCCCAGGAGACGTGGTCGGTCATGCCGGTGACGCCCATGCCGTGGACGAACTGCTTGCAATAGGCGTTGAGTCCCAGGAGCGCGACCACCGAGAGCGCGAACATCCAGACGTAGTAGCCGGCCGTGCCCACGAACGAGAGGCGGAAGCAGCGGTACAGGAACGTGAGGTACTCGCGGATCATCGCGTCACCTCCCCGTGGTTGGTCCCGCGTGGCGCCTCACCCGGCGGCGGCGTCCATCCGCCCGCGCTCGGCGCATAGCCCAGCGACAGCGCGATCTCCTTGGCCTCGGGGTCGAGCGAGCGCGGGTAGCGCTCGTCGAAGTAGTAGAAGAATCGCGGCAGGGTCCCGACCTCTTCCTTCAGCACGAACACGCGCTTGGTCTTCAGGATCTGCGACACTTCGCTCTTGGGGTCGAGCACGTTGCCGAACTTCCGCGCGCCGGTCGGGCACGCCTCCAGGCACGCCGGCTGGCGCCCCTCGCGGGTGCGGTGCAGGCAGAAGTGGCACTTCTCGACCACGCCCTTGGGACGCGGGCGGTTCGACAGGTAGCCCATGTCCTTGTTGATGTCCGCGTCGGGGATCTCCGGCTTCACAAAGTTGAACCGCCGGGCCCAGTACGGGCACGCCGCTTCGCAGTACCGGCACCCGATGCACCAGTCGTAGTCGATCACCGTGATCCCGTCGTCGTCCTGCCAGGTCGCCTCGACCGGGCACACCTTGACGCACGGCGGGTTGGCGCACTGGTGGCACTGCACCGGCATGTAGAAGTGGTCGGCGTCGGGCACGCTCGGGCGGTCGTAGTGGTGGTTGCCCTTCTCAAGGTCCATGGTGCCGCGGGGCATCTCGATCACGCGGATGTACTGGATCTCCGGCGCCCGGCTCTGGTTGTTCTCGGCGACGCAGGCGTGGACGCACTTGCGGCAGCCGATGCAGCGCGACAGGTTGAGCGCGTACACGAACTCCACGCCCGCCCTTGGTCGGAAGTCGCGCACGTCCGGGCGCACGTTGTAGCGGCGCTCCACGTCGCCCGCGATGCGCTCCAGCGCGACTTTCATGTCGTCGGGCGTCATCTCCTTGTAGTGCTTCTGGATGAACTTTTCGAGCGAGAACTCTTCCTCGGGGTTCAACTCCTTCAGCGGGCTCAGGGCCGCGGCCAGGGCCGCCATCCCGCCCGCGACCGCCGCGCCCGTGCGCAGGAAGCTGCGCCGCGTGACGTCAACCCCCGCCGAATTGCCCTCGTGGATGCGGATGCTCATGACGCACCCCCCCCGCCGCTCTCGGTTGATTTCTCGGCGGGCTGTTCCGGCGCCGCGGGCGTGTGCGGCGTGGACCACTGGCGGAGCGGCGATCGCTTGCCGTGCGCCTCGGCGGGCCGCGACTGGTCGCCCATCCGCAGGGTCCCGGGCCCGGGGAGCGGGGGCATGGGCCTGTACGCCGGCGAGTGCGGCTCGTGGCACTCGTTGCACGTCAGGCGCCGGTGCTTTTCGTCCTTGGCGTCCCACGAGCCCAGCGTCTTGCCGTGCGTCCCGAGCTGCCAGTCGCGGTAGACGGTGCCGTGGCACTGCGAGCACAGGCGCGGGGTGTCGGTGAAGGCGACCCGGGTCCCGTCGTGGAGCACGAGCGCGTCGCGGTCGTCGCCGTCGTGACAGTTCAGGCAGCGCGTGTTCATGCCGTGGTTCATCACGATGTCCTTGTGCTGAACCAGCGCCTTGTTCTCGCCCGGCGGCGTGGTGAAGAGCTTGTGGCACTCGCTGCACGGGCGGTCGCTCCCGGCGACGAGCCCGGCGGCGTCGACCTTGGCCACGCGCCACGCCCCGCCCTTGATCGCGTCGCGCGGGATGATCTTCATCTGGTCGATCGGGATGCTCGCCGGCGGCGAGGCCAGCGCCAGGTACGCCGCCACGCCCAGGAACGCGGGACCGATGAGCCACAGCACCAGGGATGTACGCGCGGCGCGCCTCACTTCGGGGGCTCCTCCGCGGGCTTGTCGGGTTCGGACTTGGCCGGCTCGGTCGCGGCGGGCGACGCGGGAACGGGCGCGCCAGGTGCGCCCGGCGCGGTCGCGCTCGTGCCGCCCCCCTTGCCCGTCAGGTTCGAGGGGAGCTTGCCCGTGTCCTCGGTCGGCTGAATCCGGGGTCCCGCGGGCCTCGTGTATTTCTTGGCGGCGTGGCACCCGGGCGCGCAGCTCCCTCCGTCGGTGCTCGCCTCGTAGTTGATCTCCAGCATCCAGTTCGACGTGCCGTAGGGCACCGACTCGCGCACGTGCGCCGGGCGCGCCGAGGCGTGCACCTCGTGGCAGGCGCGGCAGGTGCGCCCGTTCTCCTTGTTGACGTGGAGGGTGTGCAGGTTCTTTGTGCCGTCGCGGAACATGGTCACGCCCGTCCCGTCTTCCTTCGAGATCATGTCCGGCGAGTGGCAGCGGAAGCAGAGCTTGTAGTTGTCCATCGAGAACGCGGCGTAGAACTTGGGCGGGTACTCGTCGGAGAGCAGGCTGAAGTGCGGGCCCGAGTGCGGGTCGTGGCACACCGTGCAATGACCGTCGCGGATCGGCCCGTGCTTGTTGGGGTTGGCGTCCAGCAGCTTGGCCATGTTGCTGATCGACTTTCCATCCGCCTTCTTGATCTGGCGGTCGTGGCATTTCAGGCACGTCGTGATCTCGCTGGCCCGCTGAAGCCCCGGGAGCTTCGACGCGTGCGGGCTGTGGCACGAGGTGCAGCCGCCGTCCTGCGACACGGCCTGGTGGATCACCTTCGCCCCCGCCGTCATCTGGTCAAACTTCTCCTGGTGGCACGACAGGCACAGCTTCGGCGAATCCTCGACAAGCTGGAACTTGTGGTCGGTCGCGTGCGGGTCGTGGCAGTTGACGCACCCTTGCTCAAGGGCCTTGTGCAGGTGCACGCCGTCCTCGGCCTTCCCCGTCTCCTCGTGGCAGGTGATGCACAGCGCGTTGGGGGCGTCGGCCAAGAGCTTGGGCCGGTCGGAGGAATGCGAGACGTGGCAGGTCGAGCACGCCCCCACCGCGACCGGCCCGTGCACGAACTTCTTGTTCGTCACGTCCGTCTTGTGGTGGCACTTGGTGCACAGGTCCTTGTTGGGATCGCCCCGCAGCGTCGCCTTGAACGGCGATCCGTGCGGATCGTGGCAGGACATGCACTTGCCCTCGGTGACGGGCAGGTGCCCGTGGGCCTTGGCCGGGAGCTGGTGGCACTTGATGCACAGGTCCTCGGGCTTGGACGGCAGCGCGAACTGGTGGTCCTCCACCTTGCCGATCTGCAGGTGGCACGCGGCACAATCCGCCGCCTTCTGGCTGTGCACGACCTTGTGGTTGATGATGTCCTGGTGGCACTCCGAGGTCGTGCAGTCGGTCGGGGCGATCTTCTGCGTCGGACGCTTGGGCGCCCCCGCGATCTGCCCCGACGCCCCCGGCGAAGCCGCCAACGCCAGCGCGAGCCACGCCATGGCGGCCATCGATGCGCGGCGAAGGATTCGGAACGGCGAGTGTCCCATTTTTGAGAGCCCTGCATACGGCGTGCCACACGACAATCGGGTCCACAGACCGAGAAGTAGCCCCGCCTCTCAAAATGGGGACATGACCGGTCCGTTCACTTCTCGCAAATGAGAATTCGAGAATTGAGGCCATTGACCGATGTCCGGTCTGCTCACTGGATCGCCGAGACCCGTATCGGACCAATGGATATGATAGTCATAAATCGATCGGGCCAATCGATGGTGTGCGTCGGGGCCGCGGGTGATTCGAGGTGATGGCATGAACAAGCGGTCCTGGGCCGAGCCCTTCAAGATCAAGATGGTTGAACCGTTGCGGATGACCACGCCCGACGAGCGCGAGGCCGCGATCGCCGGCGCCGGGTTCAACACCTTCCTGCTCCGCAGCGAGGACGTGTACATCGACCTGCTCACCGACTCGGGCACCAGCGCCATGAGCGACCGCCAGTGGGCCGGCCTCATGCTCGGCGACGAGGCCTACGCCGGGAGCGTCAACTACTACCACCTCGAAGACGCCGTGCATCGGTACTACGGCTACAAGCACCTCATCCCAACCCACCAGGGGCGCGGGGCCGAGCACATCCTCAGCCGCATGATGATCAAGCCGGGTGACGTCGTTCCCGGCAACATGTACTTCACGACCACACGCGCCCATCAAGAGCTGGCCGGCGGGCGCTTCGTTGACATCATCGGCGACGCCGCCCACGACGTCACCAGCACCGAGCCCTTCAAGGGCAACGTCGATCTCGCCAAGCTCCAGGCCGTCATCGACAAATACGGCTCTTCCAAGATCCCGTACGTCAACCTTCAGTGCTGCGTGAACATGGCCGGGGGGCAGCCCGTCAGCATGGCCAACATCGCCGCCGTCAGCGCCCTGTGCCACGCGCACGGGATCAAGCTCATGCTCGACGCCACCCGCGCGGTCGAGAACGCGTACTTCATCAAGCTCCGCGAGCCCGGCTACGCCACAAAGAGCATCGAGGAAATCCTCCGCGAGATCTGCTCCCACACCGACGGGTGCACCAACTCGGCCAAGAAAGACTGCCTGGTCAACATCGGCGGCTTCCTCTGCGTGAACGACGACGCCCTCGCCGAGGAGGCCCGCAACATGGTCGTGCTCTTCGAGGGACTGCACACCTACGGCGGGCTCGCGGGCCGCGACATGGAAGTCATGGCCATCGGCATTGCCGAATCCGTCCAGTACGACCACATCCGCGCCCGCATCGGGCAGGTCGAGTACCTCGGCGGCCTCCTCGAAAAGGCCGGCGTCCCCATCATCCGCCCCATCGGCGGGCACGGCGTGTTCATCGACGCCATCAAGTTCCTCCCCCACATCCCGCGCGAAGAGTTCCCCGCCCAGTCTCTCGCCGCGGCCCTCTACGTCGAATCCGGCGTGCGCACCATGGAACGCGGCGCGGTCTCCGCGGGTCGCGACCCCGACACCCGCCAGAACATCTTTCCCAAGCTCGAGCTCGTCCGCCTCACCATCCCGCGCCGCGTTTACACCCAGGCGCACATGGACGTCACGGCCGAATCGATCATCACGCTCTTCGAGGAGCCCGAGCGAGTCGTCGGCCTGCGCTTCACCTCCGAGCCCAGGTACCTCCGCTTCTTCCAGGCCCGCTTCGAGCCCACGCGGGGCGACCTCGTGCTGAAGCGCTCCGCGAAGACGGGCGCGGCGGCGGCACGCTAAGCTCGCCCTCGGCGCGGGGAGCGAACCATGAACGATGACCTCGGAATGATGAGCGCGTGGTTCGCGGGGCCCAAGGCCGAAAACGCGCCCTGGTTCACCATGTGGCTCGGGCGGATCGCCGAGGACTACGCCGCGTGGCGACGCAACTATTTTCCCGAGGACGGCGTGGTGGTCGACTCGACGCTCCGCCGCCACAACGAGCCGTTCATGGACGCCTTCGAGGATCGCCTCCTCGAATTGCTCGCACGCCTCAAGGGCGATGTCCCGTTCCATTCCCCGCGCTACGCCGCCCACATGCTGGCCGAGCAGACGCTCCCCGGGATCGCGGGCTACTTCGCCGCGATGCTCTACAACCCCAACAACGTGACCAGCGAGGTCGCGCCGGTCACGGTGAAACTCGAGCTCGAAGCCGGGCGCCTGATCTCGCGCATGATCGGCTACGCCGACGACTCGTGGGCCCACCTCTGCTCGGGCGGCACCACCGCCAACATCGAGGCGCTCTGGGCCGCCCGCGCCGTGAAGTACCTCCCGCTGGTCGTGCGCGACGTCCGGCGCGCGATCGGCCTCGTTGATCCGGCGACGCGATTCGCCGACCGGCGCACCGACGCCGAATTGCTCGGCACGCCGCCATTGCGTGCCATGGAAGACTACGCAGCGCTGTGGCGTCAAATCCAAGGCCGCGACGAGCGCGAGAAGCTCGGGGCGATGGCGCGCGAGGCGATGATCGCTTCGCCCTTCAACGCCGCCGAACGCGGCATGGCGTCGGTCGCCCTCGCGCTCGGCTCCGCGCCGGTCGTGATCGTGCCCGAGTCCCACCACTACTGCTTCGAGAAATCGCTCGACCTCCTCGGCCTGGGGCGGCGGTCGCTCGTCTCTGTGCCCGTCGATTCCGACTTCAGGATGCGCGTCGACTCGCTCGAACAGACCATCGAATCCGTCGAAAAGTCGGGGCGGCATGTGCTCGCGGTCGTCACCGTCGTCGGCTCGACCGAAGAGGGCTCGGTCGACCCCGTCGATCGCATCGCCGCGCTCCGCGACGCGCGCGAGAGCGCCGGCAAATCCTCCTTCTGGCTCCACGCCGACGGCGCGTACGGCGGATACCTCCGCACCATCACCATCCCCGCCCGCACCGGACTGGGCGAACCGAGCGCGACCGTCAAGGTCGACGGCGTGGTGCGATCGATCGACCTCAACCTCCCCGAGCACGGCGAGTGCGCGGCCCTGGAAGCCATGGGACGCTGCGACTCGGTCACCATCGACCCACACAAGCTCGGCTATATCCCCTACCCCGCCGGCGCGATCTGCTTCCGCTCCAATCTCGTCAAGCCGCTCATGCGCCAGGTCGCGCCGTACATCGGCGATCCCCCCGGCGATCCCGACGCCGAACGCGCCAGCGAGTCCATCGGGCTCTATGTGCTCGAGGGAAGCAAGCCCGGCGCCTCCGCCGCCGCCGTGTGGCTGAGCCACTCGCTCATCCCGCTCGACTCCACCGGGCACGGCACGCTGATGCGCGACAACATCCGCAACGCCAGTGAACTCCACGCGCTTCTCGAGTCGTATCCGACGTTCGTCGAGAAGGCCGGCGGCGTGCACGCGGTGTGCCTCTGCCCGCCCGGCTCAAACATCGTGTGCTACGCCTTCCGGCCCGAACTCGGCGGCTCGCTCCAAGAGATCAACCGCCTCAACCGCGCCGTCTATGAGCGCTTCAACCTCACGCCCGGCGAACGCGTCTACGAACAGTCGTTCTTCGTCAGCCGCACGTCACTGTCAGCTCGGCAATACTCGATCAACACCGTCGGCCCGTTCCTCGAACGCCTCGGCGTTTCCGCGGACGACTACGAGAAGCACGGCGTGTTCCTGCTGCGGTCCGTGCTCATGAATCCCTGGTATTCATACGCCAAGCGCCGCGGAAGGTACTTCCTGTCGGAGCTGGTCGCGGAGCTGTATGCGTGTGCCGCGTCGCGGGCGGCGGACGGAATCGCCCGAGAGCGGGGATCATCAGGCGCCGAGATCGCGTGAGTCGTGAGTCGTGAGTCGTGAGTCGTGAGTCGTGAGTCGTGAGTCGTGAGTCGTGAGTCGTGAGTCGTACCGGATGCTACAGGAGGGGAGTTCTTCTTCCCTGCCTCGCTGCCTCGCTGTCTCGCTGACTCGGTCTTTCAGTAGCCCGACCGTCAGGGAGGGCGTTTCTTCTCTTCCCTGTCTCGCTTTCTCGCTGTCTCGCTGCCTACAGCACTTCGACGCTGGAGTAATGGTCGAGATTGACGACGACCATCTCGCCGTCGTCCTTGCGGAGTTCGAGCCGATCGAGCCAGAGCTTCTTGTCCCTGGAGTGGGCAAACCACGAGCCGGTCTTGCCCTGACCGGCACGGACGATCGTCCCCTCGATGGTGGTGGTGAGCGTGCCGGACTGACGCGGCATCTGCTGCGTGACGCGGACGCGCTGGCCGGGCGTGTACATCGGAAGCTGCGTGGTCATCGACGCAAGGATAGGGGAATCAGGGAAGAAAGCCAAGGGGGAGGAGGCATCGGGCGCCGGGCATCGAGGAAAGCGAGCCGGCGAAGCAGCGAAACAGGGAAGAGGGAAAACAAGCCAAAGCGGCGACGTGGCGGAGTGGCAAAGTGGTCGAGTGGTCGAGTGGTCGAGTGGTCAGGTGGTCAGGTGGCGGGGTGATGGTGGGAGGCGTGGCCGATTGATGGACCGCCCGCTCAGGGCCTGGACGAATGCCGAATGTCCATTGCCCATTGCCCATTGCCCATTGCCCATTGCCCATTGCCCATTGCCCATTGCCCATTGCCCATTGCCCATTGCCCATTGCCCATTGCCCATTGCCCATTGCCGCCGATTCTCTCGCGAACACTCCCCGCTCGCGTCAAGTGAATCCGCGACCTATCCGATCACCTTCGCCGCCTCGTCCAGCAGCGCGCTCGCCTCGCCCGCCGTCGGCGCCTCGGCGATCAGCCGCAGGATCGGCTCGGTGTTGCTCGCCCGCACGTGCAGCCAGGCGCGCTTCGAGTCAATATCCACGCGCACGCCGTCCTGACGATCGACGCGCTCGCTCGCAAAGTGCCCCGCGAGTTTTTCAAGCCCCGGCCTGGCCGCCTCCTTGCTCGAAAGGTCGACCTTCCGCTTCACGATCGCGTAACTCGGAATCGCCGCCACCAGCGCCGACAGCTTCGCCTTCCGCGCCGCCATCAACCCCAGCGTCAGCCCCATCGCCGAGAGCGAATCACGCACGAACGTCACCCGCGGCCAGATCACCCCGCCGTTCCCCTCGCCGCCCAGCACGCACCGCTCTCGCTTCATCGCGTCGACGACATTGGCCTCGCCCACCGCCGTGCGCACCACGCGCCCCTTGTACTTGGCCGCCACGTCCTCCAGCATCCGGCTCGTCGAGAGATTCGTCGAGAGCACCGGCGCCGCAAACCCGCCCGCCGAGAGCACCGCCTCCGCCGATAGCGCGAGCGTGTACTCCTCGCCGATGTACTCGCCGCGTTCGTCGATGATCGCCAGCCGATCCGCGTCGGGGTCCTGCGCGAACCCCACATGTGCCTCGGCCTCGCGCACCGCCAGGCACAGCTCGCCGAGGTTCTCGCGCGTCGGCTCGGGCGTGTGCGGGAAGAGGCCCGTCGACTCGCCGCCCAGGTGCAGGATCTCCGAGCAGCCGAGGCGTTCGAGCAGCAGGAGCGCGCCCTCCGCCCCCGCGCCGTTCACCGAATCAACCACCACCGAGAACGCGGCCTCCTCGATCGCGCGAACAAAATCGAGCTCTTCCAGCGCATCGACCACCAGATCAACATGCGCCTGCGTTGATTCCTCGTCGAGCGAGCGCCGACCCAGCCTGTCCCACGCCACGAGCAACGATCCGCCGCTCTTGAACTTCGCGATGATCCGGTCCGCCAGCGCCGCGTCCGGCGCGCACGCGTCAACGCTTCCCGCGGGCGCTCCCGCGCCCCGCACCAGGCACTTCAGCCCGTTCCACTCCTGCGGATTGTGGCTGGCCGTGAGGATCATCCCCGCCGCCGCCCCGGCGCGATCGACCGCAACCCCCGCCGTCGGCGTCATCACCACGCCCAGGTCCACCACGTCGAGCCCCGCCGCCAGCAGACCCGACAGCGCCGCGTGATGCAAAAACTCGCAGCCCGCGCGGCCGTCCCGCGCCAGCGCCACCCGGATCGACGCGTCGCCAAACATCTCGCGCAGCACCGCCGCGAACG
>JAEUJA010000102.1 GCA_016793195.1 Phycisphaerae bacterium
CAAGCTTCGGCGGCACCTGGAAACAGGACAACCTCACCATCACCTTCAACGCTCCCACCCTCCGCGCCGGCTCCGTCACCAGCTATGTCTCCTCGTGGGACGGCCTGAACATCGTCGGCATCGACAACACCACCGGGAAAACATGCGTCTACTGGTGGTCGCCCACCAACGCAATCGTCGGCTGGCAGGTCACCATCCTCTCCGACATCGCGACCGACGACAATGGCATGTCGCTCCCCGTCAACGAGCTCCGCGGCGTCGCATCAAGCGACGGCGGGC
Organism: Phycisphaerae bacterium; assembly: GCA_016793195.1. Lineage (GTDB taxonomy): Bacteria > Planctomycetota > Phycisphaerae > Phycisphaerales > UBA1924 > JABWBC01. The sequence goes on from JAEUJA010000102.1 coordinate 280, forward strand.
TCTCCGTCATGGGCGTCAACAACACCGGCGAGCTCGTCCGCTACTACTGGAAACAAGAGTTCTTCGGCTCGTGGCGCGCGCAGAATGTCACGAGCATCGCGGTCAGGTTGTAGCGAAACAGCGAGGCAGCGAGGCAGCGAGGCAGTGAGGCAGCGAGGCAGCGAGGCAGGCGGATCATCACGCGCTGGACTTGAAATGGTCAAGCGAGTGCCAATCACCTTCGCCACTTCGCCACTTCGCCACCTGACCACCCGACCACTTCTTCACTCCGCCGCCACGATCGTCCCGCGGCACTCGCCAAACCCGATCCGCCTGAACCCCTCGCGCTCGCACCACCCGCGGAAGATAATCTCGTCGCCGTCAGAGAGGAACGTGCGGGTCTCGCCCGTCGGCAACTGGATCGGCTTGCGAGGCAGAGGCTTCTTGTCCGGGCCGATTCCCTGCCAGGTCAATTCTAACAGGCAACCGCGCGACGACGCCTCGCGCCCCGAGATCGTGCCGCTTCCGATCAAGTCGCCCGGCTGCAGCGGGCATCCGTTGCTGGTGTGGTGCGCGATCAACTGGCCCAGCGACCAGAACATCGAGCCAAAGTCGCCGAGGCTGAGCCGCAATGGCGGAAGCCCTCGCGTCGCCATCTCGCGCGAGCGCAGCAGCACCTCGAGCTTGATGTCGAATCCGCCGCTCTTCGCGTCGTCCTCGTCGCGCAGATATTCGAGCGGCGTGGGATCGCCCTCGCCCCGCTCATACCCGCGCGCCCGGAACGGCTCCAGCGCATCGAGCGTCACGATCCCCAGCGAAACCGTCGTCGCGAAGTTCTTCGCAAGGAACGGCCCGAGCGGCTGGTACTCCCACTTCTGAATGTCCCGCGCCGACCAATCGTTCAGCAGGCACAGGCCCGCGATGTGCGCGCGCGCGTCCTTGATCGCGATCGGCTCGCCCATCCGATTGCCCGGCGCGATGAACGCGCCGATCTCAAGCTCGTAGTCCAGCATCTTGCACGGGCCGAACGAAGGCAACGCGCCCGGCTGATCCTCAGGCGGCGATTGCTGCCCGCGCGGCCTCTTGATCTCCGTGCCGCTGGCGACGATCGACGACGACCGCCCGTGATACCCGATCGGCACGTGCTTGTAGTTGGGGAGCAGCGGGTTGTCGGGGCGGAACATCGAGCCGACATTGGTCGCGTGATGCACCGACGCGTAGAAATCGGTGTAGTTGCCGATCGCCATCGCGGGCACGAACTTGACCTCGCTCTGCGGGATCAGCGCCTTCTGGCGGATGCGCTTGAGCTGCTGTCCCATCTGCGTGTCGCTCCGCAAGAACCACTGCAAGACCTCGCGCACCTTCGTCATCATCCCCGGCACGCTCGCGACAATGTCCCACCTCATCATTTCAAGGACATACGCGACCTCTTCGTGCTCCTGGCGGTTGAACGCGTTGGCCTCCAGCAGCGCGCCGATGTCCAGCACCTGGTCGCCGATCAAGACGCCGATGTGCTCGTGCGAGTGCCCGCCGTGCGAAACCTCAAAGGCGCACATCGCCAGATTCTGGATGGGAAAATCGGTCGCGGGGTCGTTGGCGGACTCGACCCAGCTCTTGATGCTCGCGTCGTGGGTGGCGTTGATCGGCATGGCGGAGGGTATGCATCGCATGTGTAACGGCCGCACGAATGGCGAACACCCCCCACCGCTCCCGACGTACCATTCATGGTGAACAACGCCGCCACCGGCAATCCCGCGATCACCGATCCGGCCGAGACCCGGCGCGTCGGCGCGCTCGCCGACCGCCGCGCCATCCGCGCCCGCGCGTTGTCGATGGCGGGCCGATGGCTTTCTTCCGCGGCGATTGTCGCGCTGGCGCTGGTTTTCGTATGGAAATTCGTGCCCTCGCCGTGGCTTCGCGCCCTCGACTGGTGGTGGCTGATCGCGGCGCCGATGGCGCTGGCGGCGGTCCCCGCGGCGCTCGCGCTGGCCCGCCCGGCGCGGTCGCGCCGAGGCACGCTCACGCTCGACGAGAACCTGTCGCTCAAGGACCGGCTGACCTCCGCCATCGACCTGCACGATCACCCGCCGCCGGGGGTTGACGCGGGATTCGCGGAACTCGCGGTGCGCCACGCCGAGGCGCTCGCGCGTGATGTTCGCGCCGATGTCGCGGTGCCGATCCGTGCCGATCGCGCCTGGGCGGTGTGGCCGTCGATCGTGGTGCTTGCGATCGGCGCGGGTGTGCTCGTTCGCACGCGCCCGCCGGCGACGGTTGTCGTGCCGCCCGTGAGCAAGGAAGAGGTCAAGCAAGCGGGCGAGCAGGTTCGGGCCGCGGCCAAGGTGATCGAGTCGATGAAGGGCGAGCCCACGCTCGCGACGCCCGACGTGCAGCGACAGCTCGAGTCGATCGCGGATGTGGAGCGTGAGCTTGCGGCCGGCCGAACGTTGCCCGCCGATGCACGCACGCTGTCGGCCAAAGCGCTCGAGCGCCTGGCCCAGTCGCTGAAGGACAACGCCGATCGCGAGCTGGCGACTCAGGATGCCCTGCGCGATTCGCTGCTCTCCGCCGCACGCGCGACCCACGCCGATCCAACCACGCCCGACGCGGGTGGGAGCGACACATCGGAACTCGCCAAGGCGCTCACGCGCGGCGATCTGCCCGCGGCCGAGGAGGCGGCACGCGAGCTGGTGGAGCAGATGCCGTCGATGTCGCCGGATGAACGTGCGGCCCTGGCGAGCGAACTCCGCGACCTCGCAACGCAGATGGCCAAGCAGGACGCCGCGAGCCCCGGCGCGAGCGCGGCGAATCGGAATAACGTGGAGAACGCGACGAACGCGGAACAGGACGCCGCGCGTGAGAGCGATCGCCCGGGTGAACCTCCGCGCGAGAACGGCGAAGCGGACAAGCGCGACGCATCCAATCACGCCGCGCCCGACAAGAGCGATGCGAAGACAGACGCCGCGAAGCCTGAGGAAAGTCAGTCAACCGCCGCGAAGCCCAAAGAGGACAAGCCCAACGAGGACAAGCCCAACGAAGGCACACCCGACGAAAACAAGCCCGACGCCCGGCAACCCGCGCCCACAAGCGCCCAGACCACGCCGCCAGGCGAGCACAAGCCGGACGCGGGCAAACCCGATGAGTCGGCGCCGCCCGCGCCGCCGAGCGGCACACCGAACGAGAAGCCTGAGAGCGAGCCTGCGAGCGCCGAGCAGGACAAGCCGCAGGGGAAGCCCGCCGATCAAGAGAAGCCCAAGGCGTCGAGCGCGGAGCAGCGGAAGGATCAGCTGCGCCGGGCGATGGAGGATGCGGCGCGGGACCTGTCGAAGTCAGACAAGCCGCGAGACACGAATCAGCGCAAGGGAGATTCGGATCGTCCGTCCGGCCAATCGGGCGAGCAATCGCGCGAGCCCAAGCCCGGAGATCAGCAGCAGCAAACCACGCGCAACGGCAAGACGCCGCGGCAGAATCAGCCCAAGCCGGGAGATCAGCCGGGCGAAACCAAGCGCGAGCAGCAGGGTGAGAAGCAGGTAGACAAGCAGGGCGAGCAAGGTCTGGGCAATCCTGAACAGGACAAGTCTGAGCAGGGCAAATCAGATCAAGGCAAACCGGCTCCAACGTCGGACGACAAGGCGCAGGGCGCCGAGCAGAAGAACCAGCAGCAGGGCGACAGGCAGCCTTCGACGGCGCCGGGTCAGTCGCCTCGCCCCGATGCGAACGGCGAGAAGACTCCTACGCCGCAGAAGAACGGCGGCGAGAGCAGCGATCAAAGGCTGGAGGGCACGAGGCCGGACCCAAGCAAACCCAGCCCTGGCATGCCCGACGAGGGCAAGCAGGAGACGGGCAAGTCTGAGACGGACAAGCCCGATGCAGCGCCGAATGGTGAGAAGTCGCCTCGTCCCGATGCGCCGGGGCTGCAGAGGTTGGCCGACACCTTGAAAGAGGCTCAGGAAGCGCAGGAGAACGCGTCGCGCGATTCGAAGCTGGCGGATCGTTTGCGTGAGCAGGCGATGAAGACGCTGGAGAACGCGTCGCCGGAGCAGATCGACAAGGCCGCGGAGGCGGCGAGGGAGTTGGCGAAGCGGAGGCCCAAGCCGGACCCGAATTCGGTGTCGCCGGAGGTGGCGAAGAAGATGCTGGAGCAGGCCGAGCAGCTGATGAAGGACGCGACGCCCGAGCAGCAGCAGAAGCTTCGGGAGTTGGCACGGAAGATGGCCGAGGGAATGCCGGACAACAACAACAGCAACAACAACAACAACGCCGGCGGAGAACGCGATGAGAACTCTCAAGACGCGGCGCGTCAAGCGGCAGAGGAGTTCGTGAAGCACGCCTCGCCCGAGGACATGAAGAAGCTGTCAGAACTGGCCAGGTCGCTGGGGCTTGATCGTTCGGGCGGCCGCGGGCGGGGCGATCAGCCCGGCGACGGGCCGGGGCGCGAGCGCGGCACGCCGCGGCGGTTTGGCGACGCGGAGACGAAGACGATCGACATGCGGGATCGCACGAGCGGGCAGGCGCCCACGGCGGAGGATCGCGTGATCTCGGACTGGTTTGATCCCGCGGGGAACGCGGGCGAGCGGACCTCGTCTTCGCGCTCGGCGTCGGGCGCGGAGGCCGTGCGCCGCGCGGCCCAGGGCGCGGAGCGATCGATCGAGCAGCAGGTGGTGCCGTCTCAGCAGGGTGAGTATGTCCGCCGAGTTTTTCGCCGGTATTTGCAGCGTGCCCAGGGAGCGGCGGCGACACCGGGCGCGCCCACGAGTGCGCCGGCGACGCCGGACGCGCCGGACGCACCGAGGAAGTAGCGGCGGCGGATCGCGATGAAGAGCATCGAAGTCGCAAGGCCGATTTCGGTGGCATGGTGGAGCAAATCGCAAAGTGGCCAAAGCGCCAAATTGCCAAATGAAAAAGAGCCACGGACCGGTGGGGCGAGCGGTGCCACCCAATCGCACCGGGCGCGAAATGCATCGATGTCGCTCCGCGACATCGATGGCACGGCTGGCGACCCGAGGCCGGTGTATTCACTTGTCAAAGAGCGGCGGGGAACGCACGCACTCTCCGACAAGGGGGCGGACGGACGCTTTGGTGCGCAAAGTTGCGGTGATGCGCGGGAGAAATCGCCAAAGTTCAAATCGCTAAAGCGCCAAATAAAGCAAGGCCGCGGAGGGGGTTGCGCGAGGGGGGAAGGGGCGAGAAGATTTTTTTCGGAAATCTGGGAAGAGGGGAAAAAGACGGACGCTTTGGTGCGCACAATCGCGGTGGTAAGCGGGGGCTAACCGGGAGGCGCGGCATTCGGCATTGGGGATTCGGCATTCGGGGGAGAGAAAGACCGAACGCGGAGGAATCAGCGGAAAGAAGAGGGGGAAGAGGTCAACACAGAGACACAGAGAAGAAGTTGAACGCAGAGGTCGCGGAGAGCGCAGAGGAGAGGACACGATCGGAAAGGAGAGGAGAGGAGAGGAGGCGGACGCGACGAGGCGAGGAGATCAGGAAGGCGTCGGCGCGGAGTGCCGGCCTACCAAAGCGCGCGGAGCACCGATCTATCAAGGCACGCGGCGTCAGCGGCGGCGTCGCGCGAGGGGCGCGAGGAGCACGAGCGCGGCGGCGGGCGAGGGAACGACGGTGACGAAGGTGGGCAGGTCGAGGTGATCGCCGGTGAATTGGCCGAGGAAGGCGCCGGAGGCGGCGTCGTACTTGAGGACTTTGTTGTTGCTGGAGGTGACGTAGAGGATGTCGGGGGTGAAGGCCATGCCGATGGGCGTGGTGAGGCCGCCGGAGCCGGAAGCGACGAAGTTGCCGAGGTATTGGCCGGTGTTGATGTCGTACTTGCGGACGGAGTTGTTGGTCTCGCTGGTGATGAACATGGAGTTGTCGCGGAACTCCATGACGCGTGGGCGACCGACCGACGCGAATTGGCCGAGGGTCGCGCCGGAGTCGGCGTTGTATCGGATGACGCGGTTGTTCCAGAAGGAGGGGACCCAGAGGGCGCCGTCGGGGCCGACGATGGTGCCGTTGTCTGGGCCGTTGAGGGTGCCTTGGGCGGGGGTAACGAGGGTGCCTTTGGGCGCGCCGGTTGTGCCGTCGAACTTGAGAATGGAATCGGCGTCGAAGGAGGAGATGAGGAGGTCGCCGTTCTTGTCCCAGGTGAGTCCGGTGGGCTGGGTGAGGCCATTGCCGGAGATGAAGGTGTCCTTGTAGGTCCAGGTGTTGGGGTTGTAGCGGACGACTTTGTTGTTGCCCTCGGAGGCGACGTAGAGGAAGCCGTCGGGCCCGAGGCGGGCGCAGAGCGGGCCGTCGATGTTGGCGGCGGGGTCGAGCGTGCCGAGGTAGTCGCCGGTGGCGAGGTCGTAGCGAGTGACGGAATCGGAGTTGAAGTTGCAGACGAGGAGTTCGGTGCCGCCGGCGCGGGCGGGCGGGGTGAGAGCGGTGATGCTCGCGGCGAGCGCGAGCACGAACGAACGGCGGGAGAACCTGTTCACGAATCGTCTCCTTCTCTTTTCCTGCGTGCGGAGCGGCGTGCGCCGGGCGAGGGGGTGCGGAATCGTTCGACCATGAGGCGCTTGCCCTCGGAGAGCGGGTGCTCGAAGGGGGCCCAGCGCGGATCGCCACGGGTGGGCACGGGGCTGCCGGGGTTGGCGCGGAGGTCTTCGAGGATGAGTCGTGAGTAGAGGCCGGTGTAGGAGGTCCAGGCGATGAGGGGATGGCGTGTCCAGTAGCCGGTGAGGACGTCGGCGGTGTCGGGATCGAGCATGGCTTCGAGGACTTGCCCGCCGTCGGCGTTGAGGCTGAGCCAGTGGCCGGGGGCGTTGAAGAGGGCGGTTTCGCCGCGGTGGTCCTCGATGACGCGGACGCCGGGGAGGTCGAGTGGGATGAGGGACTTGATGGCGACGGGGATGCCTCGGGCGGCGGCGGCGACGAGGGAGTCCGCGATGGGGTCGTAGGCGGCGGGCGCGCCGAGGGCGAGGATGAAGGTGGCGGCGTCGTCGATGAGGGCGCGAGCGCGGGCGATGAACTGGTCGGCGTTGGCGAGGCGGTAGAGGCGGTCGTCGAAGTCGGCGGGGCTGGGCGGAGCGAGCGAATCGGCGGCGGCCTGGGCGGCGGCGCAGGCGGATTGAACGCGGGAGCGGAGCCGGGCCACGAAGTGGGCGAGGGGTACGGCGCGGGCGACGCGGTGGTCGTCGTCGTCGGCGACGAGGGCGGCGCCTTTGGCTTCGAGGGCCTCGACGGCCTTGTAGACATTGCCGACGGGGCGGCCGATGGCCTGGGCGATTCGGTAGCCCGTGGCGGGCGATTCCGAGAGCAGGAAGGCGTAGACCTCGGCCTCGGCGGGGGTCAGGCCGAGCTCGACGAGTGAGGCGGCGAGGTCGGGAGCCGGGGATGGTGAATGGCGGCGTGGCATTGTTGTTCTTCCTATACAGGAAGAATACTGTCAACGATTGAACAGGTCAACGGAATTTCACGACTCGCCCGGGTAAGGACCCGGCGGTGAAACCCAAGGGGGCTGGTCCGGTATACGCTGGTCCACATATGGGCCCCTCGAGGGCCCGCACGCGAAGCTGAGAGAACGGGGATTCACGCTTGAACACAATTGGCACTCGTCGGGGGATTCGTCCCGGGACGTCTCGCACCATGATCCTGGCCGCGTTGGCGGGTTCGGCGATTGGGGGCGCGGCGCTGGCCGACGTGACGCCCGCGCCGACGATGCTGCGGTTCCCGGACGTGAGCGCGGACCGGATCTGCTTTGTGTACGCGAACGACGTGTGGGTGGCGCCCAAAGCGGGCGGCATGGCCACGCCCTTGGCGAGCCCTCCGGGGCAGGAGGCGTTCCCGCGTTTCAGCCCGGACGGGAAGTCGATCGCGTTCGCGGGGAACTACGACGGCAACCGGGACATTTATGTGATTCCGTCGGGCGGCGGGTTTGCGTCGCGTGTGACGCACCACCCGGCGGGGGAGAACCTGTCGGACTGGACGCCGGACGGGAAGTTGCTCTTCATCAGCAACGGGCTGGCGGGGTTGCAGCGTCAATCGCAGATCTTCACGGTGGCGCCGACGGGCGGGATGCCGGAGAAGTTGCCGGTGCCGTATGGCGCGTTCAGCTCGATCAGCCCGGACGGGACGTGGCTGGCGTACACGCCGCACTCGGTGGACAACCGGACGTGGAAGCGGTATCGGGGCGGGATGGCGACGGACATCTGGCTGTTCAACCTGAAGGACAAGACGTCGAAGCGGGTGACGGAGTATGAGGGTGTGGATTCGATCCCGATGTGGGTGCCGAACGGCGACGGGAAGGTGTTGTACTACCACAGCGACAATGGGCCCGAGCACCGGATGAACATCTGGGCGTATGACGTGGCGGGCGGGAAGCACGAGCAGATCACGAGCTATAAGGACGACGACACCAAGTGGCCGAGCATCGGGCCGGGCTCGGATGGGAAAGGCGAGATCGTGTTCCAGCTTGGCAGCAAGCTGATGCTGCTGAATCTGGGAACGCGGCAGGCGACGGAAGTGAAGATCACGATCCCGGGTGATCGGCCGACGATCAGGCCGCGGACGGTGGACCAAGCCAAGAACATCAGCGGCGGTTCGATCTCGCCGACGGGGAAGCGAGTGGCGATCGAGGCGCGGGGCGACCTGTGGTCGGCGCCGGCGAACGAGGGCGTGGTGCGCTCGCTGACGCGGACGGACGGCGTGTTTGAGCGTGATCCGTCGTGGTCGCCGGACGGGAAGTGGATCGCGTATTTCAGCGACGAGTCGGGCGAGTATGAGCTGTACATCCGGCCTTCGGACGCCAAGCCGAAGGTCGAGGAGAAAAAGGACGACGCTAAGAAGGATGAGGCCAAGAAGGATGAGGTGAAGAAGGAAGAGCCGAAGGTCGAGGAGCCAAGGCGTGAGACGCGGAAGCTGACGAACCTGGGCGCGGGGTTCCGGTATAGCCCCACGTGGTCGCCGGACTCGAAGTTCATCCAGTTCACCGACCAGGCGGGTCGCGTGTATCTGACGACGGTGGAAAGCGGCGAGACGAAGGTGGTGGACCAGGACCCGACGTCGAACCCGACAACGGTGAACTGGTCGGCGGACTCGAACTGGTTCACGTACGCGCGGGCGGACGACACGAACCAGAACGGGTGCGTGTGGGTCTACAACGTGAAGACGGGCGAGAAGACGCGGGTGACGAGCTCGACGTTCCCGGCGGCGTCGCCGGTGTTCGATCGCAAGGGCGAGTTCCTGTACTTTGTGTCGACGCGGAACTTCAACTCTCCCACCTACAGCGACGTGGACACGACGTTTGTGTACAACGGCACGCAGCAGTTGTACATGGTGCCGCTGCGGAATGATGTGAAGAACCCCCTGCCGCTCAAGAGCGACGAGGAGGAGCTGAAGAAGGACGAGCCCAAAAAGGAAGACAAGAAGGACGAGAAGAAGGACGCGGCGCCGGCGGGTGACAAGCCCGCGGAGAAGCCGGGGGACAAGCCGGCGGATGCGGCGGCGGTGGCGGACGACGGCGTGAGCGGGACGTGGGACTGCATGGTGACGGGCGGGCAGAACCTGCCGCCGGGCGGGCTGCCGTTCAAGCTGAACATCGCGGTGGCGGCGGACGGGAAGGTGACGGGCTCGGCGACCAGCGCGATGGGGAGCGGCGGGCTGACGGGCACCTTTGACAAGGGCTCGGGCGCGCTGAATCTCTCGCTGGCGGTCGGGCAGCAAACCGTCGTGCTGAACGGCACGATCAAGGGGCAGGAAGCGTCCGGCACCTGGAGCGTGGGGAACGAGTCGGGCGCGTGGAGCGGGAAGCGCACCAGCGGGCCGAGCGCTTCGGGCGGCGGCGCGGCGGCGGGCGCGGACGCGGCCAAGCCGGGCGAGGTGAAGGAGGTGAAGATCGATTTCGCCGGGTTTGAGCGGCGGGCGATCGCGCTCCCGGTCGGCTCGGGGAATTTCGGTCGGCTGGCCAGCAGCGAGGACGGCAAGCTGATCTACGCGCGTCAGGGCGCGGCGGGCTCGCCGGGCGGGATCAAGATCTTTGATCCCAAGGACGACTCGAAGAGCGAGAAGTCGGTGACCGACGGCGCGATGGGCTTTGACATCTCGGCCGACGGGAAGAAGCTCCTGGTGTTCCGCGGCGGCTCGATGAGCGTGATGGACGCCTCGGCGGGCGGCGGGAAGTCGACGAACGTGCCGACGGCGGGGATGCTGGTGACGATCAACCCGCGCAAGGAGTGGGTCCAGATTTTCATGGACACCTGGCGTCTGCAGCGCGATTTCTTCTACGAGCCGACGATGCACGGCGTGGACTGGGCGTCGCTGCGGGTTCACTACCTGGCGATGATCGAGGACTGCGCCAGCCGCGAGGACGTGGCGTTCGTGCAGGGCGAGCTGATCTCGGAATTGAACATCGGGCACGCGTACATCACCAGCCCCGGCGAGGTCGAGTCTTCGCCGCAGATCGGCGTGGGGATGCTCGGGTGCGACTATGAGCTGGTGAAGGGCGACGCGGGGGCGGCGTACAAGATCGCGAAGATTTACTCGGGCGGCGACTGGGACACGGACGCGCGCGGGCCGCTGAGCCAATTGGGCGTGGACGTGAAGGAGGGCGACTATCTCCTGGCGGTGGACGGCGTGCCGGTGGACGCAAGCAAGGACGTGTGGGCGGCGTTCATCGATACGGCCAACCGCACGACGTCGATCACGGTGAGCGAGAAGCCGGTGATGGACGCGTCGGCCCGCGAGGTGCTCGTGAAGCCGATCGGCGGCGAGGCGGGGCTGCGCTATCGCTCGTGGATCGAGCAGAATCGCCAGTACGTCGAGAAGCGTTCGGACGGCAAGGTCGGGTACATCTACGTGCCGAACACGGGCGTGGACGGGCAGAACGATTTGTTCCGCCAGTTCATCGGGCAGCGCGGGAAGGAGGCGCTCATCATCGATGATCGCTGGAACGGCGGCGGGCAGATCCCCACGCGGTTCATCGAGCTGCTCAATCGCCCGGTGACGAACTACTGGGCGAAGCGTGACGGGCAGGACTGGACCTGGCCGCCGGACAGCCACCAGGGGCCGAAGGCGATGCTGATCAACGGTCTGGCGGGCTCGGGCGGCGACATGTTCCCGTGGCTGTTCAGGCTGAACAAGATCGGCAAGCTGTTCGGCACGCGCACGTGGGGCGGGCTGGTCGGCATCTCGGGGAACCCCGGGCTGATCGATGGCGGCGGCATCAGCGTCCCGACGTTTGGCTTCTACAAGACCGACGGGAACTGGGGCGTTGAGGGGCACGGCGTCGACCCGGATGTCGAGGTGATCGATGATCCGTCGAAGCTTTCGGCGGGCGTTGATCCGCAGCTTGACGCGGTGACGGACCACCTGCTGAGCGAGATCAAGGTCAACGGGTACAGGCCGCCGAAGCGGCCGGCGAGCCCGGACCGTCGCGGGATGGGGATCCCGCCCGAGCAGCGGTAGTCCGAGCGCCGCGGGCGCAGGTCGTGTGAAACTCGTGTAATCTCCTTGCCGGCGGCGCGACTGCGTCGCCGGTTTTTTGTTGAAGGGAAGACCGTGAAGCGAGACAGCGAAGCAGCGAAGCAGCGAGACAGGGCCACGGAAACGAGTTCCGTGCGCTCGGGGCACTTTTTCGCGGGGAGTTCCGGGGCTGCTTCGTGGGGGTGGCAAGGGAGGTGCGAGTCGATTTTGCGCCGGCTTGCGGCGATGATCGCGGGGGCGGTGGTGCTGCTGAGCGGTACCGCCGCGATGGCGCGGCAGGCTGATCGGTATCTGGTGGTGCGCTGCGGCACGCTGTTGGATGTGCCGGGCACGCCGGCGAAGAAGAACGTGACGCTGGTGGTGAAGAACGGGGCGGTGGACTCGGTGCTGACGGGGCTTGACGCGAAGGCGTCGATCCCGGCGGGCGCGTCGAGCGAAGAGCTGAATCTGTCGGACCAGTTCGTGCTGCCGGGGCTGATCGATTGCCACGTGCACCTGGCGATGGAGTTCACGCCCGACATGCGACTGCGGATGCTGGCGGAGAACGAGGTCGATTCGGCGTTCCGATCGGTGATGTTTGCCAAGAAGAACCTGATGGCGGGGTTCACGACGGTGCGCGATCTTGGCGCGGGCGGCGAGGTGGTGGTCAAACTGCGTGACGCGATCAACCGCGGCGATGTGGTCGGGCCGCGGATCATCGCGGCGGGGAAGGCGATCAGCGTGACGGGCGGGCACGGCGATCCGACGAACGGCGTGCGATCGGACGTGTTCGGGCTGGCGGGGGCCGAGGACGGCGTGGCGGACGGCGCGGACGAATGCCGAAAAGCGGTGCGGAACCAGGTGAAGCTGGGGGCGGACTGCATCAAGCTGACGGCGACGGGGGGCGTGCTGTCGCCGAGCAGCGCGGGATTGGCGCAGCATTTTTTCGATGATGAGCTGAAGGCGATCGTGGAGACGGCGCACGCGATGGGGCGGAAGGCCGCGGCGCACGCGCACGGCGTGGACGGGATCAACGCGGCGCTGCGTGCGGGGGTCGATTCGATCGAGCACGGGACGTATCTGGATGATGAGTCGGTGAGGCTTTTCAAGGAGAAGGGCGCGTACCTGGTGCCGACGCTCCTGGCTGGCGAGACGGTGAGCGCCAACGCGAAAGTGCCGGGGTACTACCTCAAGGTCGTGGCGGACAAGGCGGCGATCGTGGGGCCGCGGATGCTGGAGATGTTCCGCAAGGCGCACGGGGGCGGGGTGAAGATCGCGTTCGGGACCGACACCGGTGTTTCGACGCACGGGGAGAACGCGCGCGAGTTTGGGCTGATGGTGAAGGGCGGCATGACGCCGGAGCAGGCGATCATTTCGGCGACCATCACGGCGGCGGAGCTGTGCGGGATGTCGCGGCTGGTGGGGACGCTGGAGCCGGGCAAGCGGGCGGACCTGATTTCGGTGAGGGGCGACCCGCGGGCGGACGTGACGCTGCTGGAGCGGGTGGGCGCCATTGTCAAAGACGGGGCGGTGGTTCGCGGGGCGGATGGGGATTGAACCGGTCTGGCGGTTGGTGGTAGACTGTTTGCGGCGGAAGGAGGCTCCCATGTCTCGGCGCGCCTTCACCCTGATCGAACTGTTGGTTGTGATCGCGATCATCGCGCTGCTCATCGCGATCCTGCTGCCGGCGCTCGGCAAGGCGCGGTCGGCGGGGCGGCAGATCAAGTGCGCGTCGACGATCCGTGACACGGTGCAGCTCACGGCGGCGTTCGGCGCGCAGCACAAGGGGCGGGCGCCGGTGGCGGGATACCTGAACACGTACAGCCTGGCGACGACGTTCAACGACAAGAGCTTCCCGTGGGTCCCGAGCTATGACGATTCGGGCGTGAGGAGGCCGCTGCCGTTTTTCGCGGCGCTGGGGGTGTTCGCGGGGGCGGACATCGAGACGAGCTCTCGCGACATTCTGCGGACGCAGATCGGTGTGGGCGGGATGCACCCGTACCTGGCGAAGCTGCAGCGCTGCCCGGACGACCAGACGTTTGACTACGCGGCGACGGATTCGGCGACGCAGAACAAGCAACTGGCGATCACGCTGACGCCGTCGGAGGGCTCGTACGGCGGGCCGAACGGCGTGCGCGAGATGACGTCGTTCATGTTCAACGAATACGTGCTGGGGCAGCTGAGGTACACGCCGGATAAGAAGATCTATCGGCACCTTGGCAAGCTGGATCGCGTGCAGTTCCCGAGCAAGGTGTTCTACATCGCCGACGGCGAGCCCAAGACTGACAAGTGGATCACGGTGTGGGACTTTGTCGAGGTCAAGGGCGACAACCTGTACAACTACAACGAGGCGTACGACAAGAACGGGCTCATGCAGCAGTTCGACCAGAAGCGCCACGGCAAGGTGATGAACACGGCGTACGTGGACGGGCACGTCAAGGGGCACGTGCTTTCGCGCGAGGCGCTGAAGGACATACTGATCAACGATTTCTAGACACTCGAACACGCCACGAAGATGTGATTGACGTTCGTGCCGGTCGGTCCGGTCTTGATCGCGCGAGCGGCGAGTTCGAGGGCGGTCGCGCTGTCGTGGGCGGCGAGCATGGCCCGGGGGTCGTGGGCGCGGAGCTCGCGGCAGAGCGCGGCGTCGCCGATGCCGCCGGCGTTCGAGGTCGGGCCGTCGATGCCGTCGGTCGAGAACGCGATCACGCAGGCGTTGTCCATGTGCCGGCGTTCAAGTTCGATCGCGGCGGCGAGGGCGATTTCCTGGCTGGGCCCGCCGCGGCCTCCGCTGTTCCCGACGCTGACCGTCGGCTCGCCGCCCCAGACGAGGCAGGTGGGCGTGCGAGTCGCAGTCTGAGCCTTGGCGAGTTCATCGACGAGTTGGCCCGCGACATCCTTCGCTTCGCCGGTGAGCGATGTCTGGTGCCGCACCTCGTTGAAGTGTGACTGCATCGCAGCCGCGACCGCGTCGACGGCACACGCGTTGCTTGCGATGACTTGTGCCTCGACATTTCGGAAGACGGCATCGCCGGGCTTTGGGGTGTCGTGCAACTCGCCGCGAGCGCCGCGGGCGAGCAGCGCCTCGATCGCGGGGCAAGAGCTTCGCTGGGCGTGGCGCTCGAGCACGCCGATCGCGTCGGCGAAGGTGGTCGGGTCCGGCGCGAGCGGGCCGCTGGCGATGACGTCGAGCGGGTCGCCGATGACATCGGAGATCAGCATGACGCGGATGCCGAGGCCCTGCGCGAGCTCGGCCAGGCGTCCGCCCTTCAATCGCTCGACATGCTTCCGCACGGCGTTGAGTTCTTGGATGGTCGCGCCAGCGCGCATGAGGCGTCGCTGGAGCTCGACATACTCGCCGAGCGGGATGGTGTTGTCGGGAAGGGTGAGGTGGGCCGAACCGCCGCCGGAGATGAGCATGACGAGTTGCGCGCGCCCTCGGTGAGATGCGGAGAAGTCACGCACGCGCGACTCGATGAAGGCGGCCGCCTCGATGTTACGCGGCGTCGGGAGCGGGTGGTCGCAGGGGAAGACGCGCCAGCGCGGGGCGAGCGCTGGGCCTGAAGCAACGGCGGCACTGTCGGCGCAAGGCGCCATGCCGGCCGCGCCCATGCGCTCCGGGATCGCGGTGACGATTCCTTCGAACTCACGACGTCCGAGCAGCACCTCCGCGGCACGGGCCATCTCGATCGAGGCTTTGCCGATCGACAGCACCAGCAGCGGGGCGTCGGGGAGCGGTGTCCACGCGCGGCGCACGGCGTTTCCGGCGTCGGCGGCGTCGAGCGCCGCACGCACAATCATGTCCGCGATGAGACGCCATTCTTCCACTTGCGGCGCTCCTATGCACGCGGCGCCGGCCCGATCGCGCGCAGTCGCCTCGCGGCTTCCTCCAGCGTTTCACGCTTCTTGCAGAACGCGAATCGGACGAGCGAACGCCCGTGCTCGGGGTTGTCGAAGAAGACGCTTGGAGGGATGGCCGCCACGCCGAAACGCTCGGGCAACTGGCGGCAGAACTCGACATCGCCGGCGACGCCCATGCGGCGCGAGACCTCGGAGTGGTCGGCCATGATGAAGTAGGTGCCGCGGGGCATGACAACGCCGAAGCCCAGCGACGCGAGGGTCGCGGCGAGGAATTCGCGGGCCTCGGAGAATTGCGCGCGGAGCGAGGTGACGTACGGCGTGCCGCGCTCGATCGCGGCGATCGCGCCGATCTGCAGCGGCGTGGCGGTGGCAAAGGTCAGGAACTGGTGCGCGGCGCGCACGGCTCGCGACAGTTCCGGCGTCGTGATCGCCCAGCCGATCTTCCAGCCGGTCAGGCTGAACGTCTTTCCCAGGCTCGAGAGCGTGATGGTCCGCTCGCTCATGCCCGGGAGCGTGGCGAGGCGGACATGCTCGTGGGCGTAGGTCAGGTCTTCGTACACTTCGTCGGTGATGGCGAGGACGTTGTGCTTGGCGCACAGGAACGCGATGCGCTCGAGTTCGTCGCGCGAGAGGACGTGCCCGGTCGGATTGTGCGGCGTGTTCACGAGGATCGCTCGGGCGCCGGCCATCGCACGCTCGAGCTCGCCCATGTCGAACCAGAACGGCGAGTCCGTTACCTCGCCCGCGCGAAGATTTGGGGGCGGGCGGAGCGTGACGAAGCGCGGCTGCGCGCCGGCCATTGCGGCCGTGGCGCGGTAGGAGTCGTAGAAAGGCTCGAACATAACGACGCGGTCGCCGGGGTTGATCACGCCGAGCATCGTCGCGGCGATCGCTTCGGTGCACCCGCTGGTGACGGTGATCTGGATGTCGGGGTCGACGGCGTGGCCCGTGAGCGATTGCCAGCGCGTGGCGAGGGCCGCGTTGAGCGCGGGATCGCCGATCATGCGGGCGTATTGCGATCGTCCGGCGCGGATGGCGTCGATCGCGGCGTCCTTCACGAAGTCCGGGCCGTCGAAATCGGGGAAGCCCTGGGCGAGGTTGACGGCGCGATGGCGCTGGGCCAGGCGGGTCATCTCGGTGAAGATGGTGGTGCCGAACGGGGCGAGCCTTGCGGCGACGGTGTCCATGCCACCACGGTATCCGCGATCGACCCGCGGCGAAAGCGGGCGCGCCCGGCGAGGCGTCTGCGGATCATGCGTCGGCTCGCCATTCGGACCGCGTCACGCCCGGGTGCGCGGCGTGATCGATCGGCGTGACGGCGATCGCACTTCCAGCACGTGATCGCCCGCGATGGCGAAGACTTGTTCTGGCGTTCGGCCGCGCCCACGAATGCCGCCGCCAGACGCGAGCGGGCACACCGCGGGAAGAATTCCCGCGCGGTCGCTGATGTGGAAGGCTCGCAGCTTCACGGCGTCGGGGCCGGCCTTCATGGTGATCGCGGGGTGCAGGTGCCCACACCAGCCGAAGCGCTCGCTCGCAAGATCGTCGGGCGCGTGCGCGAACTCGAACGGGCCATCGCGCCAGACTGGCGGCGTGACCGTCATCCCCCACTCCCGCTCGACGCGCTCGATCTTGCGGTCGTGATTGCCGGGTACGACGAGCATCTCGCATGGGGCGTCGCGCCGCCACGCCGCGACTCGCTCGACAAGCTCGGGCGTGATTCCCGCGGGAGCGTGGAGGAGGTCGCCGAGCACGAGCAAGCGGCGTGCGTTCCGCGTCAAGAGCTCGCGTGCGAGGGACGCGAGAACGTGGCCCATCATGGCGGCGGGCAGCGCGATGCCACGCGTGCCCAAGAGTTCGGCCCGGCCGAGGTGGAGGTCGGCGACGATGTAGGTCGACGCGGTGGGCCACCACACGCCGCCGAGCGCGGTCAGGACGACTGGCTCTCCGCCGGCGACGATGGATGCGTCGCGTGGGGCCTGCTCGCGGCGCGACGAGTCTTCTTCGCACGGGTCGTTTGGGGAGACCGGCTCGCGTCCGTGTTCTTGCCCAGGTTGGCGAGGTCCTTCTCCCATGCGGCCTTCATCTGCTCCACGCGGTCGGCCAGCGACTGGCTCGACAATCGCCCGCCGATCCGCTCGATCACCAGCGGCAGTCCCAGCGGCGTCGGGCGCGCCACGCGCC
>JAEUJA010000109.1 GCA_016793195.1 Phycisphaerae bacterium
GGGGCGAAGATGTGGGCCCCGATCTCTTCGGCCAGGCCCTCGGCCCGGGCGAAGACGCCGCCGCCCACGGCGATCTGGAGCTTGGGGAGCGCCCCGATCTCGCGGAAGGTGTCGATGAGCTGGCGGATGCCGGGCAGGTCGCTGGGGCCCGAGGAGAAGAGGAGCAGAATGTCGGGGCGGAACTCGTGGACCTGCGACAGGACTTCGTCATTGGGGAGCTGGCCGCCGGGGAATCTGGTGGTGAATCCCGCGGCTTCGAGCATGTCGACGGCCATCTGGGCGCCGAGTTCATCGCAGTCGGTCGGGCCGCACATCGCGAAGATCGACTTGCCGCGCGAGGCTTGCTGTGTGAGGGCGGCGGAGGTGCGATCGACGAGGACGCGGAGGAGGCGAGTGCCGAGCTTGAAGCTGACATCGCTGAGCTGGTCCTCGCGGTAGAGGCGGTCGATGAGCGAGTAAGTAGGCCAGTACATGTCTTGGACGAGGCGCTCGGGGGTGAGCCCGGCGTCGAGGGCTTCGCCGACGACGCGGCGGGCCGCGGGTCGGTCGCCGTTGATGAGGGTTTCGAAGAAACGTTCGACGATTGCTTCGAGGTTCATGACCGGTGGACTCCGTTTGTCAATGCCGCAGCCGGTTCCACCGGCACGCCAGCCGCGTGCAGTTGGCGGCGGGGTATCCAGCCCCGACGCCTCTCTCAGACCCAGTCCTTGGTGCGGTTGAGGTATCGAGCGCTGGAATTGGATCGCGTGAATGAGGGGCCGGGGCGTGGCGATTGGAAGTTGGGGTTTCCGTCGTCCGAGAACGGCGATCGGGACCGGAGGCGTGGGGCGAAGGTCCGAGAAGTAGGGCACGAAGGTGGTCGCCGCGGACGTGACCGTGCCTGGCGCTCCTGAGAGTGGCATGTGGGGCACCGCATGGTTTCCAGCGCGTGATCGATCAAGCCTGCTTGAACGCCCGATAACAAACACAAATACCGAGCGAAAGCCCGGTCGCCGTCACGTCCGAGAACCCAGCGCCGGCCATCCGCCCGCACATCTCGGACCTGCTCATGAAGGTCCCCACCGAGCGCGGCAGGTAGCGATACGCCCCGGATTGGTCGCGGCTGATGAGCGTCGCGGTCCGCGGCATGACCCAGCCGCAGTAGAAGTCGTAGAAGAGGTTCATTGGGAACCAGCGCGGGCGATCGAACTCCAGAACCACCAGCCGTCCGCCGGGACGGAGCACGCGGAAGAACTCCGCGATGGCCTTGGCGGGGTCGGCGACGTTTCGGATGCCGAACGCGATCGACACCACATCGAACGACGCAGCGGGAAACCGCAGCGCCATCGCGTCGCCCTCGTGATAGCTGACCTTGGCGCCCAGTTCGGGCGGCAAGCGCGTCGGGCGCTTGCGCTCGGCGATGTCGAGCATGGCGCGGGTGAAGTCCACGCCCGTGACTTTGGCGGCGGGAGAACTGGCGAAGGCCTCGGTGAGATCGCCTGTGCCGCAGGCGACATCGAGAACGTGCTCGCCGGGCTTCACAATCGCGGATTTCACGGCGAACTTGCGCCAGCGCTGGTCCTGCCCGAGCGAGTGAACACGATTGTTGAGGTCGTAGCTCTCGGCGATCGCGCCGAACATTCTTTGGACGCGTGCGGGCTTGTCGGCCAAGGCGTGCGGATCGGCCAGGTCGGGGGCCGCCCAGGCGGGAGCGGCGCTGCTTGGGGCGGGGACCTGGGCGGACGTCAAATCCGTGCCGGGCTGTTCGTGGGATTTCGTGGGTGAACCGGGCATCGGGACAAGATTAGGGACGGAGATTCGGGCGGAGAAGAACATTCACCACGGAGGGACACGGGGAAGCACGGCGGGAGGAGGGAGCAAACAGAGCGTTGCACTGAGACTGGACCCGGGGCATTTGCCCGCGCACGATTGCGCTATTGGAATCCCGCCTCATCACGGAGCTTTCACGATGAACCGTTGCCGAGCGATGAACTGCCTGGGTCTGGTGCTGACGCTTGTCGGACTTGCCTCGACCATGACGGGCTGCGAGACCAACGCAGCGACGGGGCGGCCGCAATACCTCAGGTACAACCGCGACGAAGAGATCCAGCTCGGCTCTGAAGCCACGCCGGAACTCACCAAGGAATACGGCGGGAAGGTCGCGAACCCAGAGTTGCAGGCGTATGTCACGGGGATCGGGCAGCGCTTGTCGCAGCAGACCGAGGCCGACAACCCCACGCTCCCGTGGGAGTTCACGCTTCTGGATTCGGACGTGATCAACGCTTTTGCGCTCCCGGGAGGCAAGGTGTTTTTCTCGCGCGGGCTCGCGGAGAAGATGACCAACGAGGCACAGATGGCGGCGGTGCTCGGGCACGAGATCGGGCATGTGACGGGCAAGCACACCAACGCGCGCATCGGCAAACAGGTGGCGACGGTGGGTACCGCGGCGATCCTGGGAGGAATTATCGGCGCGAGCGTGACCAAGGATCGCACGACCGGGGCCGCGGTGGGCGCTGGGGCCGGGGCCGCGGCCGGAAGTGTGTTCGCGCTCTCCTATTCTCGCGAGGACGAACTCGAGGCCGATCGCCTGGGCATGCGCTACATGGAGCGGCTTGGCTATGACCCGCGCGGCGCGATCCAGGTGCAGGAGATACTTGGGCGCGAGTCGGGCGGCAAGGCCCCGCCGGAGATGCTGTCGACGCACCCGGCGTCGAGCACGCGCGTGGCGGAATTGGAGAAGCGGTACAAGAAGTATTACGCGGAGAAGGCCGCGAGCATGACGTACAGCTTCTATGAGGATCGCTTCCGCGCGCAGTTCCTGGCGAAGCTCCCGGCGAAAAAGCAGACGAGGGCGACGACGGCGCGCGAGATGCTGGCGGGCGCGGCG
Organism: Phycisphaerae bacterium; assembly: GCA_016793195.1. GTDB lineage: Bacteria > Planctomycetota > Phycisphaerae > Phycisphaerales > UBA1924 > JABWBC01. The sequence continues at coordinate 2,867 of JAEUJA010000109.1, forward strand.
ATGAGGGGCGAGGGGGGCTCGATATCTCTCGGCGATCCTTCGCGGTGGTGCTGGCACTGTGCGGCGGAGGCGGAAGCCTCGCCTTCGCGATAGCAAGGTGCTCGGTGTCGCGCCGCTCACGCGTTGACGCCAAGGGCAATGGGAAATAGGGAATGGGCAATGGAAGACGCGGAGTGAGAACCCGATCCGCGCCGGCGTCGCGTGACCCTCCTCCTGCACGGCCTATTGCCCAGTCCCCATTGCCCCGGCTGACCGGACGGTGTGGTACGACTCGCCTCGCTCACCATCCCCAGAACCTGAGCCAGTTGTCGCAGGCGAAGGCGCGGATGTCGTCGTCGCTCCAGCCGCGTGAGGCCAGAGCGTCGAGCAGCTTTGACAAGCTTCGCGGCAAGCGGATGCCGCCGGGCAATCCTTCGGCGCTGAACCCGCCGTCCATGTCGCTCCCGAGACCCGCCGCGCGCCGGTGGCCCGCCAGTTCGCAGACGCGCTCGACGTGGCGGATCGCGTCGTCGATCGTGGGTGCTCGCTCGGCGCCGGGCGGCGTGAGAAACTTGGCGTAGAGATTGAGCCCGATCACACCGCCGCGCCGCGCGATTTCGATGATCGACGCGTCGGTGAGATGGCGCTGATTTGACGGATCGAGCAGCGAGCGACAGTTGGAGTGCGACGCCATCACGGGAGAGCTGGTCAACTCAAAGACTTGCTGGAGCGATGCGTCGGAGAGATGCGACACGTCGATGACGACGCCGAGGCGGTCCATCTCGCGGATCAGTTCGCGGCCGATGTCGGTCAGACCTGTCGTGGTCGAGTTGCCGCCCGCGTAGCGCGAGGCCTTGGCCCAGGACGGCCCTACCGCGACAAGCCCCCGCGACACCCACCACTCAAGTTCATCGGGCGACGAGATCGGGTCGGCGTTTTCCATCAGGATTCCCAGCGAGATCGGCGCGTCGGCGCTGGACTTGACGCCGCGGCGCGGCATGAGTGACACGCGCCCGAGCGCCGCCCAGCGTTCGTACCGGGCCAGTTGGGCCCGCCCGCGCTGGGCCGCGGCCTTGGCGTCGGCGGCTGGGTAGCCGACCGCGTCGGTGCCGTCGGCTTCGGTGAAGATGGTGCCGAGGCAGAAGCGCACGCCGGCGTCGCGGAGCGCGGGCCAGGTGACCGCGGCGGGGAGATGCGGCCCGCCGGCGGACTCGATGGGCGCGTCCATGTCGCGGCCGCACTCGGCGAGATACGCAAGGTCGAGATGGGCATCAAACCATGGGGCAAACGCGCGGGTTGTCATGGGCTCAGTCTATGGAGTGCGCCATGCGGCGGCCCGGGGCTGGTACTATCCCCGCCATGGCCAAACACCACGCCGTGAAGGATGAACACCTCGACTCGCGCCTCCGCTGCCCCCATGACGCGCGCCTCATGGAAAAGGTCGCGATCGGCGACTTCACCGTTGACCGCTGCGCCGGCTGCGGCGGGATGTGGTTCGACGCCCGCGAGCTCGACAAGGTCATCACCAGCAAGCACGGCGTGGAGAAGCTCGACATCGGCGCGGTGGTTCAATCCAACGCGGCCGGCGCCCTGGGCGAGCTTCACTGCCCGCGCGACAAGTCGCCGCTCATCGCGACCACCGACACCACGCAGTCTCACATCCACATGGACGCCTGCACCGTCTGCGGCGGGGTGTTCCTCAACGCCGGGGAGCTCCAGGACCTCTCCGAGGTCACGCTGAAGGAACGCCTGCGCTCGCTCTTCAAGCGGACGTAACTGGTGCGACCAATCCCGCCGACCACGGTGCGATCATGTCCGCGCACTTGGGCGAGGCGTTGCCGGCGTTGGCCAGCAATCCGGCCAGCGCGCGCGCCATCGGCTCACGCAGCGACGCGCGAAACCCGTCCGGGCTTCCCGCGGCCTGCGCCACGACACGCCACAGCTCGCGCTCGTCGCTGGCCAGCGGCAAGCCGAACCGCTCCAGGAACACCAGGCGATCGATCGTCCGCAATTCGCCGAGCGCGGCCGTGATTACCGGCGTGCCGACCAGAAGCGACTCGAGATTCGTTGTCGAGTGAAACGTGATCGTCGCGTCGGCGGCGAGCAGGAGCTCGTGCAGCGCGGGCGATGAGCTCGATACCACGCGGACCCGCGCTCGCTCTTGATCGCCCCGCGCTTCGTACACCGACGCGTCCTCACGCGGGTGCGTCTTGACGATGAGCACCGCATCGGGGGTCGCGAGCACGGCGTCGCGGATCGCGGGGTATTGCGGCGCCGAGGTTTCCTGGGCCGTGAGCACCAGCCACGGGCGGTCGGGCGGGATCGAGAGCCGGTCCGCGATGGCGCGCCGGGTGATTTCTCGGCGCGTGCTCGAATGATCTTGGGTCGCCAGCGCATCCCACGCTGGATTGCCCGCCGAAAGCACGCGATCGGGTTCGATGATCGCGCCGGGAGCCGACTTTGCCAGGATCACGCGCCGCTGATCCTCGCCCCACGCGCCGATCGCGTCGAGGTTGTCGAATGAGCCGTCGTCGAAGCGGCGTTCCGGCGCGTCGGTGATGTGCCCGTGGATCAGGATCGAGGCTCTGGCTCCGGCGCTCCGCGCGCCCAGCATGAGCGCGATGTCGCAGGTCCGGCGCAGCCGCGCGCCCACGATCGCACGCACGCCATGCTCGCGCACCAATCGCTCGCCCGCACGCCAGAACTGCATCGCCCGCGGCAGGTATTCGACCGCCATGCGCTCCAGGTCGCGCCGGGCCAGCGGCCAGAGGTCGACCGGGCCATGCCGCAGCGACGCCGCGATTTCGTGCGCGCGCGATCGCCAGGCGCCGGCGACCCTGGCTCGTTCCCGCTCGACGGTGTCGATCAGCTCGGGCGTCAGCACGTCGGTGAACGCGAGGCGGACAGCATCCGCCGGAATCCGCGCGGCGTTGGCGAAACCGACCGCTTCACCCGGGAGCATGACGCCGACCCGCAGCCCGCGCGCGAGCAGCTCGCCCATCACCGGGATCATCGGGTTCAGGTAGTTGTCCATCGACGCGACGAACAGCACATCGATCGGGCCCTTCGGTAGCGGCGCGGGAACCCGCGACAGGTCGATCTCGAAGGTCGGGAAGCCCGGGGCGTCGCTGGCGCCGGGCATCGTGCGCGTCATGGCGCCGACCATCGAGCCTCGCTCGCGGGGCGTCTCGATCTTGGCGCCCAGCGACTCCCAGAGCAGCATCGCGTGATACTCGCCCAGTTGCAGTTCGTCGAGCGAGAGTCGCACGATCGCGCCCGATGAGCCGCCGCGCGCGTCGAGCCATGCCGCCGCGCCCGCGTGGGCTCGGAGCGCCTTGCGGACGTGCTCGTGCAGCCCGGCGTTGAACCCAGCGGCCTTGTGGACCACGCACGACGCCAGGTCGACGTCCGCGTCACCCGCGAGCGGCCCGACCCACGCGCGGGCCATCCGCTCCGCGATGTCCGCGGCGCGGCGTTCGTCGATGCTCGCCACGCGGATCATCGCGCGCAGCTCCTCTCGCTCTCCAGCCCCGAATTGAATGATCGAGCCGGACATTTTCGCGCTGGCGTTGGCGGTGGAACCGATCGACATCATGCTCTCCGCCGCCATTCCGCACGGCCCGCCCCGCGAACCAAGTTCGATCAGCCCGCCCTGGCGACGTTCTGGAACGCGACCTCGCGCCGGAGGCGCTTCATTACCGGGATTTCGCTCTCGTAGACGCGCTTCACGCCGTCGCCCATCGCGGTCTCGACGACGCGGATGTCGCGGACCAGGCGGGAGAAGCCGCCGGGCTCGACGCTGGCGGCGTGGTCGCTCCCCCACATCGCGCGGTCGAGGGTCAGGTGGCGCTCGATGAAGCACGCGCCGAGGGTGGCGGCCGCGACGGTGGTCTGCAGGCCCGACTCGTGCCCGGAATACCCGATCGGTACGTTGAACTCGCGGGCCAGCGTGTACATCGCGGAGAGGTTCAGCTCCGCGGGCGGGCAGGGGTAGGTGCTCGTGCAGTGGAGCAGGACGAGCTTCGAAGGGTCCAGCAGCTTCACCGCGTGGCGGACCTGCTCCATGGTTGACATGCCGGTGGAGAGCACGACCGGGCGCCCGATCGCGCGGGCGCGGATTAGGATCTCGTCCTCGGTCAGGCACGCCGACGGGATCTTGATGCACGGCGCGTTGAACTGCTCGAGGAAATCGAGCGAGGGCACGTCCCACGCCGAGGCGAACCAC
>JAEUJA010000122.1 GCA_016793195.1 Phycisphaerae bacterium
CAAGATCGACAAGATCACCGTCTGGGACACCGGCGCGGGCGCGTCAGGCCGCAACACCACCGCCGACTTCGTCTCGGGGCTGGTCGGCTCGCTCCCGCGCCTGCACGAATTGGCGGCCCAGGCGGGCATCGAGCTCCCGCCCGCGCTCGGCAAACTCCACAAACGCGCCGACACCCACGCGAGCGCTGGCGACGGACACGCGCAGCCCAAAGGCGTGTAACAACCCGACGCACCCATTTTCTGGTCGCCGGACCCGATGCCTTGCGAAGGTCCGGGTGAATCAAGCGGGTTGAGACGGTGACATCGCACCGTCCGTCCCGATTTCGTTTCAGGCCGCCTTTTTCTTCGTCGCCGCCATCTCGTCGAGCAGCGACACGATCCGGTCGCTGGTCTGGAGCAGCACCGCGTACGCGGCCTCGGCCTCCTCGACGCTGCCCGCCCGCTTCACGTCGAGAATCTGCTTCACCAGCGCGTGCAGCTTCTGGTGCGTCCGGTCCAGCTCGATCATGAGCGGGTTCTTGCCCAGCTTGCGAAGGCCGACGTTGAAGAGCCACTGGCCAAGCTCGCACTCGTTGTGCGAGAGAGCTTCGCCCGGCGACAGCGTCCGCTTGCCATCCAGGAACGCGCGGATCTTCGATTTCCACGTCAGGTGCTTCTGCTTGGCCCCGGCAAAGTCAAAGGCGTCGGAGGTGCTCATAGTTCGCGGCTCCTTGGTGCGTTCACATGCCGTCACGATCATCGGAGAATCGCCGTCCGTTCTTGCCGGGGATTCCGCCAGCAGCCGGGCTTGTCCATCAGAGCAGACGCGATAAAAGGACCGGCCACGCCCTATTTGGGGGATACCCACCGGACGCACACGAGCCGATCTCCGGCGTTATCCGCCAAGCCCCGCCATTTCGCGCAGCACTTTCTCCATCGCGCCCGGCACGGGCATCACGCTCAGTCGCGACTGCTTCACGAGCCCAAGCTCCGCGAAGCGCGGATCGCCCTTGATCGCCGCCAGCGTGACGGGCGTCGCCACCGGGCCGACCGGCGCCACATCAACGACGGCGAACTTGGGCTTGCCCTCGGGAGTCTTCCCCGGCCTCTTGGGGTCCTCGAACGCGCCGCCCAGCGCCCGCGCCACCCCCACCACCGCCTTCTCATCCCCCGTGTGATAGATGTAGATCGTGTCGCCCTTGGCGATGGAGCGCAGGTGGATCAACGCCGCGGCATTCGTCACGCCGTCCCACGTCGCCCTCTTCTTCTTCACCAGGTCCTGAAACGAAAACTCGCTGGGCTCGGTCTTGAGGAGGAAACTGGGCATCGAGAACTCCGATTCTGGTTGTGGCCCGGGTGGAATCCGAGCTTCTGTCCTGGCTGGGCTGGTTTCTCGCTTTGTGGTAGGCTGTCCCCCGCGGCTGCGTGGCCGCGCGTCGGCCATTCGACCATCGAGCCTCCCGATGAGCAACGCCCGCCAAGCCGACGTCTTTCCGGTCACCATGACCGACTGGATCCACGAGCGGATGTCGCTGGGTCCCGAGGGACGCCGCCAGCTCAACCAGGAGATCATGGCCCGCTACGCCTGGCCGCTCCAGGTCTACTTCATGGGCACCCGCGACCGCTGGCTGGGCGAGCCGACCGACATCGTCCAGGGTTTCTTCGCCAGCCGACTGGCCAAGGGCGATTTTTTCGCCAACTGGTCGGTGAGCGGCCTGCGTCTCCGCCACTGGCTCATCAACGCCTTCTGCTTCTACCTCAAGGAGCTCCACCGCGCCCGGCGCAAGGAGGCCCGCGAGGTCGCCCAGGGCGACGAGCCCGTGAGCGCCGAGGGAAATCCCTCCAAGGCCGCGGACCGCGCGTTCGCCGTGAGCATCGTGCGCGAGGCTCTGCGCCAGGCCCAGGCCCAGTGCGAGAAGGAAAAGCTGGGGGCCCACTGGGACATTTTCCTTCGCCATTTTTACAAGGGCGAGGCCTACGCCGACTTCGCCGCCGACTTCGGCGTCGACGCGCCGCGGGCGGCGGTGATGGCCCGCACGGCACGGACCAAGTTCAACGCCGCCCTTCGAGATTTGCTGTCGCGCGAGGCGCCCGACGCCGATCCCGACGCCGAGATTCTGTCTCTCTTGGAGGGGGGCGGCTCATGAGCCAGGCCGACAGCTTCCAGCAGAGTTTCCCCGACGACTCGTTCGCCGACCTGAACGAACGCAGCGCCCTGCGTTTGCTCCGCCTGGGACTCAGCCAGCCCAACCGCCCGATCGACGCGCTCATCGAGCGACTGCTCGCCCCGGGCGGGCACGACTGGTTCCGCAAAGTCATCCTGTCGCCCACCTTCAAGACCTGCGTCGGCGACCCGGTGGCGGCCCTGGTCAGCGGGCGCGTCATGCTCGTCCAGCTCACCGCGCTCAAAGAGGCCGCCAAGTCCCTCGGCGCCGACCGCGACCGCGAGAACCGCCTGATCGCACGGGCGGCCTACGACCTTTCGATCGCGGCGGCCCTGGCCCATCATGGACGGATCATCACCGGGCAGAAACGCTCCGAGATTCTGCCCGTGCTGACCGACCTCTCCGAGGCGCTCCCCGAGCCCTGGGCGGGCATGGTCCTGCGCGCCACCGAGGCGCTGGATCGGGCGGAGTAAGCCGGCGCCGTTCTTGCCGGCACAGCCCGGACTCCGCGCGATCTACCATCCGCCCATGTCAACCCCGACCACCGCCACCACCGCCCCTGCCACTTCCCACGCCGTCGCCCCCGCGCTTGTCGAGGCCTGCCGATCGCGCCTGGCCAAGCTGCGCGCCGCTGCCGCCAAGCACAACGCCGCCGCGTTCCTGGTCTCGCACCCCTCCGACGTCGCCTA
>JAEUJA010000123.1 GCA_016793195.1 Phycisphaerae bacterium
CTCCAAATCCGTCCGGTTCCACCCGAATCACGAGGCCCGCGGCGCTCCAAACCCGCCGCCCGCCCGCATGTACACCCTGACCTGCTGGGAAAGTTCCAACATCGCGCCGACCAGCAAGCCCACACTGACGACCGCAAACAGGCGTGCGATCACGAAGCAGCCGATCGAACTCGCGCCCAGCTTCGCGGCCGCCACCGCGCCCAGGAACAGCAGGATTTCCAGCGCGAACATCGCGCCGCCCGTCGCCTCGGCAGCCCGCGCCATCTTGGTCAATCGCGGGTTGTCGGCCCGGTACGCCAGGATGTGGACCATCGAGGCCGTGGCGACCGACAAGCACGCCAGCCCCAGCCACGCCAGCCCGCGCGACACCTCGACCAGTTCCGGTCGCCCGGCGCTGCTGACCACCACGATGATCCACGCGAACGCGCACGCGGGTGCGATGACCGAGGCCGCGCGGGCGCACAAGCGCCGACCCCGCTGGCTGTGTCCAAGCGTTCCCCTGCGAGCGCCGCGCCCGCTCCGCCCCTTGAAGTCGGGCTCGGAAAGTAGCCAGGTTCCGAACGAGCACGCCGCGATGCATCCGAACGCCGCGATCGCCCGCAGGGTCTCCCGCGCCGCGGACCCCGCCCCGATCGCGAATCCGGCGAGCACCCCGCCGATCGCCAGAACGCCCCACGAGAGCGGCACCGCCCACATCAGCAGCGTCAGCGATCTCGAAATCCGCCGCAGCGACTCCGGCGGCGACAGCCGCAGATACGCCGGGCGCAGCGAGGGCCCGATCGGGCTCCCGCACTCCGGGCACGTCCCGTCGCTCATCAGCCCGCGCAGGTTGTAGCCGCACGACGAGCACCCGATCGCGTGCTCGATCCGCCGCGACACTCCGAACGCACGCGCCACCGGAAAATGGTCCGGCACGCCCGGGACCTTGCCGCACTCCGGGCACGCCGCGCCCCGCGCCAGACCCACGCGGTCGTACCGGCACCTCGGGCAATGCAGCGGATCGAGTTCCTTCTCCAGCGCCTCATCGATCGGCGTGGACTCCAGGTTCGCCGGCACCGGCATCCCGCCCAGGTGCGCGATCTTCACGCCGCACAAGGGGCAGCGATCCTCGCGCGACAGCCCGGCGATGTCCCCGCCGCACGAGGCGCAGATCGCGGGCGGACTCTGGGCGTCGGTGTCCGACATGCGCAGCGATCATACGGATTCGTTCTGATTTCCGCGCTCTTGGACGCCGGGCCTGAGGCCTTGCGAAGGTCCGGGTCGACGCGCTGCCAGCGCGAGTGTCACGCAGAGCCCCACGCAGAACCCGTAACACACGGCGTCAATCGTCCGGCCGCGCGCGTGACCGCGACCTTGTTCTCCGGCGATTCGCCGCCGCCACGGGCGTCTACACACCCACGCCCACCGCCGCCTCCACCGCGTTGCGGAAGAACATCGCGCCCGGCGTCTGCCCCTTCTTCACAGGCGACGCCAGCCGCGTCCAGTACGGGTGCCGCGTCCAATCCAGGTACCGCTCGGGGTGCGGCATGAGTCCGAACACCCGCCCCGACGGATCGCAAATCCCCGCGATCGCGTTCTCCGAGCCGTTGTAATTGTCCGTGTAGCGCAGCGCCACCTGGCCCGCCCGCTCCAGTTCCGCCAGGTCCTGCGCGGTTCGGCACACAAACCGCCCCTCGCCGTGCGCCACCGGCAACTGCAAGACGTCCGCGCGCTCGCCCGCCGTCTCGCCGACCTCCGACAGCCCGCGCGTCCACACGCACACGCTCGACGCCGGCGCCTCGATCCCCACCCAGCGATCCACGAATCGCCCGCCCGCGTTGTCCGTCAACGCGCACCGCTGCTCCGGCGGCTCCGCCGGCCACGACTCGCCCGCCCGCGCCCCGGGCAACAGCCCGCACTGCACCAGCGTCTGAAATCCGTTGCACACCCCGATCATCAGGCACCCGCGCGCCGCCGCGTCACGCAACGCCGGGTACAACCTCTCCCGCAGCTTCATCGCCAGGATCCGCCCCGACGCGATGTCGTCCCCATAGCTGAACCCGCCCGGGAACCCGATCAGGTCAAACCCGCCCACGCGCGACGGCGACGCGATCAACGCATCGACGTGCACCAATTCCACCGCCGACCCCGCCAACTCAAAGGCGCGGCACAATTCCCCGTCGCAGTTGGTCCCCGCCGTCCGAATCACCAGCGTCCGTGGCTTTCCGCTCATGTCCAATCGTAATCACCCCGAAAGGCCGGCGACGCCCGGTCTTGGTGGCATGGTTCTCCAGAGCCGTGCGAATGACCGCGTGCCGTAACCAAAGTCCCGTCCAACGACGCCCCCGCCCGTTTCGGTACCATGTCCGCATGACGCCACTTCTCCTTGCGATCTCGCTGTTCGCCGCCGACCCCATCGACGAAGCGGTGGCACGCGTTTCCGCCCAGCGCTGCCGAGACACCGTCGATCGCCTCGTCTCTTTCGGCACACGCCACACCCTCTCCGACCGCGCCACGCCCTCGCGCGGCGTGCTGGCCGCCGCCAACTGGATCAAGTCCGAGCTCGACGCCGCCGCCGCTGAGTCCGCCGGGCGAATGACCGTCGCCATCGAGGAGTTCACCGTCCCGCCTGGCACCGTCCGCATGCCCACCGGCGGCACGATCACCAATGTCCTCGCCACGCTCCAAGGCTCCGCGCCCGATGCCAAGGACCGGCGCTACTACCTCGTCGGCCACTTCGACAGCATGTGCGGCGACGTGATGAACCCCGACTGCGACGCCCCCGGCGCCAACGACAACGCCTCCGGCACCACCGTCGTCATCGAGGCCGCCCGCGCCCTGGCCGCGTTACAACCAGAATCCACCATCGTCTTCCTCTGCACCAGCGGCGAAGAGCAGGGCCTGCTCGGCGCCAAGCTCCACGCCGACAAGGCCCGGGCCGACGGCGTCCGCATCATGGGCGTCCTCAACAACGACATCGTCGGCGATCCCTGGGGCCAGCTCCATCCGCTCCTCACCGGCAAGCCCGCGCCCGCCGAGATGGGCTCATACGTCCGCGTCTTTTCCGAGGCTCTTCCCCGAAACCCAAGCGCCGAGCAGCTCGCGCAGATTCGTTCTCTCGCCCGCGAGATGGACTCGCCAAGCCGACAGCTCGCACGCTTCATCGACGAGGTCGGCTCGCGTCACAACCTGACCATCAAGCCAAAGCTCGTCTTCCGTCTCGACCGTTTCCTCCGCGGCGGCGACCACACCTCGTTCCTCGAGGCAGGCTATCCCGCCGTCCGCTTCAGCTCGCCCAACGAAGACTATTCGCGCCAGCACCAGAACGTGCGCGAGGTCGAGGTGAACGGGCGCAGCATCCGCATGGGCGACCTCCCCGAGTTCGTCGACGCCGACTATCTCGCCGGCGTGACGCGCCTCAACGTCGCCGCCGTGCTCGCGCTGGCCGACGCGCCGTCGCCCCCTTCCAACGTCCGCCTCATCACCGCCAGGCTCGCGCCCGACGCCACCCTCCGCTGGGAGCCCGCGCCCGAATCCGACACCGCCGGCTATGAGGTCGTCTGGCGCGATACCACCGCCGCCGTCTGGACCAACACCCGCGACGCCGGCAACGCCCACACCCTCACCCTTCCTCTTTCCAAGGACGATTTCTTCTTCGGCGTGCGCTCCTACGACCGTGACGGCCACCGCAGCCCCGTCGTTTTCGCCGCCGCCGCCAGGGATTAGCCGCGCAAGCCCGCCCCGCCCGCGGTATCCTGTCCGCATGGCAACGCGCAGCCTGCAATCGCTGCTCACCGGCCTCATCGATTACGCCGGGCTCTTCCCCCCCGCGCGCCTCTCCATGCAGGCCGCCGTCGAGGACTACGCCCGCGCCCGCCTGGGACCGCACGAGTGGGTCCTCTCACGCTTCATCTGCCCCGCCTCGCGCCTCGACGAGTTCGAGAAGGCCGCCTCGCCCTTCTTCCCCGGCACCTTCGCCACCAGCGGCTACCGCGAGCACGCCCACGCCGGCGACCCGTGGGAGATCAGCGCCCTCATCGATTCCCCGGGCGTTGACGGCCTGAAGAAAGACCTCGCGCGCATCGACGCCTTCAACCGCCGCCACGCCCAGGAAGACGCCGGCCACGCCTCCATCGACATCATCGAGCTCAAGGCCCCCGCGCCCGCCTTCATCGACGAGGCCATCGCCCTTATCCCCGACGAGATCTATCCCTTCTTTGAGTTCCCCATCACCCAGGACTGCCGCGGCTATGTCGCCGCCCTCGCCGGAAACGCCGCCGGCGCCAAGGTCCGAACCGGCGGCCTGACGCCCGATCTCATCCCGCCCACCCCCGCCCTCGCTGATTTCCTCAGGGCCTGCGCCGCCGTCGACATCCCCTTCAAGGCCACCGCCGGCCTCCATCACCCCGTGCGCTCCGAGCTTCCCCTCGATTCAACCCCGGGAGCGCCCCGCGCCCTCATGCACGGCTTCATTAATGTCTTCATCGCCGCCTGCCTCCTGAAGGAACGCGACCTCGACGACGCCGCCCTCCGCGCCATCCTCGACGAGCGCGTCGCCGCCAACTTCCGCTTCGCCGATACCGGCGTTCACTGGCGCGACGAATCGCTCGACACCACCGAGCTGGCCCACCTCCGCGAGGCCTTCGCGCTCTCCTTCGGCTCCTGCTCCTTTGACGAGCCCGTCGCCGACCTCATCAAGTTCGAGCTCCTGGAGCCCTGAGCGACCCATGAGCCTCGAACTCTCGCAGCTCCTGCCGACCCTCGCCGCCGGGCGCACCCTCTCCGAACCCGACGCCGAGGCCGCCTTCGACGCGCTCCTCTCCGGCGCGCTCGACGACGCCCAGATCGCCGCCATGCTCGCCATGATCCAGCTCCGCGCCCCGACCGTCGACGAGCTCGTCGGCGCCGCCCGCGTCATGCGACGAAACGTCGCCCGCGTCCCCGCCCGCGACGGCCCGCCCATCATCGACACCTGCGGCACCGGCGGTGCGCCAAAGGCCTTCAACATCTCCACCGCCGCCGCCATCCTCGCCGCCGCCGCCGCTCCATCCAATCTCCGCGTCGCCAAGCACGGCAACCGCTCCCGCTCCGGGCGCGGCTCCGCCGAAGTCCTGCAAGCCCTCGGCGTCAACGTCAACGCTACCCCCGAGGTCCAGGCCCGCTGCCTCGACGAGGTCGGCGTCTGCTTCTGCTTCGCCATCCATCACCACCCCGCCATGAAGCACGCCGCCGCACCAAGAAAGTCCCTCGGCTTTCCCACCATCTTCAACCTGCTCGGCCCCCTGACCAACCCCGCCGGCGCCGCCCGCCAACTCATCGGCGTCTACCGCCCAGAACTCGTCGCACTCCTCGCCGCCGCACTCGCAAGGCTCGGCACGCACGCCGCCATGGTCGTCCACGGCTCCGACGGCCTCGACGAAATCACCACCCGCGGCCACACGCTCGTCGCCGCCGTCCACAACGCCTCCGTGCTCACCTACGAACTCAGCCCCGCCGCCCTCGGACTGGCCGCGCCGCCCTCGACCGACCTGACCGCGTCGAGCGTCGAGCACTCCGCCCAGATCGTGCGTGACGTGCTCTCCGGCGCCCCCGGCCCGCACGCCGACGTCGTGCTGATCAACGCCGCCGCCGCCCTCGTGGTCGCGGGAGCTTCGCCGTCCTTTGAGCACGCGATCACAACGGCCCGCGCCGCGATCGCCTCCGGCGCCGCGTCACGAACCCTCGCCGACTTGGTCCGCGTCTCGAATGCCTAGCTCATGCGAATTCTCGGCCATCCGCACGCGGTTCCCACGCCGACGTTGAGCCGAGCCCTCGAAGCGAATCGTCGCGCCGGCTCCCGATTTGGATCGAGAATGCGTATTACTTCCCCGCCCGCTTGTCCCGGATCACCTGCGCGAACGCGTTGTGATTGTGGATCGACTCGAAATTCTCCGAGTTGATCGAGTACCACGTGATCCGATCGTCGTGGTCCAGCGCCACCGCCAGGTCGCGCACGATGTCCTCCACGAACTTCGGGTTGTCATACGCCCGCTCGGTCACGAACTTCTCGTCCGGGCGCTTCAGCACCGCGTACACCGGGTGCGACGCCGCCCCCTCCAGGTGCGCCACCAGCTCCTCGATCCACAGCTGGCCCTTGAACCGCACCTTGGCCTCGATCCGGCAGCGCTGGTTGTGCGCCCCGTACTCGCTGATCTCCTTCGAGCACGGGCACAGGCTCGTCGCCGGCGCGGACACGCCCATGATGAA
>JAEUJA010000137.1 GCA_016793195.1 Phycisphaerae bacterium
GAGCCAGGGGCGGGCGTGCGAGCGGGCCGTCGCCGAATGGCCCGCGCCGGCGGCGCTCGCGTCCGCGCTCGTTGAAACGCGATCGAGCACGTCGGCGATGTGGTCCACGGGGTCGATCGCGGTGGTGCCGGTGGTGCCGACACTGGCGACGACGCAGCAGGGGACCAGGCCGCGGGAGAGGTCGTCGCGCATGGCGAGCTCGAGGGCGGCGGGGTCCATCGCGTACTTCGCGTCGGTGTCGATGAGGCGAACGCGGCGCGTGTCGTCGGGCCCGAGCGCGAGGCCCGCGATCATGGCGGCCTTCATGATCGAGGAGTGCGCCTGGGTCGAGGCGTAGACGACGAGGGCGTGCTCGGGCGCGAGCTGGCGCGAGGGATCAACGTCCGTGGGCGTGTTTCCCTCGCGCGGCGCGGCGCCGGGCGCGCCGGATGCCGCACCGCTTGCACCGGAGAGCGTCCTCAGCGCGCGATGGCGTGCCGACAGCAGCGCGACGAGGGTCGCTTCGCTGGCGGTGCCCTGGATGACGCCGCCGCCGTGCGCGGAGGTCGACAAAAACGTTTCGGGCAGGCCGGTCGCCTTGGCGAGCCAGTCGAGCGTGAGGGATTCGAGCTCGGTGCAGGCGGGGCTGGTGGCCCAGAGCATGCCCTGCACGCCCAGGCCGGCGCTCAGGAGTTCGCCGATCACGCCGGGCGTGGAGGCGTTGGCGGGGAAGAACGCAAAGAAGCTGGGCGATTGCCAGTGGGTCAGGCCCGGCAGGATGATGCGCGAAAGATCGGCGAAGACGGCGTCGTAGCCCGCCTCGCCCGCGCCATGTTCGGGCGGATCGGCGGGGAGCGCGGCGCGCACCTGGCCGGGCGCGACGCGCGACAGCACGGGGCGCGATTCCAGCGACGACCAGTAGTCCGCGATCCAGTCGACGGCCCGATGCCCGAGCCTTCGGAGCTCGTCGGGCGACATCGCGGGCGGGCGCGTCGCGTCCGGCGTGCTTTGCTCGCGCGGCATGTCTGGCGTATCGCTCATCCGAACTGTTCCTCTGGCTGGCGAGCTCACCGACGTTACCGGCGAACCTTGCGATGGGCGCCCGACCATCAGGCGGTGTAGGTTTTGTCTCGCTGTCTCGCTGTCTCGCTGTCTGGCTGTCTCGCTCTCTCGCTTCAATCACCCTCGCTCGCGCTTCGGGCTCGCGAAGAGGCCCTACTCCGGCAGCTTCTCCAGTTCGCGCTCGACGCGGTCGACGATGCGGCGCACCGCGCCCTCGCCAAAGTCGAACGGAAGCCCCGCGGCGGCGAAGAGGTCCGGGAGCGGGCGCGAGCCGCCCAGCGACAGGCCTTTCATGTAGAAATCGATCGCCCTGGCGGGACCTTCTTCGAGCGAGCGGAGCCAGAGGCCCAGGGCGCCGAGCTGCGCGATGCCGTATTCGATGTAGTAGAAGGGATGGCCGAAGAGGTGCGTCTGCCGCTGCCAGGTGTTTTGGCGCGCGTCGTCGAAGCCGGTCCAATCGACGGCGCGCCCGAAGCGAGCGTCGAGCCCGAGCCAGAATGCGCGGCGCTGTTCGCGGGTGTGCGTGGGATTGGCGTAGACCCAGTGCTGGAAGGCGTCGATGGTGGCGATCCACGCGAGGATGGTGATGCTCTCTTCGAGCTGGTGGCGGCGGGCGCGGGCCTCGTCCTTGCTGTCGGGGTAGAAGCCGCCCGGGCCGCCCAGGTGCGGGAGCGTGAGCAGTTCCATGGTCATGCTCGCGACCTCGCAGAACTCGATGGGCGCGGAGCGGTACGCGAGCAGGGGTTCGTCGACGCACAGCATCGAATGGAAGGCGTGCCCGGCCTCGTGGAGCATGGTCGAGACGTCGCGCTGCATGCCCGCGGCGTTCATGAAGATGAACGGGCGACGCAGGCGATCTCGCATGTACTGATAGCCGCCGGGCGCTTTGCCCTTGCGGCTGTCAAGATCGAGATACGCGGGGCCGGCGTCGGGCGCGGGCTGGTCGTAGCGCCCCGGGCCCTCGCCGAGCTGGGCAAAGAGCGCGGCCAGGCGCGGGTCGAGGCGGTCGAAGACGACGCGCGACTTGGCGACGAGTTCCGCGCCGCCGGCGAAGGGGCGGAGCGGGGCGCGCCCCTTGATGTCGACCGAGAGGTCCCAGGGGCGGAGCGTGCCGAGGCCGAGCGCGGCCCGGCGCTTGGCGTCGAGCTTGCGGATAAGCGGGACGATGACCTGTTCGCAGGCGTCGTGGAAGGCCGTGCAGTGCGAGACGCTGTAGTCGAAGCGGTGCTTGGCCTTGTAGGCGTAGCCGACGTAGCCCGCGAAGCCGGCGTTCTTGCCGACCTTGTCGCGGAGGGCGATCATCTGGTCATAGATCTCGTCGATGGCGCCGGCGTCGCGCAAGCGCCGAGCGATCATGGCGAGCCACGCGCCCTCGCGCTGGGCGCGGTCGGTCGATTCCATGTACCGGGCCATCTGCGGCATGGTCTGCTCGCGCCCGTCGAACTCGACGGTCATCGCTCCGATGGTCTGGTCGTACTTCTGGCCCAGGAGCGCCAGCTCGGTCTCGAGCGGCACGTTTTCCTCTCGGAAGAGTTCGACCTCGCATCGGGTGTCGCGGGTCAGGACCTTGTAGCGATCGCCGGCCTCGCCGGCGTCGAGCGAGAGATCGGCCGCGAGCTTGGCGAGTCGCTTGTCGAGCTCAAAGGCCAGCGGCTTGACCTTGGGCGCGATCTCTTCGACGTACCTGGCGTAGGCGCCCTGCACGTCCTGATCCTCGGTGTTGCAGGTCATGGCGATGTAGAGGTTGGCGCCGGCCTCGCTGCACGCGGCGTCGAGCTCGCTTCGGTCGATCAGCCACGCGACCAGCTCGGCCTTGGTCGTGACGGGACGAACCAGCAGGGCGCGGGCGAGCGGCTCGATCGACTCGAAGCGTGTGCCGTCGAAGGTGGCGGGGACGAAGGCGGAAGGGACGAAGGTGGGCGTCGGCGCGGCCATGCGGTCCTCCAGGGGTGCGTGGGCGCGATTGTATGGGTGCGGCAAAACGAACGCGGACCCGCGAGTGGCGGGTCCGCGCTGTTCGGGAGTGTGCACCGAAATCGAATGGCGGCGTGGTCGCCGCCGCGTGAGGAGCGGGCTAACCGATGAGGGGCATGGAGGCCAGGACGATGACGCCCTCGGGATGGTCGGGCGTGATTTCCTTGATGGCCAGGCGCTTGGTGGTCGTGAGATCGACGCTGAATTCGGCGTAGTCGACCTTCTTGTCGGTGGAGAACTGCGTGACCTGCCCGATTTCCTCGCCGCGCTCGTCGAGGGCGACGACGCGGTACTGGGTGAGGTCCTTGGCGAAGTTCTTGTAGAAGACGCGGACCTTCTGGGAGGAAGCGTCGACAAAGGCGGTGGCGGTTCCCTCGAAGCCGGGCTTGTCGGCGACGTCAAAGTGGACCAGGCGCGAGTTGTCGTTGAAGACCAGGTCCTGGAGGTTGAAGCCGCGGGTCGAGGTGATGCTGTCGTAGGTCTGCGTCTTGCGCATCTCGGATTCGAGCGTGGCGTACTGGCTCTGGAGGAAAAGGGTGGTGGCGGCGAGTGCGACGGCGGCGGCGGCGGCGCCGATCGCGCCGACGCGCCACACGCGGGAGACCACGCGGGCCTGGTGGATGGGCGGGTGGGCCCGACCGCCCTGGTGGCGGTGCGCGGGCGCGCCCATCTCGCGCCGGACCGCCGACAGCACGCGGTCCTTCAGGGCGGCGGCGGCGACGTCGCTGAGCACGGCGTCGCGCAGCTCGGCCGGGGGCTCGCCGTCGATCGGCACCCAGTCGGTGCGGGCCAGGCGCGTCTGCTCGCGCCGGAGCTGGGCCCGGATGGACTCGGGGGCGGCGGCGAAGGCGCGATCAAAGTCCTGCCGCTCCTGGTCGTCAAGAAGGCCCAGCGCGTCCAGCTGGGCCAGCTCGATGAGTTCACGCGTCGTCATGAAACCAACTCCTCGTTCGTTCGTTCGCGCAGGCGCACCAAGGCCCGCGACAACGCCGACTTGATCGTTCCAAGCGGCGTGTTGAGTTCATCGCCGATCTGGCGGAGCGTCTGCCCGCCCAGATAGGCTCGTGTCACCACGGTGCGCTGAAGCTCGGGCAACGCCGCGATCCGCTTCATGAGCACCGCCATTCGTTCGTCGCGCTCGCCGGTGGAGGCGATCGGCATGACCGACGCCTCGACCCCGGAGGCCTGGGCGCTGTCGAGCGAGCTGGCCTTCACGCGGGCCCGCGTGCGCCGCAGCTTGTCGACCAGGTGCCGGCGCGAGATCAGCATCACCCAGGTCACCAGCGCCGCCCGCGCCGGGTCGTAGCGCTCGGCGGTCCGCCACAGGCGGACGAAAATCTCCTGCACGGCGTCCTCGGCCTCGGCGCGGCTGGGCATCGCCTGGATCGCCATGCGATAGACCAGCGACCCGAAGCGGTCGTAGAGGTCCGCGACGGCGGCCTCTTCGTTGGTCGACACGCGGCGCATGAGCGCCAGGTCGCGCGCGTCCCGTTCCTTGGGATCGATGTCCTCGCGAGCCGCCATGGTCGAGCCTCACTGGCCCCCGAAGTTTGCGGGGGCACGAAAGACCCCAGATACCCGACCCAGAACAGGCCGGCCCGGCACGCCCGGGCGAAGGGGGAGAATCCCCCGGCCACCAGCATACAAACTGTGACGGTCGATACGCTTACCGATCCGCTTGGGATGCATGAAAAGGTGGCGTCATCCAATTCTTGTTCGCAAAGTGCTTGCAGCAAACAAAGTACGAATGAAAATCCAAAGCACCGGTAACGACGAAATCTCTGTTGCGGAGAGGTTGGCGTTTCGATAGTCTGAATGCGGAAGGGCCCGAAGAGAGTCAGGAGGCTCGTGAGGTGAAGCGAAAGGCTCGTCAACCCGCGCGCGCGTTCACGCTCGTCGACGTCATGGTGTCCATGGCCGTCGTCGCGGTGCTGATCGGGCTGTTGCTCCCGTCGCTTCGCGGCGTGAGCGTGACCGCCAAGCGCGTCGCCTGCTCTTCCAATGTCCGCCAGATCGGCCTGGGCCTGCACATGTACGCCGACGACTGGAACGGCATGATCGCGCCGAGCGTGTTCGTGCCCGGCTGGTCGCAGAATCACCGCGGCTCGAGCCCGCAGGAAATGATGACCCTGCGCCTCGCGGACGATTCGATGGGGCTGTGGGGACAGTCGTGGGACGGCCTGGGACGTCTGACGATGGGTGATTACCTCGACGCGGCCAAGATCTACTACTGCCCCTCGCACCACGGCGAGCACAAGTTCACCAATTACGCCTCGTCTTTCGGGCTCGATACCCGCGAGGCGGTCGGGAACTATCAGTATCGCGGGCAGGGTCCCAACGGCTCGCGGTTCCTGTACGAGATCGTCCCCTCCGCGGCCGCGCTTGTGTCCGACGGCCTGCAGAGCAAGTCTGACTTCAACCACCCGCTCGGCCTAAACGTGCTCCTGGCCGACCTGCATGTGGTGTGGTTCGATGACTCGAATCGCTCGCTCTACAACTCTCTGCCCGACGACGAGGCGGAGTCGGGCGCGGCGGCGGCGGTCGCGGACGCCTGGAGTGCCATCGACGACGGGCGGCAGACCAGCGGCTCGGGCGGCTCGGGCGGCGGGAAGTAGTTTTCAATTCAACCCGTTCCGGATGGACGAGGAGCCCGCGCTGCTCACGGTCTTGTCGTGGGGGTCCTGATGGCCGGTGTCACGGGCGTCGCTCGCGATTCCACACGCGGCTCGCGGCGGGTACGCTGACGCCATGAACACGCGCCCCATCCTCGCGCCCCTGGTCTTCGCGTTGCTCGCCCTGGTCTGCCACCAAGCTCGGGCCCAGCTCTCGCCCGAGCGTTTGTACTACGGCGTGAACCAGGCGATCAACGTCCGCGTGACAACGCCCGACAACATCGGGATCGACACCGCCATCCTGCTGCAACGCCCCGACGGCACGACGATCAAGGTCGCCGGCGCGGCGCCGGGCATTGTCAACCTCGCCACCATGTTCCCGGAGATATGGACGACGCCGATCGACGGCGTGTGGTACGCCCAATTGCACATGGGCATCGCCGACCTGGGGGCGCCGCTGGTGATCCAGCCGCTGAAGGGCCCGGGCCCGGCCCAGATGACCGACGAAGCGGGCGCGGTCGGGCTGAAGCTCGACGAGAAGACCCGCCAGCCCAATTTCGGCACGCGCAACGCGCGCATCACCTATCCCCAGCCCGACAAGGTGCTGGCGGGCGTGCGGGTGTATGTGGACCGTGTGGCGCGGGTGGAGACGACGATGGGGGACATCGAGTTTGCGATGCGCCCCGATGCCGCTCCCAACACGGTGTTCAACTTCCTGCATCTGGCCGAGGGCGGGTTCTACAACGGCGTGATCTTCCATCGCATCGTGGCCAAGCTCCCCAGCGGGCACGCGTTCGTGATCCAGGCCGGCGACCCCACGGGCACGGGCGACGGCGGGCCCGGCTACGCGATCGACCTTGAGCCCAGCAACCTCCCGCATGATTTCGGCGTGCTCTCGATGGCCCGCGACGACGACCCGAACACCAACGGCTCGCAGATGTTTGTGGCCCTTTCGCGCGAGGGGACGGCCCGCCTGGACGGACGCTACACCGCGTTCGCGCAGGCGCTGTCGGGCGCCGAGGTGATCCGCAAGATCGCGGCGGTGCCGGTCGGCGAAAATGACCGCCCGCTGGACCCGCCGATGATCCGCGCGGTTATGCTCGCGCCGGCCCCACCCCTGGCGCAGCGCAAGCCGCTCTCGCAGACGCCGAAGCCGGATGCCAAGGCGGAGGGGAAGTAGACAGGCCGCCCGGTCAATCGAGATCGGCGCGGCGGACGGCGTCGCAGAACGCCTCGATCAGCTCCGGGTCTTTCACGCCTTTTTCCCTTTCGACGCCGCTGGAGACATCGACCGCGTAGGGGCGGACGACGCGGATCGCGTCGGTGACGTTGTTGGGTGTCAGCCCGCCGGCGAGAATGATGTGCTTGGAGATGGGCTCGATCGTCCGGGCGAGGTGGTTCCAGTCGAGCGTGGTGCCTTCGCCGCCCGCGGAGCCATCGACGAGGATGGCGTCGACCTCATCGATGGCGTCCCAGCGTGCGAGATCGGCGTCGATGGTGTCGGGGTGAAAGCGCAGGCCGCGGACGATCCCCGGGCCGCATTGCCTGACGGTCGATTCGTCCTCGCCGCCGTGGAGCTGGGCGAGGGTGGTGGGGCAGGTCTCCTCGACCTCGCAGAAGTGGTCGACGGAGGCGTTCATGAAGACGCCGACGCTTGAGACAAAGGGCGGGAGCGCGGAGACGAGCGACCAGGCGTCGGCGGGATCGATGTAGCGGGCGCTGGAGCGGACGAAGACAAAGCCCAGGGCGTCGGCGCCGGCCTCGATGGCGGCGACGGCGGCGTCCTCGTCGCGGATGCCGCAGATCTTGATTCGGGTTCGGCTCACGGGTGGCCTCCTGGCGATTCTGAGGATCTGCGATCGGCCGGGTCGAGTTCCGCGCGGAGGTCGGCCGCGAAGCGCTGCTGGTCCGGCGAAAGCTCGGGCGCGATGTCATCGAGGATGGTTCGGGCGCGGGGGTGGTCCTTGACATGGCGGGTGGCGATGGCGGCCATGAGAAGCCGGACCGAGATGGTCTGGGGATCGTTCGCAAAGGCGCGGGCGAAGAGCTCGAAGGCGATCATGGCCCTGGGGTATCGGGCCAGCTGGTAGAGCGTGCTGGCGATCTCGAACTGGGTGCGACGGCTGAGCAGACACGCCGGCGTCGCCACGCCGTTCTCGGAGAGCAACAGCTCGTACTCGTCCGCCGCCGCGGCGCGATCGTTGGCCGCCAGCAGTGACGAGACCCTGGCGCGGCGTTCGGCGGCCTTGGGCGGGATCGCCGATTCGCTCCCGCCCGGCGCGAGCCTGGCCGCTCGTACTTTCTCGCCCTGGGTGACTGCCGCCCGCAGCTCCTGGCGGCGCTTGCGGTGCTGCCAGATCGAGATCAGGTCGTACATGGGTTCGCGGGGGAGGAGTCGCGTGGCGAGCAGGCCGCCGGCGACGAGGAAGCCCGTGAGGTAGCCGGCGAGGTGGGCGCCGTGGGCGACCTGGCCCCCGTCGCCCATGCGCAGGAAGTCGAGCACCACGGCCGCGATGATGAACCACGTCGCGGGGATGTCCCAGAACGAGAAGAAGATGAGGAAGAGGACGCGGACGGTGGTTCGGGGGAAGAGGACGAGGTAGGCGCCGGTAACGGCCGAGATGGCCCCCGAGGCGCCGATCACGGGGGCGGGGCTTAGGGCGACGTGCCCGAGGCCCGACAGCGCGGAGCCGGCGAGAAAGAACGCCAGGAACCCGGAATGCCCGAAGCGGTCCTCGACGCTCGGGCCAAAGACCCAGAGGAAGACGGCGTTGGAGATGACGTGCCACCAGTCGGCGTGGGCGAAGGCGTAGGTGACGAAGCGCCACGGTTGGGTGGGTTTCCAGGAAAGGGAGACCCGGTCGAGGAGTTGCGAATAGGTCTCAGGATCAAGGCGTGCCTGAAATCGTGCGAACAGGAATGTGCCGACGATTGCCGCGATCAGGGCGGTGGTGATCGCCGGGTGGCGGCGGTGTGGGCGGGATGTTCCGACCGGAAAGAACACGGCGGATGGTACGAAGCGGACGGCCCGGGGAATTCCCGTCGGCGTGGCGTGCCAAGGAATCGGCGGAAATGTGGCTGGGGTCCGGGGGGCTTTCTATAGTGCGCACTCTCCAGAAGGTGGGCGGGCCCGGGGCTCGCCCGCCCGGCTGGGGCCTTCAACAATTCCGCGAAAGGTGGGTCGTATGGCTACGTTCGCCAAGGGGCTGGAAGGCGTCACCGCCGCCGAGACTCGGATGTCGTACATCGATGGCGAGAAGGGCATCCTGGAGTATGTCGGGATTCCGATCGACGACCTGGCGCGGAACTCAACGTTCGAGGAGACGGTGTTCCTCCTCTGGAACTGCCGCCTTCCCACCAAGGGCGAACTGGCCGACTTCACGCATCAGCTCCGCTCGCGCTACGCGCTCCCGGCGGGCATGAAGGAGCGCATCCTGTCGGTGCCCAAGAACGCCCAGCCGATGCACATGCTGCGCACGATGGTGTCGGCGCTCTCGATGCACGACCAGGACCCCAACTCGGTCGAGGTGCCCAAGGTCCGCGAGAAGGCGATGAACGTCCTGGCGCAGGTCCCGGCGATCATCGCGATGTTCGACCGCAACCGTCGCGGCCTGCCGCTCGTCGACCCCGATCCCACCCTCACCTTTGCCGAGAACTTCCTGTACATGCTCAACGGGCAGAAGCCGACCGCCGCCGTCGCCCGCGCCTTTGACATCTGCATGATCCTCCACGCCGACCACGGGCTGAACAACTCGACGTTCTCGGCCCGCGTCGTGATCTCGACGCTGAGCGACACCTACTCGGCCCTCACCGCCGCCATCGGCTCGCTGCGCGGCCCGCTCCACGGCGGGGCCAACGAGGAAGTGATGGAGATGCTCTTTGAGATCGAGGACATCGCCAAGAAGCAGGGCAAGGACGTGATGTCCGTGATCGAGCCTTTCATCATGGACAAGCTGGCGCGGCGTCACGAGGGCGCCCGCATCATGGGCTTCGGGCACCGCGTGTACAAGACCATCGACCCCCGGGCCACCTTCCTCAAGACGTTCGCCAAGCAGATCGCCGCCGACACCGGCAACCTCGAGCTCTACGAGATTTCAAGCCGGATCGAGCAGATCATGTCCCGCGAGGTCGGGGCCAAGGGCATCTATCCCAACGTCGATTTCTATTCCGCGACGACGTACCACTCGATCGGGCTCAAGCTCGACCTCTTCACGCCCATGTTCGCGATGTCGCGCGTCAGCGGGTGGTCGGGCCACGTCATCGAGCAGCTCTCGGACAACCGTCTGTATCGCCCCAAGGCCGAGTACGTCGGCCCGCACGGCGCGCCGTATGTGCCCATGGACAAGCGCTAGGCGGGCCGCGGCCCACCGATCGGGCGCGCCGGCGCCTCGCCCCCGGCCCGTTCGGCGCCGGAACATTCAAGAGTTGACCCACACGCCCGGCCGCCCCGGGCGTTATCATGCGCCCACGCAAGGAGGCGTCTCATGGATATCGCCATCGTCGGCCTGGGCAAGATGGGCGGGAACATGGCCCAGCGGCTGCTGCGCGCCGGGCACCGCGTCGTGGTGTCGGATTTCAACGCCGACAGCGTCAAGAAACTGGCGGGATTGGGCGCGGTGGCGTCGACCTCGCTGGGCGACGCGGTGTCGAAGCTGGCGTCGCCTCGCGCGGTGTGGCTGATGATCCCCTCGGGCAAGCCCGTCGACGACACCATCGCCCAGCTCCGCCCGCTGCTCTCGCGCGGCGACACCATCATCGACGGCGGCAACTCCAACTTCCACGACACCACCCGGCGCGCGGGCGAGCTCTCGGGCGCGGGCATCCACTACGTCGACTGCGGCACCAGCGGCGGCGTGTGGGGCCTCGACAACGGATACTCGATGATGATCGGCGGCTCGAAGGAAGGCGTCGAGCGCCTGCGCCCGATCTTTGAGTCCCTCGCGCCCGCCAAGGACCGGGGATGGGGGCACGTCGGCCCAAGCGGCGCGGGACACTTCACCAAGATGGTCCACAACGGGATCGAGTACGGCATGATGCAGGCCTTCGCCGAGGGCTTTGCCATCATGGAAAAGAAGAAGGACTTCGGGCTCGATTGCCGCCAGATCGCCGAGATCTGGCGCGAGGGCTCGGTGGTCCGTTCGTGGCTGCTCGACTTGGCGGCCCGGGCGCTGGAGCAAAACCCGACGCTCGAGGGCGTCAAGCCGTGGGTGTCGGACTCGGGCGAGGGGCGCTGGACCGTGCAGGCGGCGATCGACCTTGATGTTTCGGCGCCGGTGATCACGCAGTCGCTGTTCGAGCGGTTCCGCTCGCGCGAGGCCAATTCCTACGCCGACCGGATGCTGGCCGTGCTGCGCGAGCAGTTCGGCGGGCACGGGGTGAAGCGCGGATAAGAGAGACGAAGAGACGAAGAGACGAAGAGACAGAGAGACGAAGTGAAGAGAAGTCACGAAGTCACGAAGTCACGAAGTCACGAAGTCACGAAGTCACGAAGTCACGAAGTCACGAAGTCACGAAGTCAGCCAGCCCGCCTGTTGCATGCTCCAACTCCGCCACTCCTTCTTTTCGTTTGGCGATTGTGCGAACTGAACTTTGGCGATCTGATCCACCATGACCACCTACCCCGACCGGCACATCCTGGTGATCTTCGGCGCCACCGGCGACCTGGCCGGGCGGAAGCTCATCCCCGCGCTCCACGAGATCGAGAAGGACGCGAGCACTCGCGGGCGGACCACCATCCTCGGCGTGGCCCGCGCCGCGCTCACCGACGACGCCTTCCGCGACCAGGTCGCCCTCGCCCTCGCCGCGCACGCGCCCGCGTCCGAGCTCTGCGAATGGACCAAGCGCTCCGTCTTCTTCCAGTCCCTGGGCGACGGCTCGCCCGCTGCCTACGCCGCACTCCGCCGGCGCCTGGAATCGCTGGAACAACAGCACAATCTCCCCGGCAACCGCGTCTTCTATCTCGCCCTGCCGCTCCCGGCGTTCCCGCCGACGGTCGAATCGCTCGCGGGGGCGGGACTCAACACCAGCCCGGGCTGGACGCGTCTGGTCATCGAGAAGCCCTTCGGGCGCGACCTGGCCAGCGCTCAATCGCTCAACGCGCTCCTGCACACGCACTACCGCGAGGGGTCGCTCTTCCGTCTCGATCACTACCTGGGCAAGGAGACGGTGCAGAACCTCATCGCATTCCGCTTCGGCAACGCTCTGTGGGAGCCGCTCTGGAACCGGGATCGAATCTCGCACGTCGAGATCACCGCGGCCGAGGAACTCGGTGTCGAGGCCCGCGGTTCGTTCTATGAACAGGCCGGCGCCGTCCGCGACATCATCCAGAATCACCTGCTGCAGGTGCTCGCGCTGGTGGCGATGGACGCGCCCGCCGGGATCGACGGCACCTCCGTCAGCAACGAAAAGCTCAAGGTGCTCCGCTCCATCGCCCCCATCCAGCCCGACGATTTCGTGCTGGGGCAGTACGGCGCGGGTGAGATCAATGAGAAAACGCTCGCGGGGTATCGCCAGGAGCCGGGCGTGTCGCCGACCTCGAAGACCGAAACGTTCGCGGCGATGCGGCTGAGGATCAATACGTGGCGCTGGGAGGGCGTGCCGTTCTACCTTCGGACCGGCAAGCGATTGGCCAAGAAGGCCACGCGCATCGCGGTCACGTTTCGCACGCCGCCCGCGACGGTTTTTTCGCCCTACATCGTGTGCGGGAGCGAGAGCAACCGCCTGCTCATCACGCTCCAGCCCAACGAGGGCTTCAACCTGTCGTTCCAGGTCAAGATTCCGGGCGAGGGGATGCGCCTGCACACGCAGGAGATGCGGTTCCGCTACGCCGAGGAGTTCGGCACGCTCCCCGAGGCGTACCAGATGCTCCTGGTCGACGTGATGCGCGGCGACCACACACTGTTCGTGCGGAACGATGAGGTGGAGGCGTCGTGGAAGGTGAGCGAGCCCCTGATCGACACGGGGCGCGAGCCGCTCTTGTA
>JAEUJA010000155.1 GCA_016793195.1 Phycisphaerae bacterium
GCTCGCCCAGCACCGCCATCCACCGCTTCTTGAACGGCGTGAACACGGTGTACGCGCGATCATCCTGCGTCCGCACCGATCCGGGCGCGAGCACAACCTGATCGTCGAACGCGCGGCAGCCAATCCCGAGCTTGTTCATGCCCGCGATCACGAGTTGATCGCGCCGCGCCTCGTTGACCTCGTACTCACGGTTGAAGTACAAGGCCGTCGCGTTGTGGCGACGGGCCAGATCGCACAGCACGCCCGGGACGTCGCGCGGCGTGGGCGCGGCCGCGATGAGCAGCGGGATGTTGCGGCGTTTGAGGTCGAGCGAGAGCACGCCGAGCGTGCGCAGGATGAACTCGACCCGCACGGGCGCGACATCGTGGGCCGTCCACTCACCGGGCGAGATGATGAACACGCCGATCACCCCCGCGTCCGGCGCGGGGTGGGTGGCGGCATGGAGCGCTGCATTGTCGGCGACGCGGAGGTCGCTTCGGAACCAGACCAGGTGCCTGGGCACGTTCTCACTCCTGGGAAGGCGTTCGGCGCGTTTGCTACGCGGGCGGGCTCGGGCCAGCGGATCAAGACTATTTCCCAGATTACTGGAACATTCTCGGAACACGACCTCGAATAGACGAAATCAGTGCCGCGCGGCCTCGTTGGGCTGGTAGGGCATGATTCTTGTGCCGACGCCCCCGCGGCGGTAGGCTCGAATGGCAATCGGATCGCGGGCGCCCGTTCTGGGCGGCCCGTCAGGTTCCGAGTGTTCGCGGGCAGAGCCGGTTTGCTCCGAAGGAGAACTCATCATGGCGAACGTGCGTGCGATCGTGGCCGCGGTGGGTCTTTCCATCGCGATGGCGGCGGGCGCCAAGCCCCCGCTGCAGTTGGCGGATCAGGGTATTCGCCTGGAGCCCCTGGCCGTCGCGCCGGCGTGGATCGAGAACGGCAAGGTCGTGCTGGGCGACTGGCAGCCCTATGCGCCGGCGCCGACCCGCGGCGACAAGGGGCTCTACTACGCCTTTGACTGCGTCGGCGGATACATCGACGGCGTGGCGAGCCGCTCGAGCTATGTCAACTTCGCACACGGCGGGCGCGGCGCCGCGCCCGGCGACTTGCGATCGTTCGCGACCGAGGGCTGCCCCACCGGCCCTTGGAGCTTCGGCGCCAGCTATGTCAATCCCACCGTGGCCGAGGACATGGAAAGCCTTGGGTGCGGCGTGTCGCCGGGCTTTCCCATCGACAGCGTGGATTTCTCCTGGTACTGGGGCGGTGGGAGCTGCGTCATCTCGTTCTTCACCTCGGACGACCCCGCGGGCTGCGACGACGGCGACCCGCTCTCGCACATGTACCTCGGCGGCGTGGCGATCGGGTTCGGCTCCGTTCCCCCCGGCGGGTTCTATTTCTTGAGCGCCGACGGCCTGTACTCGCAGTATGGCATCACCGTGCCCTTGCCCGCGCCGGGCGGGTCCTACCTGGCGACGCTGACGACCGACGGGAGCACCCCGGCCATGGGCGTCGGCACGCAATTCGCCCTGTGGGGCACGGGCGATGCGTCGAACGAGCCGTATCGCGCGGGGCGTCAGGATGGGTGGGCGTGGGACGACGACAACCCCACCGATGGAGCGTTCGACACGAACCAGGAGTGCTACGACTACTGGCACGCCGTCTGCCCCGAGCCGCTGGGCAAAATGGTCGGTTTCCTGATCCAGAAGTGCGCGGCCGACATCAACGCCGACGGCTTTGTCAACGCCGACGACTACGACCTCTTCGCCGAGAACTTTGACGCCGCCAACCTCTGCGCCGATCTCAACGGCGACGGGTTCGTCAACGGCAACGACTACGACGCGTTCGCGACGTGGTTTGATGAAGGGTGCTGAGTTTCCGCCGCGTGGGCGAGAGCCGAGTTCCGGCCGTGAATGGGGTTCTGTACGGAGGAGCAACACATGAACGCGTCGAAGGTGATCGCGGGTGTGGCTGGAATGGCGTTGGTCGGCCTGTCGCACGCCGAGCCTCCGCTGCAGTTGGCGGATCGCGGTATTCGCCTGGAGCCTCTGGCCGTCGCGCCGGCGTGGATCGAGGATGGGACGATCAAGTTCGGCGACTGGGTGGCGTTTACGGGCGCGGATGGGCGCGGTGTGAAGGCCGAGTTCTACGTCTTCGACAGCTTCGGAGGGTTTGCCCCTGAGGGCACCGGTTACGTGTACTGGAATCACGCAAACGGCGGTCGCGGCGGCGGACTCATGCGCTGGCCGTGGGACACCGAGTGCAACTTGGAAACGGCGCGCTGGTACTTCGGCCCAAGCCATGTGGCTCCTTTGATGGTCGAAGACATCCAGTCGCTGGCGTGTGGCGCTTCGGGCGGCGGGCCGATCGATGGGATCGATTGCGCGTGGTACTGGGGTGGCGGGACGTGCGTCATCTCGTTTTTCACCTCGGATGAACCCGCCGGCTGCGACGACGGCGACCCGCTTTCGCACGAGTACATGGGAGGCGCGGCGGTCGACTTCGGCTCGATCCCGCCCGGCGGGTTCTACTTCGCGAACGTTGACGGCCTGTACTCGCAATTGGGCATCATCGTGCCGTTACCCGCGCCGGGTGGGTC
This sequence comes from Phycisphaerae bacterium, assembly GCA_016793195.1. Lineage (GTDB taxonomy): Bacteria > Planctomycetota > Phycisphaerae > Phycisphaerales > UBA1924 > JABWBC01. Next base: position 2,585 of record JAEUJA010000155.1, read on the forward strand.
GTACCTCGAGACGTTTACGGACAGTTCGGGCGACCTCAACACCCTGGCGGGCACGCAGTCGATGCTGTGGGGAACGGGCGACGCCCATGCCGAGCCGTTCCGTGCCGGCACGCAGAACCAGTGGGGATGGAGTTATTCGGATGGAACCTTGGAATGCGGTGATTTTATGTACAGCGTCTGCCCTGATCCGTTGGGCAGCGCGGTCGGCTTCCTGCAACTCCGCTGCCCCTCCGACGTGAACTGGGACGGCTTTGTCAACGCCGACGACTACGACCTCTTCGCCGAGAACTTCGACGTTGCCAATCCATGCGCTGATCTCAACGGCGACGGCTTCGTCAACGGCAACGACTACGACGCGTTCGCAACGTGGTTCGATGAAGGGTGCTGAGTTTCCGCGGGCTCACCCGGCCCGCATGGGGGTCGTATGAAGAATCCAGGGCTCGCCTCGGCGGTTTCGATCGCGGCGTTCGGGATGGCGGGGGCCGTGGCCGCGGGGCCCTCGCTCGCGCTCGCCAAGCCGCCGCTCCAGCTTTCCGGCCCGGGCGTGCGCGTCGAGCCCCTGGCCATCGCGACGGCCCGCATCGAGAACGGCAAGTTTGTGATCGGGGAGTGGCAGGAGTACGCGCCGGCCCAATCCCGCGGAGCGAAGGGGTACTACTACGTCTTCGATTGCTTCGGCGGGTGGACCGAACCGAGCTATCAGCAGTATGAGTATGTGAACCACGCCCACGCCGGCCTGGGCGCCGAGCCCGGCGAGCCGCGCGTGCCGTGGGACACATGGTGCGTCGGGAGCGCCCGCTGGTACTTTGGATCGACCTATACATGCCCGCTCAACGTTGAAGACATTGAGTCCTTGGCCCCCGGTGCGAGCGGCGGCTCGCCCATCGACGCCATCGACGCGGCGTGGTGGTGGGGAGGTGGTGATTGCACGCTTGTGTTCTTGCCCTCGGACGACCCCGCGCTCTGCTGGGACGGCGACCCGATGGATCACGCCTACCACGGGGGTGTGGCCCTGTCGTTCGGAGAGCTTCCGCCTCCCGCGGAGGCTTTTTACCGTTGCAACGCAAACGGCCTGTGGAGCACCAGTGGGATTCATGTTCAAACGCCTCAAGCAAACGGTTCATACCTCGCGGCGTTGACGGACTCTGGCGGCACGCTGAACACGGAGCAGGGCACGCAGTTCATGCTGTGGGGAACGGGTAGTTCATGGATCGACGAGTTCCGAGCCGGGCGTCAGGGAGTCTACGCCTGGGATGACGACGCTCCCATCGATGGCCAATTCTCTGTGAACGAGTGCTACGACTACAGCTACCAGTGCCCCGACCCGCTCGGCAAGTGCGTCGGCTTCCTCGCCCTCCGCTGCCCCGCCGACCTCAACTGGGACGGCTTCGTCAACGCCGACGACTTTGATCTTTTCGCAGGCTGGTTTGAGGCCCCCGATTGGCATCGGTACGCCGATCTGACCGGCGACGGCTTCGTCAATGCCGACGATTTCGATCGCTTCGCATTGTGGTTCGACGAGGGGTGTTGACCGAGGCGAGTCGTTGCTGGCCGCAGATTGCTAAATGCAGTCTGCCGGCCTCCGAGCGCCCATCGCGGCCGAGCAACCGTCCCAGGGCTCGCCCACGCCGGCTCGATTGGATTGGAGGAATCATGAGGACGCTGGCTCTGGTTGCGATGGTGGGCGCCGTGGCCGCGTGGCACTCTCCCGAGGCGCTCGCCAAGCCGCCGCTCCAGCTCTCCGGCCCCGGCGTGCGCGTCGAGCCCCTGGCCATCGCGACGGCCCGCATCGAGAACGGCAAGTTTGTCTTCGGAGAATGGCAGGAGTACGCGCCGGCCCAGTCCCGCGGCGCGAAGGGGTACTACTACGTCTTTGACTGCTTCGGCGGGTGGGCCGACCCCTTCCAAGGCGAGAGCGGCTATGTGAATCGCGCCCACTCCGGCCTCGGCGCCGAACCTGGCCAGCCACGCGTGCCGTGGGACGAACAGTGCTTCGTGGGCAGCTCACGCTGGTACTTTGGCTCCAGTTACGTCTGCCCCTTGACGGTCGACGATGTGCAGAAACTCGCGCCGGGCGCAACCGGCGGCTCGCCCATCGACGCCATCGACGTCGCGTGGTACTGGGGTGGCGGCGAGTGCGTGCTTGTGTTCTTCACGTCGAGCGATTCGGGATTGTGCTGGGACGGCGACCCGATGGAGCACTCATATTCCGACGGCCTGGCGATCAACTTCGGTGAGCATGATCCGGGTGGGTACTACTACGTCAATATCGACGGCGTATGGAGCCAGCTCGGTTTCATGCTGCCCGCACCCGCACCGGGCGGCTCCTACCTCGCGGCCTTGCTCAACCCGGATGGGTCGATTCACACCAGGGCAGGAACGCAGTTCATGCTGTGGGGGACCGGCGACGCCAATGGCGAGTTCTACCGCGCCGGCGAGCAGCATGGCCAGGGATGGGACGATGACAATCCTCCGAACGTTCAGTTCGGCGAGCGCGAGTGCTATGAAGCCCTCGGCCCTTGCCCGGATCCGCTTGGAAAATGCATCGGCTTTCTCGGGCTCCGCTGCCCCGCCGACCTCAACTGGGACGGGCTCGTCGATCACCTGGATTTCGAGATCCTTGTTGGATGGCTGACCGACTTTGATGGGGCCAACGACCATCGCGCCGACCTCAACGCCGACGGCTTCGTCAACGGCGACGATTTCGACGCCTTCGCGTCGTGGTTCGACGCGGGGTGCTAAGGGGCTTGCGAGCCACACGCGACGGCGTGGATCGGCGAAGGGTGCCGGTGCTTGACGTGCCTCGCACAGACGCGTCCCGCCGTACCATCCCCGCGTGGCACGGAGTCGATCGCAATCACCGTCGGGTTCTCCCCGCGTGTCGGCGTGCGCCGCGCCCGCGGCCGCGCGCTCGCGCGAGGCGACACATCGCGCCCGCGCGACACCCGTCGCCCACATATCCAACGTCACGAGCGTCCGCGTATGGTTCGCCTCGCGCGGCTGGTCGCCCTTCGAATATCAGGTCCGCGCGTGGGACGCCTACGCCGCGGGAAGGTCCGGGCTTGTGCAGGTGCCGACGGGCGCGGGCAAGACCTACGCCGCGTTCGGCGGGCCGCTTCAGGAGTTGATCGACGAATCGCTTGCGAAATGCGATGACGCGCCGTCCCCGCGCACCGTGCGGGTGCTCTACATCACGCCGCTCCGCGCCGTCTCGCGTGATATCGAGCTCGCGCTCCGCGCCCCGATCGAGTCGATGGGCCTGCCATGCCGCGTCGAGAGCCGCACCGGCGACACGAGCGCGTCCGCGCGTGTGAAGCAGCGCGAGCGCCTGCCCGAGGTGCTGGTCACGACGCCCGAGTCGCTCTCGCTGATGCTGACCTGGCCCGATGCGCCGCAGCGGTTCGCGGGCCTGCGGGCCGCGATCGTCGACGAGTGGCACGAGCTGCTGACGAGCAAGCGCGGCACGCAGGTGGAGCTCGCGCTCTCTCGCCTGCGATCGTTCGCCCCGGCGCTGCGCACCTGGGCGCTGACGGCCACGATCTCCAACGCCGCCGAGGCCGCCCGGGCGATCGTGGGCGCGACCGGTGAAGAACCGGTGATCGTGACGACCGACCTTGAGCGGCGTGTGCGCCTCGACACCGTGCTCCCCGCGCCGGGCGATCCGTTCCCGTGGGCGGGGCACCTCGGGCTCTCGATGCTCGAGCGCGTGGTCGAGTCGATCGACCCGGCGCGCTCGACGCTGGTCTTCACCAACACGCGCTCCCAGGCCGAGCGCTGGTACCAGGCGATCCTCTCGCGCCGCCCCGAGTGGGAGCGGGTCGCGGCGCTCCACCACGGCTCGATCGACCGCGACCGCCGCGAAGAGATCGAGCACGCCCTGAAGCACGGCACGATCCGCATCGTCGTCGCGACCTCATCGCTCGACCTGGGCGTCGACTTCGCGCCCGTCGAGCGCGTCATGCAGATCGGCTCGCCCAAGGGCATCGCGCGACTCATGCAACGCGCCGGACGCGCCGCCCACCGCCCGGGCGAGGACTGCCGCATCACCTGCGTGCCCACGCACGGCCTGGAACTGCTCGAAGTCGCCGCCGTCCGCATGGCCCTCGAGCGCGGCGAGGTCGAGCCGCGAAAGCCCGCCGACAAGCCGCTCGACGTGCTGGCGCAGCACATCGTCACCTGCGCGATGGGCGGCGGATTCACGGAGGACACGCTG
>JAEUJA010000188.1 GCA_016793195.1 Phycisphaerae bacterium
TTGGCGTTGGTGCGCTTGGCGTGGTCCACGATTTCCTTGGCCGACGCGTCGAGCGCCAGGTGGTCGTAGGCCTCCATCCGAATTCGAATCTTGCCGCCCGTCATTGACTGACCGCCTTCTCGGAGTTCCAACCGCCCAAGCCCGTGGCGTCGGCGAACACCGCCGACCCCCGCACAAGCGCCGCGATCCACCGCGACGACACCTCCACCGTATCACCCGGTCGCGGGCGAGACGAAGACGCCGCCGCAGAGGATCAAAAAACGCACGTGCCCACCCGGCACGATCAGAGCCCGTAAGAGTACCCACCACCCTCGTCATGTCAAATTGGTGTGAACACGAACCTGCGGGGTACCTGACCGATCCAACCCTTTCGCCCGTTTCGCGCCGATATAACTCTACGCAGACATCGCACGAATCGGCCGACCGGCGCGCCACCTCCCGGAATACCCCCATGACCAACCGATGGCCCGTCTTGCTCCTGGTTTTCGCCGTAGCCTTGACCCCTGCCCAGGTCGTCATCGCGCAAGATCAGCCGACTCCAGACAAGCCCCGTATCTCAAAGCCCCCGGAGCCGGCCGCCAAACCGAAGGTCCCCAGCCCCGCCGGGACGAAGCCCCCGGTCGCTCCGGGCAAGGCCGGGTCGCCCCAGTCCGGGTCCGTCGAGCTTTCCGAGGAGCCCCAGGTGCTGGAGTCGGTCGGGCTCCGGTTTCTGACGCCCGTGGGCGCAAAGGTCATTCAGGACACGGCGGGCAAAGAGGCCAAGCTGCTGATCGTCGCGCCGGACGAATCCTGGCAGATCAACGTCACCTCACCTCGCACGAGCAACCCGGACCTGACCGTCACGACCGCGTGCGATGAACTGATCGCCAAGCTGATGGAACGGGTGGGGCAGATCAACAAGGACACCCAGGAGATCAAAACGCTGGGAAAGCTGATCTCGCGCACCGACAACGTCCTGCTGGACCCGGAGCGCCCCGAGCTCGTCGGCGAGCAGTTCATCATCAGCCTGCCGCGCGGCAAGGATTCGCCCGACACGGTCCGGGGGTACACGCTGGTCAAGATCGCGGCGGACCGCTTCGTGAATTTCGAGCTGATCACCACCGCCGACAAGTACCAGGCCGCGGGCGCGGTGTATCAGATCGTGGTGCGCACCGCGAAATTCGAGGACGCGGAGCGAACGGCGGTGGCGAGGGGCGCGGCGATCGCGGCCGGCCAGGCGGTGCTCGCCGGCCTGACCGACGAGGCGCTGCGCGACATCATGAAACAGCGGAACGGGCGTTTCGAGCGGCTCTTCCGCCCGGCGGTGGGCGGCGCCCGCATGGATGAGACCGAGGTGGCGTACCGGCGCATCACCACCTGGAACGGCAAGCGCGGCGAGATGGACCCCTCGCGGGCCGCCAAGGATTTCACGGCGGCCGAGCAGGAAGCGGGCTACCTGCTCCGCACCGACGCCCGCTACATCAACGGGGCGCAGGTCGTGGACGTCAGTGGCACGTTCTTCATCCGTCCCGATCGCTCGATGGAGGCATGGGTGATCCGCCAGGCCATCCGCGAGGCCGGGAAGAGAGACACGGTGGGAATCTCGATGGAGAAGGGGGCCCGCGAGGGAGACATCATCAGCGTCGTGACCGAGGTGACGGGCCAGCCGGACGAATCGGTCAAGACGCAGGTGAGCGGCGACGGGTACCTGACGCGGTTCGAGTCGCTTCTCCTGCCGCAAATCCTGATCCGCTCGAAGGTGCCGACGGAATTCGGCTTCTATGTCTATCAGAGCGAGGCGGGGAAGGTGCAGCTGCGGCGCGAGGTGCTGGACCAGCCGCCCGATCGCCCGGGATTGTGGAAGCTGACGACGCGCTTGTCGGAGGACCGCAAGCCGATGGAGTCGCTGTTCAACGACCAGGGCGACCTGATCCGCACGGAACTGTCAGACGGGAGCATCTGGGAGCCGATCGACGCCAAGGCGCTGGTGAGGCTGTGGCGTGACAAGAATCTTCCGCTGGATTGAGCGGAGATACGGGAATGGGGAATGGGGAATGGGGAGTCGGCGAATCACGCGGTGATGTGGGTTCAACCATCCCCCGGCCGGCGTCGCCTCGCCCGGCCTGATTCGCGCCGCCAGGGCCCTGCGCCCATCGCGCCGTTTGGTGATTCCGCCCTTCGCGCGGGCGCGTTCCTCCGCTAGACTCCGGGCATGGCGACGGACCGCCTCATCTCCCCCACCACGCGCGTGCCCGAGGAGGAGCAGGCCAATTGGGCCCTGCGCCCCACGAGCATCGATGAATACGTCGGGCAGCGCGACCTCATCGAAAAACTCATCATCGCGATCCGCGCCAGCCGGGCGCGGAACGAGCCGATGGAGCACGTCCTTCTCCACGGCCCGCCGGGGCTGGGAAAGACCACCCTCGCGCACGTCATCGCGCGCGAGATGGAATCGCAGCTCGTGATGACCTCGGGCCCGGCGCTGGGCAAGGGCACCGACCTGGTGGCGGCCCTCACTCGCCTGCAGGCCCGCGACGTCCTCTTCATCGACGAGATCCACCGCCTCCCCATCGCGGTGGAGGAGTTCGTCTACCCCGCCATGGAGGACTACCGCATCGACGTGACGGTCGACAGCGGGCTTTCGGCCCGCACGGTGCAGATCCGCTGCAAGCCCTTCACGCTGATCGGCGCCACGACCCGCGCCGGCCTCCTGTCCTCGCCGCTGCGCTCGCGATTCGGTATCGCCCATCACCTTCGCTACTACGACGTGGCGGACCTGCTCACCATCCTGCGCCGCAGCGCGGAATTGCTGGGGCTGAAGGGCGTGGAGCCCGGGGCGCTGCGCTCGATCGCGGATCGCTCGCGGGGCACGCCGCGGATCGCGAACCGGCTCTTGCGGCGGGTGCGCGATTTCGCGCAGGTGAAGGGCGACGGGCGCGTGAGCGCGACGATCGTCGAGAGCGCGCTGAAGCTCGAGGGCGTCGACGCACTGGGGCTTGATGAGCTCGATCGCTCGTACCTCCGGGCGATCGGGACGACCTATCGCGGCGGACCGGTCGGGCTCGAGACCGTGGCGGCGACGATGAACGAGGACGCGGGGACCATCGAGGACGTGGTCGAGCCGTACCTGCTCCAGATCGGGTTTCTCGCGCGCACGCGGCGCGGGCGGGCCCTGACCAAGGACGGGTGCGAGCACGTCGGCGTGCCGTTCCGCGGCGAGCCGGCGGTGACCGAACTCTTCGACGTGTAGCCGGTTCCCGCATTCGGCGGCGTGCGTTCGGCGCATCGCCCCTACCATCACCTCCCTCATGCCCGCGACGGCCATCACCATCGGAAACTTTGACGGCGTGCACATCGGTCACGCGGCGCTGGTACGCCGCGCCCGCGAACTCGCCGGGCCGGAGGGGCGCGTGGTGGTGATTTCGTTTGACCCGCACCCGGCGACGATTCTGCGAGCGGAGCGGACGCCGCCGCGTCTCACGACGTTTGCCCGGCGAGAGGGGTTGCTGCGGGCCGCGGGCGCGGATGTCGTGGAGAAGCTGGAGCCGACGCCGGAGATTCTGGCGATGACGGCGGAAGAGTTTGTCCGCGATCTGGTGAAGAGATACGCGCCGGCGTGGATCGTCGAGGGCCCCGACTTCCGCTTCGGCAAGGGGCGATCGGGCACGCTGGAGTTGTTGCGATCGCTGGGTGCGGCGAGCGGGTACACACTGCACGTCGAGCCGTCGGTCACGCTCGGGCTGCACGATCATCTGATTGCGCCGGCGTCGAGCTCGCTCACAAGGTGGCTGCTCGCCAACGCGCGAGTCGCGGACGCGGCGCTGGTCTTGGGCCGCCCGCACCGGCTCGAGGGCGTCGTCGTCAAGGGCGACCAGCGCGGGCGGACGATCGGGTTCCCGACGGCGAATCTCGATTCGGAGGTCATGCCGCCGGCGGACGGCGTGTATGCCGCGGTTGCGACACTCCCCGATGGGCGCCCGTTCCCCGCGGCGCTCAACATCGGCACACGCCCGACGTTTCGGGGCGTTGATCGCCGTGTCGAGGCGCACTTGCTCGGCGCGACAGAGATGCCCGAATACGGGTGGCGGCTATCGCTCGACATCGCGGCGTTTGTGCGCGACCAGGTTCGCTTCGACAGCGTTCAGCGATTGGCCGACCAACTGCGGTGTGATTGCGATCGCGCGGCGGTGATGCTTGCTTCACATTTGACCCTTTGCGCGACGGAGCCACTTGTATGCCGCTGAATATCGCGGAGACTTGGACGACGAGCGTGACGCTGGCGGAGATCGCGTCGTGGCTTCGTGGGGCGCGGCGGGTGGTGGTGCTGACGCACCTCAAGCCCGACGGAGACGCGGTGGGCTCGACGGTGGCGGTGTGCCGGGCGCTGAACAGGCATCGCGCGGGCGCGGCGGCGGCGTGGTACTGCGGGCCGATGCCGGTGTGGTTTGCGTCGCTGGCGGGCGATACTCCGGCGTTTGTGCTCGACGGCTCGACCGTTCCGCCGCCGGGGCAGGACGCGGAGCCCGACGCGATCGTGATCCTGGACACGGGCTCGTGGTCGCAGCTCGAGGGTGTGACGACGTATCTGAGGCCGCGGCGTGATCGCGTCGCGGTGATCGATCATCATGTGCAGGGCGACGCGGACACATCGGCCCGGCGCTACATCGAGACGAGCGCGGCGGCGGTGGCGGAGCCGGCGGCGGAGTTGTGCCGCCTGATTCTCGGGGTGAATTCGATCGCCGAGCTGCCGCGGGAGGTTGCGGAGCCGCTCTTTGTCGGGATCGCAACGGACACGGGCTGGTTCAAGCACAGCAATGTGACGCCGCCAGTGCTGCGTCACGCGGCGGACCTGCTGGCGGCGGGAGCGAACCACAGCGAGCTGTATCGATTGATCGAGCAGCAGGATCGCCCGGCGCGGGTGCGGCTCTTGGCCAAGTCGCTCTCGTCGCTGGAGCTGCACGCGGAGAACCGCGTCGCGACGATGTCGCTGACGCGCGCGGACATGGCCGAGGCGGGGGGTGAGCCGGGTGACGCGGGCGGGTTTGCGGACAGCGCGCAGTGCATCGGGAGCGTGCGCGTGGTGGCGATGTTCACGGAGTCCGAGGTCGGCCCGAATTCCCGGCCGATCACGAAGCTCAGCCTTCGGGCGAAGAACACGGCGGATGCGCCGGACGTGAACAAGGTGGCGCGTCAGTTCGGCGGCGGCGGGCATGTGCGCGCGGCGGGCGCTCGGATGAATCTCTCGCTGGCCGAAGCCAAGAGGCAGGTCATTGACGCGCTGGCCAAGGCAATGAGCCCGACGGGGAGCAGCATGTGACGAGGAGCGGGGCGTGACGGCGCGGTCCGGTCGACACGGCGAAGGACGGGAGGGCGAGGGCCGCGCGGGCGGGTCATCGCACGGCGGCGGCTCGCGCGGCGCGAATGGGCCTCGTGGCGGCGGTGATCGCGGCGAAGGAGATTCGAGGGTACCCCGCGAGCGTGGTGGCAATTCGCGCGGAGACTTGCGTGCCGGCGGGCGTGGCACGTCCCGCGGGCCCGCAAGGCCGACGCTGCGCGTGTTCACCACGACGCTGTGGGAGTATCCGAGCCAGCACTACACGAGCGAGTCGGGCTCGATGCAGGGTGACAAGGAGTATGTCGGCGCCACGCCGTCGTGGGTGATCTGGCAGCTTTTGCAGCGCTACACCCGCGAGGGCGACCTGGTGGTCGATCCGATGTGCGGGAGCGGCACGACGATCGACGTGGCCCGCGACCTGAAGCGGCGGGCGCTCGGCTATGACCTTTCGCCGTCGCGCTCCGATATTTTTCGCGCCGATGCTCGCAAAGTTCCGCTGGAGAACGCGAAGGCGGACTTTGTGTTCATCGATCCGCCGTATTCCACGCACGTTGATTACTCGGACGATCCGCGCTGCATCGGCAAACTGGACGCGGGCGGCGAGGACGACGGGCGGGCGTATTACGACGCCATGGAAGGGGTGATCGGCGAGATCGCCCGCGTCCTGCGGCCCAAGCGGTACATGGCGCTGTATGTGTCCGACTCGTTCAAGAAGCGGGCCGGGCAGCGCGCCAGCCAGAGCTTTATGCCCATCGGCTTTGAGCTCTTTGATCTGCTCCGAAACCACTTCACGCCGATCGACATCATCGCGGTGGTGCGCCACAACGCCAAGCTGGAGCGCGGCAACTGGCACAAGGCCGCTGAAGAAGGCAACTTCTTCCTGCGCGGGTTCAACTATCTCTTCATCGCCAAGAAGGAGAGCTGACCTGCGGCGTGCGGGGCCCGCTCGCGGCCTCAGCCGCCGCGATGGCCGCTCGGCGCCAGCGATCCGAAGAGCGACAGACGCTGCACGCGCTCGATCCGCACGGGCACGATGCGGCCGATGAGTCCTTCGGGGCTTTGGTCGCGTGGGATGTCGAAGAACACGATCTGGTCGCCGTCGGTCCGGCCCGAGAGCTGGGCCGTCGCGTCGCTCGGTGTTTCGTCCAAGGTCGGCGCGGAGCAGCCACCATCATCCTCATCGCCGCCGGCCTCGCCCGCGTGCGAATGGATCACTTTCCCGGCGATGGTAAGCGACACGCCCCCGGCGCAGGCCTTGGCCGGGCGCTCCCGCTTCTTTTCTTCCATGCGGGAGAGTCCCTCGACGAACACATCCAGCGTCGCGCCGATGGCCTCGCGCGAGAGCTCGTCGGAGATGCGGCTCTGCACCTCCAGCGCCGTGTTGTTCCGCGCCCGTTTCACCGCGTCGGGCACATCGTCCGCGAGCTTGTCGTACGCCGTCGTCCCCGGACGCGGCGAATACTTGAAGATGAAGCAGTTCTTGTAGCGCACCCGCTCGATCATGGCGATCGTCGCGGCAAAGTCCTCGTCGCTCTCGGTCGGGAAGCCCACGATGATGTCGCCCGAGATCGAGAGCGGCCGGCCCCTCTCCGGCTGGTGCAGGAACCCGCGGGCGCGATCGACGAAGTCGAGATATTCCGCAATCGTGTACCCACGGTTCATGAGCTTCAGGACGCGGTCGCTTCCCGACTGGGCCGGCACATGCAGATAGCGGCAGAGGCGCGGGTGATCGCGGATGACTTCCAGCACGTCGTCGCCGAAATCGCGCGGGTAGCTCGTCACGAAGCGCAGTCGCTCGATCGACGGCACGTCCTCGTGGATGCGAGCGAGCAGGTCCGCGAACGTCGTCACGCTCGTGCCCGCGAAGGGATCGCGCCGATGCCCGCCGGCGTACGAGCGGCCCTTCTGCGGCTGGACCACGCCGCCGATCGTGACGGCCGCCCCGTGCTCGAAGCGATAGTGATTCACGGTCTGCCCGAGGAGCGTGACCTCGATCACGCCCGCGTCCGCCAGCTTCCTGCACTCGTCGACGATGTGGTCCGGCGGGCGGTGTACTTCCGCGCCGCGCGTGAACGGCACGACGCAGTAGGTGCAGAACTTGTTGCACCCGCGCGTGATCCGCACATAGGCCGACCGCTTCCGCACCGCGCCCGCGCTCGGATGATCTTCGTCGATCGTGTCCAGCGCGGAGGTGGCACGCGAAAGGTCGAGCAATTCGAGCGAATCCTGGGCCGCCGCCAGCGTGGCGCTGCGCCGCGAGCTGCTCCCTTGGAGCGCAATCTGGCCGGCGCTGCGCCGCTCGGCGTCGAGCCCGGTGACGTGGTCGGCCAGGAGCGACTGGCGGGTGCGATAGGCGTTGTCGAGCAGGGCCGGGAGCTTGTCAAGCTCGCCCGGGCCGCACAGGACGTCGACCACCGGCATGCGCTTGACCAGCGCCACACCGTCGCGTTCGGCCAGGCACCCCAGCACGCCGACAACCAGCGCGGGATCGTTCTGCTTGCGGATCGCAAGTTCGCCCAGGCGGCTCCACACCTTCTGCTCGGCGTGCTCGCGGACCGAGCAGGTGTTGTAGAGGATGACCTGCGCGCTCCGGGGCTCGTCGACGAATCGATAGCCCAGCGCGTGGAGCTGCCCGGCGACGAGCTCCGAATCGAGCTCGTTCATCTGGCAGCCGAAGGTTTCGAGATACACGCGCGGGCGAGACATGGCGTCAATCGTAGAGGGCCCGCGGCGCTCAGCCGCCGCCCCCGCCCTGCATCTGTTGCAGGATCGGCATGAGCTTTTGCATCAGCGCGGGCGTCACACCCTCAAAGGCTTCGATCTTGCCGGCGTTCACGTCCGCGGCCAGTTCGTCGAACGCGCCCGCCAGCGGGTCCGCGAACTTGGTGACCACATCAAGAGCGCCGGGCGGGAGCTTGTCCAGGCCAAGGTCGAGCAGCCAGTCGTCGTTCACGAGCTTCCAGGTCAGCGGCTGGGCCACGCCCGGGACCGACACCAGCGCGGTGTCCTCGGCGGGCATGGTGAACGTCGCGTTGCCCAGGTCGAGTTCGCCGTTGGCGGCCAGGCCGCCCGTCCCACCGCTCAAGCCGGCCGCCATCGGGCCTAGGGCCTCGGCGACACCTTTTCGGAATTTCTTGCGGAGCGCTCGTTCCAGATTGCCCTGCGCGCCCTGGATTTTCAGGAGCTGGTCCATGGTGGCGGCCATGGAGTCGGGGATAAGCAGCACGGTGCGGAGTTCGTCCACGTCGCCGTTCCGGGCGGCGCTCGAGAACTTCGTGACGTTTTGGGCGAGCACATCGGGCGCTTGGCTGAAGGGGCGTCCCTCGCCCGTCGCCACCGCGGGCTCCGCGGGTTTTTCAGGAGCCGTCGGCGCCTCGTCGGTCGGCGCGGGCGCGGCGTCCTCGGCGGGCTTCTCCGCACCGGCCAGCACCGCGAGCACGTCGAGCTTGTCGTCGCCCGCGGCCGTGGCGAACGCCTCCAGCCGCTTCACCACCGCGTCGAGCTGTTCTTTCACTTGTCCCTTGACGCCGCCGGCGCGATAGGCCGACACCGCGCCCTCGTAGGCGCCCTTGGCGGATTCCAACGCCGACTTCTTGGCCTCGAACCCGGCCTTGGCGTCGTCGGCATACGCCGCCTTCTTGGCGAGTTCCGGCGTCACGCTGGCGAGGCGATCCATGAGCAGCGCGAACTTTTGTTCAGACTTGGCCCGCGTCCAGTGCAGATCGCCCAGGGCCTGCTGGGCCGCCCCGAGCGCCATCTTCGACGAACCGCCCTTGTCCTGCGTCGCCTTTTTGGCGGTGCCGGCCGCGGTCGAATAGGCCTTGGCGAGCGCGGCATACGCCGCGTCCATCGCGCCGGCGCGATAGGACTTGAAATCCTGGACCGCCTGGTCGAGCTTGGACGCGACGCTTTCGGCCTCCGCGCGAGCCGCCTGGCCCTCGGACTTGGCGTGGGCCGTCCGATCCTGAAGATGCTTCCTCGCGTCCTCAAGCCCCTTGATCTGGTTGGCGGTGCGTTCGACGGCCTGGGCCGCCTCCGCCGATTCGGGCGACATCACGTCCGCCTCCGCCAGGTACCGTGCCGCCTGGATGTGGGCCTCGTCGCCTTTTCGCTTGAAGGTTGCGGCTTGGGCGATCAGGGGCTCGGCCTGCACCGCCGAGAGAGATTGCGCCTGATCTCGTAGTTTGGCGTATTCGACTTCCGCCGCCGCGCCCTCGGCGTTCGAGGCGTCGGCCTTGGCCTTCAGGTCCGCGATCTTGGCATCCAATTCACGCTTCCGGGCGCCGAACTCGATCGCTTCTTTCTGCTTGGTCACGATCGATTCGTTGAGTTCGGCGATCGCCTTGCCGGCATCGAAGCTCTCGATCGACGCCGCGAGGCTGGCGCGGCTGGCCCACTCGCCGAGCAGAGCCCGAATCGTTGCTTCCTTCAGCATGGCCTCGCGCTCGACGTTGATCACGTCCGACTTGGCCGGGCCCGCCTGACCAAGCTGGGTTTGGGCCAGCGTGGTCATCGCCGCGGCCAATTCGGCGGGCGAAGCGCCATCGCCCACGCCCGTGAGGGAGGCCGACACCGCCTGGCGCTTCTTGGTTTCATACGCCGGAACGCCCGGACCGGAACCTCCCGAGATCGAGTGGATGTCACGCGATGATTGGGTGAGCGCCTTTTCCGTGGGCGTGCGGTCGTCGCACCCTGTCAGGGCCGATCCCGCGAACAGGGCGACGAGCAGGGCGGCCGAGAATCCGATGCGTGCGGAACGGGGAGTTGCGGGAGAGGTCATGGTCAGGATCATCCTCGTTGGGAATCCGGGGCGCCGGCGTCGCGGCGAACCCCGAAACTATCGGCGGCGGGCGCGCGAGCCGGCGCGGTGGTCGCTGTCGCCGGGCCACACACTGTAGCAAACACGAGACGAACGCGCGCCCACGAATCACCTACCTGGGACCGGTGGGCAATCCCACCGCCGCGGGTGTCGTCGGCGAGGGAGGAGTGTACTCGATCGGATAGTCTGTACGCGGCCTGTACATGGACTTGATCCACTCAATCGCGGCCAAGAAACGACGATCGTCTTTTCCTCGGAATATCGGCGTGATCGTCCGCGGCTTTCCCGGCCCGGGAATGGTCGGGTGCGGGTAGGTGCTCTCGCCCGCCGGCAAGCCCATCTGCAACAGCGGTGATCGCGCCGGATCGTCGTAGTCGATCAGCGGGATCATCCGGGGGACGGCGGGCTGAGCGGCGGCGGCCTCGGCGTCGGCGTTCGCCTCCGGGCGGGCCGCCTCCCGGACCTTGAAACGATCGAGGATCAGGAAATTGGTGTACGCCGTCGCGTCGGAGTTCGGGCGTGCGTTGTTCAGCAGGAGGCGCCCGGCTTCCTTTCCGCCGTGGCAGGTCGACGTCGCGCACGAATTGGTGATCCATGTGCGGTGAACGTTGTCGCGGAACCGGCGCATCGCCCCCGGGTCCTCGATCACCTGCACTTTCGGATAGAACTCGCGGGCTCGCAGCCGAAACATCAGTTCCAGCACCTGCTCCGGTCGTTTGCGGTGCAGTTGCTCCTCGCTCTCACGCGACTTGGGCAGGAGCTCGTGCCCCGCGTATTTCTGATAGAGCTGGTGCACCGTCTCGAAGTCGATCACCATCCTGGGCGGGTCCGCCAGGTCGATCTCGTACACCCGCAGCAGGTTTATCTGCTCGGGCGAAAGCACCGGGAACGCCGGACGCCGTCCCGCGTCGCCCGCTCCCACCTTGCCCTGATCGGGGGGACGCTTGCCGGAAGCCGCCTCCAGCTTCATCTGCTCGAGGATGAGCGTGCGCAGCTCGCTCGCCTGGGGGTGGGTCGGGTTGCGCGCAAGCACGCCATCAATCTCTCGGAGCGCGATCGAGAGCTTGCCGCGTTCGCGCAGCCAGTCGGCCAGGTTGGCCCGGCGATCCACATCCTCGTCGTCGATGGTCGCCCGCATCTGGCGATAGCGTTCCAGCGTCGTGGGCTGGGGCTCGACCGAGGCGACATCCTCACCCGAGAAGAACGTGTCGATCCCGCCGATCGAGAGCGTGACGCCCTTGGCGGTTCGCTCGCTCAGCACCCCCGTCATCCGCCGTCCGTCCGTCAGGACCACCAGCGTCTCGCGGACGTCATCGTCCTCCGCGTCGTCCACCGGCTCCGCGGGGAGCAGCGCCCTGTCGTCGGAAATGGGCGGTTGGGGCAAGGGCGGCGCCGTCTCGACAGGAGTCTGCGGCAACGCGGGCGGCGTCGAGGGCTGCTCTTGGGCGCGTGCGGCCACCAAGGCACCCAGCAGCCCGCCCAGGGCCCCCACCCACCGCACTCCCGACCGACTCGGCATCAACGGATTCTCCGCCCCCCACCCCCCCGTGTCCAGCCGGGCCCGTTCAACCGGGCGTAGGAACGCGGGCGGGCACCCCGATACGGGTCAGACGCCCGGCAGATGCCACGGGTCCGCGGAGCGCGCAAAAAAGCCGGGGTCGGGGCCCCGGCAAAGGCGTTCGGTGGGCTTGGGTGTGGTCGGACGGCGCGGGCTCAGGCCGCGCTGGCGGCCTTCTTGGCCAGCGTCTCTTGGATTCGCTGGCCGAGCAGGTCGGGGGTGAAGGGCTTGACGACGTAGTTGTTCACGCCGGCCTTGATCGCCTCGATGACGCGGCCCTTTTCGGCCTCGGTCGTCACCATGATGATCGGGGTGGCCTTGTTGGCCTGTCGATAGGCCTTGACGAACGACAGCCCGTCCATGTTGGGCATGTTCCAGTCGACGAGCAGGAGGTCGGGCTTGGCGGCCTGGACCTTCGACAGCGCGTCCTGCCCGTCGCAGGCCTCCACCACGTCGGTGTGCCCGAGCTGCGCCAGCACCGCCTTCTGGATGTTGCGCATCGTCTTCGAGTCGTCCACAAGCATGATCTTCATGACAGCTCCTCAGTCTCGGTCTATCGGCCTGGTGGCCGATCGGGGTTCGATGATGGTTCAGGCCTTGGCGGTCGCGGCGGCGTCCGTCGACGCCGGGTCGGCGGCCGCCCTTTGCTTGATCGCGATCTCGATCACGAAGTCGCCGCAGTCCGTCACGCACGGGATCTGGATGCACGGCACATCGGACTGGCGCGCCACGCTGTGCTTGGCCCCCACCACGACGCTCGGGCACGAGATGCTGACCTTCCGCCCGCTGGGGAACAGGGCCTTGGCGTTGCCGGAGACCATGTTGACCAGCTCGCCGATGGCGTCGTTGAAGTCCGCGGTCTCGAACGCCACCTGCTGCCCGCAGAACAGCGCCACCACCCGCTCCGCGCAGTCGCGCGGGAAGCTCAGGACGACCGAGCCGGTCACGTCGCCGGACATGCCGATGATCCCCGACACGTCGAACGGCTGCTGGCCCGTCTTGATCGTCGGGTCCTTGATCGAGACCGGGAGCTGGAGCATCGTCGAGAAGACGTTCTGGATGCTCGTGATAAACGGCTTGATGAAATTCGGGTCCATGATGTCTCCAGTATGCCGACCGGCGGCGTTCCTTCCCTGCTTGGTCCTTAGGCGCCGGCCCGTCCCTGCGCCATGCGAATGAGTTCGGCCACGTCGATGATGAGGCTCACGCCGCCGTCATCGCGGACGGTCGCGCCGCCCGCCGCGCCCCCGCGGGCGCCCACGCCGTCCAGCGGCTTGATCACGATCTCCTGCTGCCCGATCAGGCGCGTCACCAGCAGGCCGACGCGCGAGTTGTTCATGCTCAGCACCACCGCGAACGGCGTCTGCACGCCGCCCTCGGGCAGCTCGAACAGATCGGCCGCGCTGATGAGCGGGAGCACCGAATCGCGCAGGCGCATCACGCTGCGTCCGCCGATCGAGGAGATCGACGCCGCGTCGGGCCTGACGATCTCGAGGATGTTGTTGAGCGGGACCGCGTAGACCTCGTCGCCCACGCCGACCATCATCGCCGGCAGGATCGCGACCGTCAGCGGGATCGTGATGGCGACCGTCGTCCCCTTGCCGGGCTGGCTCGAGAGCGAGATGAGCCCCTTGAGCTTCTCGATATTCGTGCGGACGACGTCCATCCCCACACCCCGGCCCGACAGATCGCTGACCTTGTCGGCGGTCGAAAAACCGGGGAGGAAGATGAACCGGAACACCTCTTCGTCGGGGAGATTGGCCACGTCCTCGGCCCGGACAAGCCCGCGCTCCACGCCCTTGGCGGCGATCCGCTCGCGGTTCAGCCCGCGTCCGTCGTCGATGATCAAAAGCTGGACATGGCTTCCCTCGTGGCTGGCGCGCAGCGTGATCGTGCCCGTCTCGCCCTTGCCGCTCGACACTCGTTCCGTGGGCAGTTCCAGCCCGTGGTCCGCGGCGTTGCGCAGCAGGTGCACGAGCGGGTCGCCCAGCTCTTCGATCACGGACTTGTCAACCTCGGTCTCGCCGCCCTCGATCACCAGCTCAATCTTCTTGCCCGTCTTGCCGCAGAGATCGCGGATCAACCGCGGATACTTGCTGAACAGCTTTTCCAGCGGCTGCATCCGCGTGCGCATCACCGCCACCTGGATGTCGGCGGTGACTCGGTCGAGCCCCGACGCGGCCAGGGACATCTGCTCGCGGCTCTCCTGCGTGGCGGCCCCCGCGGCCCCGTGCCGCCGCGTGATCGCCGCGATCCGGTTCTTCTGGAGCACCAGCTCACCCACGAGGTTCATCAGCGCTTCGAGGCGGTTCACCTCGACACGGATGGTGTGCTCACCGCCCGGAACGCCGGACCGCTTGGACGGCTCTTTCTCGGCCCGCGCGTCGATCGGTGCCGCGGCCGGAGAAGCGCCGGGCGCGGAATCGGCGGGCTCGGGAATCACCACGGGCGCGGGATGGTCCCGCGTGGCGGGATCGGGCTCGTCCATCGTGGCGGCGGCACCCTTGGGCGGGACGGACATCGGTGCTGTCCCAACATCCAGGGCCAGCGCGTCCTGGCCGGTCGCCCCGGCGGGGAGCCGCGCGTCGGGCAGTTCGCCCGAGATGAGCCGCTCCACGCGCTCGACGAGCGTGCCGGAGGGCCTGCCGCAGATCACGCCGCGACGCAACGCCTCGGTCTTGGAGGTCAGCAAAAGCAGGATCGCGCCCAGCCGCGGGGCCAATTGGGCGCGAACCTCGGCGGGGGCCTCGCCGAACGCCTGCGCGGCGTTGCGGAGGCACACGCACAGGCGCGTCATCGGCGCGACCTCGAAGAAGTCCACCGAGCGTGCGATCGCGTCGGCCAGGTCGAACAATTGCGACGCGGCGTCGCGGAAGTCGGCGGCGTCGAACAGACGATCGGCCTGCGCCTTGGCCTTGGCCAGCGATTCGTCGAGGTCTCCGATGAGATACTCGATCAGGTCTTTCTTGCCCTCGCCGAGCACCAGAGCCGTGTCGCCGTCGGCCAGAGCGGGGCCCGCGGGTCTTCCCGGTGTCTGTGCCGTGGGAGAGGATGCGTCCGCGTTCGGGACTGGGCGCTTCTGCCTGCCCTCGCCAAGGGCCGCCAGCGCCGCGACCAGGCCGGCGTCGGGCTCGGTGAGCGGCTCGTCCTGCGCGAGCTGGCCCATCTGCTCCTTGATCAGGTCGACGCCCCTGAGCAGCGCGTCCATCGCCTCGCGGTCGATCACCACCACGCGGTTGCGGGCGGCGTTGAGCGCGCTCTCGGCGGCGTGGGCGATCTTCACGAGGTTGCCAAGGCTCAGGAATGACGCGCTCCCCTTGATCGTGTGCAGCGCGCGGAAGACCTGGTTGAGCATCTCCGGGTCGCCCGGGTCCTGCTCCAGCGTCACCAGGTCCGACTCGAGCTGCGACAAGAGCTCGCCCGACTCGGTGAGGAAATCCTGCACGATCTGTGGATCGAACGACGCCACGAGATGCTCCCGGCCCGCCAGGGCCAGCCCCCCGAACCCCTAGATGTTCTTGCTCGTCAGCTTGCGATAACAGAACGCCTGCGGCACCGGGACCACCTGGAACGGCGCCTCGCCCGAGCGGATCGTCTCCGAGTGCCCGATGAACAGGTACCCGTCGTCGGCCAGCTGGTCCGCGAACGTGTTCAGCACCTGCTTCTTCATCGCATCATCGAAGTAGATCATCACGTTGCGGCAGAAGATCACGTCCCACGTCCCGTGGCGCTTGGCGCCCAGCCGGTCGCGGAGGTTGTGCTTCTCGAACGTCACCATCGCTCGCGTCGTGTCGTTGAGGAGCGAGTAGGGCCCCTCGGTCTTGAAGTAGCGCTGACGCACGATCGCCGGCGTCGAGCGCATCGCGTACTCGGTGTACTTGGCCGACTCCGCGACCTCCAACGCCTTCTCTGAGATGTCGGTTCCGAGGATCTCGATCCGCCAGTCGTTGAGCCGGATGCCCAGCGATCGCTGGATCAGGATCGCCAGCGTGTAGGGCTCCTCGCCCGTCGAGCACGCCGCCGACCACACGCGCAGACGCTTGCTGGACTGGCGAGCCTCCAGGATTTCGGGCAGGACAGTCTTCTCAAAGACGTCGAGCTGCGGCTCGTTGCGGAAGAAGCTGGTCTCGTTGATCGTGATCCTGTTGAACATCTCCTGGAACTCGTCGGCCATGTACGGTCCCATCGACAGGAACTGCACATACTGGCCGAAGCTCTCCATCTCGAGCTCCGCCAGGCGATGACCCAGGCGCGATTCGAGCACGTACTTCTTGCCGTCGGGGAAGTGGATCCCCGAGCGGTCGTAGATGATCTTCCGCAGGTCGCTGAACTCGCGGTCGGTGATGCTGATCTTGGAGGCGGCGGTCGACATGGATGACTCCGAAGAGACGTGCGAGCCGGACGCGGGCTCAGGCGGCGGCCGCGACGGCGGAGGCGGCGGCGCCAAGGGAAGCCGCACCGAACAACTTCTGGAGGTCCAGCAGGATCAACAGGCGGTCGTTCAACTTGCCCACCCCGGCGATAAAGTCCGCGTTGATCGAGCACACCATCGCGGGCGCGGGCTCGACGATCTCGCTGGAAATCCGCAGCACCTCGTGGACCTTGTCCACCAGGAAGCCCAGGACTCGCCCCTGCACCTCAACGACCACGATGCGCGTGTCCTCGCCGCGCTCCGCCGGCGGGAACCCGAACCGCTTGCGCAGATCGAGCACCGGGATGATCTTGCCGCGGAGGTTGATCACGCCCTCGACCTCCGGCGGGCTCTGCGGCACGCGCGTGAGGTCCATCATGCGGTTGATCTCCTGAACCGCGAGGATGTCGACCGCGAACTCTTCGCCCGCCACTTCGAACGTGACGAGCTGGAGCTGCGTGGGCCCGGCGGACGAAGTCTGCTGACCAATCGGGTGAGACATGATCGTTCCTCGAGCGTCCAGGAAACGAACGGACGCGTCTGTCCTATCGACGGGCCCTCAGGGGAACTTCAGCCCTGTTCCTCCGGTTCCACGCGCCATCCTCGAAACCGCCCGGTTCGGCGCAGATCCGGGGAAAACCCGCTAGGCAACCCGGGAAGCCGGCCTCCCCCCAACCGAGGTGGCCACCGCGGCCAGGATCGCGTCGGGGGTGCCCGGCGTCGCCACGCCCGCGTCGATAACCGCCTTGGGCATGCCGTACACCACGCAGGTCGAGCCCTCCTGCCCCAGGATCACGCCGCCCGACGCCGCCAGCTCCCGCCCGCCGATCAGCCCGTCGTCGCCCATCCCCGT
>JAEUJA010000193.1 GCA_016793195.1 Phycisphaerae bacterium
CGCGGCGTCCACACGCGGCGTGTCCGGCCTGGAAACCCTGACCTGGATCGTCGACGACTCCAACGCCGGCGTGGCGCGGGCCCTGGCCGAGCACGCGCGCCGCCCCACGCCCGTGCCGCCCGACCAGCTCCGCCTGTGGCGCGCCGGCGGCCTGCGCCTGGTCGCCATCCCCGCCGCGGAGCTTGAGTCGCTCCGTTCGTCGCTGGCGCTGATCGGCCCGCAGCAGCAGCGCTGGAACGCCGAGCTTTCGCGTTGGACGCCCATCCTCGCCGGGCCCGCGTGGAGCACCGACCGCGAGCTCTCCATCGCCACGGGGCCCGAGTTCCGCGGGCGCGAGCCCATCCCGCTCACGCCCGGGCGCCTGCGCCTGCTCGCCCGCGCCTACGCGCTCCCGACCATCGTCAACGACTCGCTCGCCTCGCGCCTCACCATCGAGATCATCCCGCAGCACGAAGAGCCCGACGGCTCGGCCCGCGCCCTCACCCGCCAGCTCCGCGGCGTGGGCGACGCCCAGCAGCGCGGGCTCCTCTTCCGACAGCTCTCGCTGGCCTTTGTCGCCGCCCCCGACGAGTGCTACATCATCACCGCCGAGGCCCCGGACCTTGACTGGACCCCCGACACCGAGCGATCGAACGACGCGCCGGGGCCCGAGATGACCCGCGAGCGATCGCTCGACGGCGCGTCGGCCGCGCCGACCCTCGGCGAGGCGATGCTCACCGACATCAACGCCGAGGGGACGCTCCGGGCACGGGTGCTGCTCGTGCTGGTCCCCAAGGTGTCGGCGACGTACACGTTGACCGGGCGGTGAGGCACGCGTCGAGCGCGGCGCGAGCGTGCCGGGGCTCGATCTCGATCGATCTGGCTCGATTCGGCTCGATTCGGCTCGATCACGCGCGGATCGAGCGCATGTACCGAGCGAGGCTCATGCCGGCGCACGCGATCGCGCGCCGCGCGACGCGGGCGGTCGCCCGCCCCGCTGCATGTCGAGTGTCATACGCATTCTCGATCAAACTCGGGCCTGAGCGCGACGATTCGCATCGAGGACTCCGCTCATCGTCGGCGTAGGAACCGCGCGCGGATGATCGAGAATTCGTGTCATCTTGTGCTTTGCTGATGCCCGGTGCTCGATGCCCGATGCCCGGTGCCTTCTCTTCAACTCTTCCCGATCGTGAGCCCCACGCTCTTTTCGACCTGGCCGCCGGCGATCTTGTCAAAGCCGCTCCCGAGCTTGCCGATCGGGTCGGGCGGGATGATGTCGACCTTTTTCTCGCCCAGCTTGGCCTCGCCGCGTTTCACCTTGTCCTGGAACGCCAGGCACTCGGCGAGCAGCCGCTCGAGGATCTCCGGTTCGGGCACGTTGGCGACGCGCTCGCCCTGCACATAGATGATGCCGCGCCGGTCGCCGGCGAAGACGGCGACGTCGGCGCCCTCGGCCTCGCCCGGGCCGTTGACGATGCACCCCATCACCGCGACCTTCATCGGCACCGTCACCTTCTCGGCCAGCGCCTTGCGGACATCCTGGACGAGCGTGAAGAGGTCGACCTGGATTCTGCCGCAGGTGGGGCAGGCGATGAGGTCGACGCCGACGCGCTCGCGCAGGCCGAGGCAGTAGAGGAGTTCGAGGGCGTCCTGGACTTCGTAGACCGGATCGCTGGCGTAGCTGATGCGGATGGTGTCGCCGACGCCGTTGATGAGGAGCCCGCCCAGCGCGACGACCGAGCGGATGGCGCCGGTTTCTCTGGGTCCGGCGTGGGTGACGCCCAGGTGGAGCGGGTGCTCGAAGCGCTTGGAGATTTCGGTGTAGGCGTCGACGACGAACGCGGCGTCCATGGATTTGGCGCTGATGACGATGTCGCGGAAGTCCTGTTCGTAGAAGATGTCGAGGTATTCCTCGAGCTTGGCGATCATGATGGCGAGCAGGTGCCCGTGCTTGTGCCCGCTGAAGAAGGCGCCGAGCTCCTTCATCCGCTTCTCTTTGTCCTTGCGCTCGATGATCGAGCCTTCGTTGACGCCGACGCGGATCGGGATGCCGCGCCCGCCCTGGGCGGCCTTGCAGGCCTGGATGACGTCGATCACCTGCGCGCGATCCGTGATGTTGCCGGGGTTGAGACGGATCTTGTGGACGCCGGCCTCGACGGCTTCCAGGGCGCGCTGGAAGTGGAAATGAACGTCGGCGACGATCGGCACGCGGACCCGCGGCAGGATTTCCTTGAGCGCCTCGGTGTCCTTCTTTTCGGGCACGGCGACGCGGACGATGTCGGCGCCCGCCGCGGCGAGCTTGTTGATCTCCGCGACGCAGCGTTCCACGTCGTGGGTGGCGCCGGCGGTCATGGTCTGGACGCTGACGGGCGCGGGCGTGGTGGGGCTCTGGTGCCGGTCGGGGAGTCCGCCGCCAACCTTTATGATTCCAACGCGGGCGTCTCCGATCGTGATCTGCCGGGTGGGGCGGCGAAGGCTGGGCATCGCCAATGGTAGATTATCGACCCCCTTGCGGGCCGAACCGGCGTCACAACGCGCGACGAACTCCCGGATCGAGCCGCGCCCGGGGCCCGCGCCTGCTTTTTTCGTCGCGGCGTGACGATGGAACGGCTCCGGCGGGGGTGGTGAGTTCGATCACGCCAATCGGCATGAGGATGTCCGTCTTGCGAGATTCCATCAAGCTCAACGAGAGTGAAACACGGGCGATCCTGGAGCGCCTCGCCCTCCACGACGCGGCTTCCCTTGATCGTGCCGAGCGCGAGGCGAAGCGCCTTAGGCTCCCGTCCAACATGTCGATCGAGATTGTGCTCACCCATCCCGGCGGCGGCGAGGTGCACGTCCGGGCGGTGGTGAAGGATGTGTCGCGCACGGGCATGGGCATCCTCTACGGCGGATTCCTGCACCACGGCACGCGCGTGCTGGTCCGCTTCATCGGCGACGACCGCACGGCGCTGATCGTCCAGGCCGGCAAGGTCAACCGCTGCGTCCACGTCCAGGGGCCGGTGCACGACGTGGGCATCAAGTTCGACGCGCCGGTGTCGGTGGAGTCGCTCTTCGGCCTGGTCGACGACCGCGCCGGCGAGTGCGACCCCGACGCCGCGGCCTATGCCGAACTGGACAGGCTGGCCAACGACGCGCACAAGCTTGTCCGCGGGCGAGGGGGCGTTGACGAGATCGCCCGGGCCGCCCGGGCGCTCGCGGACGCCGCCGAGCGCTCTGGCGCGCCGCCGAAGACGTAGCGGAGACTGCGGGGGATCGGTGCAGCGAGGGCGACGGTATGGGGCGCGGTGCCCCGGACCATTGCAGGGCCTCGGGTAGGGCGTCCGAGGGCGAGGCAATCAGGCCAAATCCGATTCACGTCCCCGGGCGGTGGGCCGCGCCCGTGACGCCGCGCCAGAAACCGGGCACGCGCGTGTAGCCGGTGTCGCCGGGCTTCAGGCCATCGACCTCGGGCGTGCGCCAGATGAGCATGACGACGCCGGCGCCGATGCACACCGCCGCGCACACGCCCACGCCCAGCTGCGTCGACAGCCCGTCGTCCCACCATGTGGGCCAGCGCCGCTTCACCAATGCGGCCCCGAACTCACCGATCCCGTTGGCCAGGAAGTAGCCCGCGGGCATGAGCCCCAAGGCCGCCACGTTGACCACGGCCAGCACGCGTCCGCGCATCGCGTCGGGCACCAGGAGCTGCAGGGCGGCCATGCTCGAGTTGAACGCCCACATCCAGAACCAGCCGACGAAGACCATCAGCGAGCCCGCCACCCACACGCTCTTGGCGAGCGAGAAGAGCAGGATCCACACGCCGCCCAGGAGCATGGAGAGGGGGATGAAGTGGTGCTTTGGGTACCAGGCCGGGACTTTCTTCATGAGCAGGCCGCCGAGCACGGCGCCGGCGCCCATCACGCCGGTCATCACGCCGAAGACTTCCTCGTCTTTGTGATAGACGTTGCTGACGAACATCGAGAGGAAGCGCATGATGGGTGTGGCGAAGGTAGCGAAGATGACCATCGCCAGGAACGCCGCGCGGGGGCCGGGGCGGAGGAAGATGAACTCGCCGGCCTCCTTGGTGTCGCGCCACATGACGTCGAGGCGCTTCCACCACCCGCGTCGTTCCGGCGGGGCCGGCGCGTCGGGCGTTCTGGTCACCGCGATCAGGACGATCACGAACGTGCAGGCGTTGAAGACGAAGAGGATGATCGGGCTCCACAGCGCCATGATGATGCCCGCGATCGCCGGGCCGACGGCCCGCGCCGCGTTGAACGCGATGTTGTTGAGCGTGATCGCGCGGTACAGGTCCTCGCGCGGCACGAGGCGCGGCGTGAGGACCTGCCACGCCGGGTTGTTGAACGCGATCGTCACGCCCTGGGCCAGCGCCAGCACCAGCAGCCAGCGGAGCAGCACCTTGTCCTCGGGGTCCAGCCACACCACCAGCGCAAAGCCCAGCGCGATCAGCGTCATCGCCGCCTGCGTGGCCACCATCAGCGTGCGCCGATTGACGCTGTCGGCCACGATCCCGCCCAGCAGGCCCAGCACCACCGTGGGCAAGAGCTGGGCCGCCCCGAGATAGCTCGACCAGAGCATCTGGCGTGTTTTTTCGGTGACGATCCACTGCGTGCCGACGAACTCGAACCAGTTGCCCAGGTACGAGAAGCACGACGCGACGAAGATCGTGCGGTAGTGCATGTGGCGGAGCACGCCCCAACGGTCCGGGGCGGGCGCGATGTCGCGGGTCGACGCCGCCGCGATCGCGTCCGGGGTGCTCGGTGCGGACGCGGGACTGTCTTCCTCCACGGGAGGTCCGCCGCCGCCGCCGCTCTCAAGCGCGGCGTCGTGGGATCGCTCCGGGGAATGATGGCTCGGCGGCGTACTCATGGCTCACGCGGGCTTCCCCGCCGGGGTCAACGATAGCCCCGATGTCGCGCCGCGCTTTGCCCGTGAATCCCGCCGCCGCAGCCCCGACGCGCCGTCACAGACCCCGCGTGAAAATTCACGGGCGCGGGGCGGGCTGGCCGATCCGACACAGCACGAATTCCCGCGCGGGCGGGGGGCGACGCCGCGTGCTCGCGGATGCGTACCCTGCCCCGCACAAGCCACCGCCGCGGCTGATCCGCGGCCACGCCAGCCGCCAGCAAAGAGAGGACGCCATGCCCGAGCCGACCAACCAGACCACGATCATCGGCCCCGATACCACGCTCAAGGGCGAGCTGACCTTTGAGAACTCGGCCCGCATCATGGGACGCGTCGAGGGCAAGGTCTCCTCCAAGGGCGAGGTCACCATCGGCGACGGCGCCGCGTGCAAGGCCACCATCGACGCCGGGCGCGTGCTGGTCGACGGCGTGGTCGAGGGCAACATCACCGCCAAGGAAAAGGTCCAGCTCAATGCCAAGGCCCGCGTGGTCGGCGACATCACGGCCCTGACGCTGGTGGTCTCCGAGGGCGCGTCGTTCACCGGGCACTGCCGCGTCGGCGCCGACGCCGCCAAACGCATCGAGGCCGAGGCCGCCCAGCGCACGCGCACCGTCACTCCGCCCCAGCCGCGCCCGGGCTCGACGCCCAGCAACCCCACGCCGCACGCGACCCCGGCGGCGACCGACGGTCTGGCGGCGGCGTTCGCCGGACTTGAGGCCAAGCTCGCGGGGATTTCCAAGCCGCGGACGGCGGAGACGGTGGCGGAGTAATCCGTCCCCGCGTCGCGCGGAGCGCGAGCGCATGTTCACCATCCGCAGCCAGCGATCCGTCCGGTGTTACCGGTGCCAGGCGCCGTTTGCCGCCAGCGCCCGCGCCATCGTCCTCACCTGCCCGCACTGCTACCAGCGCGTCCACATCGAGGACGTCATCGTTCGCGGGAATCACCACGCCAACTCCGTCGAGACCTGCGGGCGGATCGTGGTGGCGCCGCGCGGCTGGCTGATGGCAGGCGTCGTCATCGCCGCCGGGGGCATCGAAGTGCTGGGGCGCTTCCACGCCAAGTATGTCCAGTCCGGCCCGGTCTTCCTCGC
>JAEUJA010000212.1 GCA_016793195.1 Phycisphaerae bacterium
GTCGGGCGCGTGCCGCTGTCGTCGGATCGGTGCATCGATCCCAGCCTGTTCCCGAAGGCGGGCGGCGGATGGAGGATGTGGTACAAGGACGAGGGGAAGAACTCCGAGACGCTGGCGGTTGATAGCGAGGACCTGATCGACTGGAGGCCGGCGAGCGATCCCGGGGTGTCAAAGCTCTACGGCGAGGCGCCCAAGGTCTTCAAGCTGGGCGGGTTTCACTGGCTCATCAAGGACCCCGACAGCGGTCTGGATGTGTATCGCTCGAGCGACCAGTCGGCGTGGACGTACCAGGGCAAGATTCTCGAGAAGCCCGGCTCGCGGCTGGACGATGGCACGATCGGCAAGCACGCGGACGTGGTGGTCGAGGGCGACCGCGCCCTGATCGTCTATTTCACGCACCCCTACGGGCAGGACTTCCCTATGCGCGACGGCGTGCTGCCGTATCCGGCGCGGCGGAGCTCGATCCAGTCGGCGGAGCTGCGCGTGGAGGGCGGCAAGCTGGTGTGCGATCGCGAGGCGGCGGTGATGTTGAGGTTGACGTCGCCGTATCGGTGAAGAGAAGAGGCGAGCGGGCGGAAACGCCCTAGTCTCACGATCATCAAGAGCGTGGCCAACAGGTTGGCCACGCCACCCGGAGCAAGGGCTCGATCTCGCCGGTTGCAAAAACCCGTCTACAGCGGGGGCACGAGCGTCGAGGGGCCGAGGGTCTGGATGGTGACGCGGCCGAGCGTGCGGCCTTGGAGGTACTGGTTGACCTGGTCGAGGGTGACGGCGTCGATCTTGGCGGCCAGATCGCCCAGCGAGCGGGCATAGCCGAAACGGAAGTAGTCGGAGGCGATGGCGGCGGCGCGGGCGCCGGTTGACTCGCCGCTGAAGATGAGTCGGCTCTTCATGCCGATGACGGCGCGCTGGAACTCTTCGGGCGTGACCCCGCCGCCCTTGGCGGTGGCGGCGTTGACGCGAAGCAATTCGGCGGCGAGGACATCGAGGGATTCCTGGGCGCGTTCGGGGGTGGTGCCGACGTAGGCGGTGACGCCGCCGAAGTCGCGATCACCGCGGTAGCCGGCGGAGACGGAGTAGCACAGGCCGCGCTTCTCGCGGACTTCGGTGAAGAGGCGGCCCGACATGCCGCCGGAGAGGACGGAGACGACGATTTTTTCGAGCCAGGAGCGGTCGTCGGTCTCTTTGGGGGCGTCGTGGACGAGCACGATCTGGACCTGGTTGGTCTGGTCGGTCTCGTGGGCGTAGCCGCGGGGCGCGACGGAAGCCACGACGGGCTCTGGGGTTGTGCCCTCCCAGCCGGCGAGGAGTTGATCGAGCTGTGTGGCGAGCGCGTCGGGGTCAACGGCGCCGGCGGCGGCGAAGATGGAGCGGCCCGGGCGCGCCACTGCAGACCATCCCGATACGAGCGTCTCATGGGTCAGCGCGTTCAATCCATCCTCGGTCCCGAGCCCGGAACGGTTGAGCGGAGAAAAAAAATGTCGATCTCGCGCCGAGAGCACCGCCCGCTCCTGAGGGTCGTCCCGGAGCGACTCGAGGGCCTGCAGGGCCAGGTCGCGCGCGGGCTCGACGGCGTCGGCGGCGAGGTGCGGGCGGCGCACGATGTCGACGATGAGCGGGAGCGCGGCGGTGAGTCGCTCGCCCAGGAGCGTGGCGCCGACCTGCATGAAGTACGCGCCGACCGCGACGCCGCGTGAGACACCGAGGCGGTCCATGGAATCGGCGAATTGCCTTGAATTCAGGGGCCCGGAGCCTCTGAGCAGAAGTTCGGACCAGAGCGCGGCGCGGCCCTGAAGATGGTCGGGGTCATCGGCGCATCCGCCGGGGACGAGCCACGTGATGGCGGCGGAGCGCACGTCGTCGATCACTTCAACAACGAGCGGCATGCCGCAGGCGAGGGTCCGGGTGACGAGCTTGGACATGCGCTGACTCCGATCGAGGTTGGTCAGTCTATGGAACGCGCGGGGAGCGTGCCTCCGACCATTCGCGTTCACGATTTCTTCTTTGTTCAAGACACAAGCTTGAAATTTCCGATATGCTTTCCATCGGAGAGACCCATGACCGAGGTGGTCAAGGAACAGGTCTCTCGATGAGAACTCTTTCAGGAGTCTGACATGGCGAAGAAGAAAGGCAAGAAGAAGGGCAAGACCGCCAAGAAGAGCAAGAAGCGCAGCAAGAAGTAAAGCGCTCTTGCGGCGTCGGAAACGACGCCCGGCGCCGGGCAGTCTGCCCGGCAGCCTCACACAAACGAACAGTCAACTGCGATCGTGGGGCTGGTTCACCGGCCCCACGGTCGTTTTTGCAGGATTGCCTTGTTTTGCAGGAGATTCGGCGCGCGCGGGAGGGTGGATGTTGTTGTTGACGGCGCGCGCGATTCCTCCGCTCCAAGGGCGCGTTGATGCGACCGGACGAGGGCTTTGGGTTCGATCGTTTTCACACGCGGCGGTCGCGGCGCGACGTTGATGGTGGCGACAACCCATCGCTCCGTCGGAGCGAAGAGGTGTGGATCGTGAGCGGGTCGTTGATGGGTGGTCGTTGATTGGTGGTCGGGGTCGATCTTGGCCGGCGTTGGACCGAAGATGTCGTGAGCCGGGACGACGGTCGCGGCCGCTGACGGCGCGGCGATGAACGCGCCCATGGCCGAGTTATCCACAACGCCATCGCTCCGCTCAGGCATCATCTGGCCGCCGCGGGTTGCTCCGTCAACAATCAGGCATGGCGGAGGAGAGTCCACGCGACATTATCCGGCGGCTGCGTTCCCTGTTCGAGGGCGTGCTGGTGGCGGAGGACCACGGCGAGAGCGTGCATTTCGTGCTGGACCCAGAGACCGGGCAGCCGGTCGCGCCTGTATCGAACTGGCTTCTCGACGACGAGGGCGTTCACGAGGCGGCGGACCTGGTTTTGATGACGCCGGACGAGAATCCGGGCTCCTTGCAGCTTCTGTGCCGGGCGCGGGCGCTCGAGCCCAGCACGTTTGCCTTTGCGTACTACGAAGCGCACCACGCCAAGGCGGCGGATGGCACGCTGTGCGTGCTCGAGGTTGAATCGA
>JAEUJA010000291.1 GCA_016793195.1 Phycisphaerae bacterium
GCCGTTGCCCCTTCCTTGCCAATGCGGGCCCGAAGCCCTAGCGACCGTTCGGGGTCCAGCAAACACGCGAGCGGTGATCTTGCTCCGGGACGGCCTCGAGGGCCTGGGGCGTATCGATCCACCACCCGCCGGTGCACGCCCGGCAGGGCGGGCACGTGTGGCTAGTTTCCCAGATCTACTCCGGGACTGCTTGGGGAACATACAAGGGCTGGCCGTCAGTAGCCGGGGGCTGAGCGAGTCCGCGAGCGAAACCCCCGGAACGCCCGCGTCATCGTCATCGCACCCCGACGGGGTGCTCGTGCAGACCAGACGAATTCAACAGAGCGAAGTCACGAAGTCACGAAGATGAAGTGCCGTCCGCCAGGCCCAATCGCGAGCAGGCATCCGAGAGGGCCAAAGGTACGCGTGACTATTCGCGTCGATCGGGCAACGTCCCCGCCATCGGGAGCCTGATATCCCGCACCGCCGGAAACTTCTCGCGCCAGCGCCGAACCTCGTCCCCGTCGATCTCCACCGACAGCACGCCCTCCGTGTCGCCGAGCTCGCCGAGCACGTCCCCGCGCGGCCCGACGGCGATCGAACCGCCCAGGTACGTCGCGTTGGGATCGCTCCCGGTCCGGTTGACCGCGAGCACATACGCCTGGTTCTCGATCGCCCGGGCCAGGGCCAGAACCCGCCAGTGCGAGTGGCGCGTCGACAGCCAGCAAGCGTGAACGCTGAAGACCTGCGCGCCCCGCGACAGGCCGGCCCGGAAAAGCTCCGGGAAACGCAGGTCGTAGCAGATGGTCGGGCAGATCGTGAGCGACGACTCGGGCAACGAAAGCGCCACCACGCGCGTGCCGCCCGCGAACGCCTCGTGCTCGCGCCCGATCGAAAACGGGTGGATTTTCTGATACTCGTCGATCAACGTGCCGGTGGGTGAGAGGATCGAGAGCGTGTTCGACGCTTTCGCACAGTGGCAGGCGTGAACCGTGCGCCCGCCCATGACGTAGGCCTTGAAGTCCGCCGCCAATTCAGCCAGGAACGCGAGCGTCCGCCCGTCCTTGTCCGCGGTCTGGCCCGTCTCCATCGAAAAGCCGGTGTCGAACATCTCAGGGAGGAGGATCAGGTCGCCCGCTCCCACGTCGACCGGGTCGAGCAGGGCCAGCACGCGGTCGAAATTGGCCTGCTTGTCCTGCCAGCGAATGTCGGTCTGGACCAGGTGCGCCCGCATGGGCGGACGGTAGGGGGCGTGCCGTGGGCCCGGCCTGGGCGGGCCGCCCGTGGCGCCGCGGGGCGCGGGTCGGGCCGACTTTGCGCGTCGCGACGGGGCGCGCCGGCGAGTTGGTACCCACGGGGAGAACTGGGGTTGGGTTCCGGCCAAAATGAGGTAGACTCTGGGCGTGCGTGAGGACATGACCAAGACCGGCGGCGAGGGAGCGGGCGAGGTTTTCCTGGCCAGCCGGTCGCCGCGCCGCCGCCAGCTTCTCAGCGAGGCCGGCCTGCCGCACCGCTTTGGTCATCCCGGCGTCGAGGATTCCGAGCTCGAGCCCGGGCGGGTCTCGCCGGCGCAGTGGGTGGCGGCCCTGGCGTATCTCAAGGCGCGCGCGGGCATCGAGGCCCAGGGCGGGGGCGACTCGTTCGACGTCGTGATCGGCGCGGACACCGCATGCGTGAAAGACGGCGAATTGATCGGCACACCCGCCGACGCCGCCGAGGCCGAGCGGATCGTGCGCCGCTTGTCGCGCGGGCGTCACGAGGTCGTGACGGGCGTGGCGGTGCTCTCGCCGCGAACGGGGCGTCGCGAGCTGTTCGTTGATCGCGCCAGCGTCAGCGTCGGCGACCTGTCCGACGACATGGTGCGCGACTACATCGCCAGCGGAGCGTGGGCCGGCAAGGCCGGCGCGTACAACCTCAGCGAGCGGATCGCCGGCGGCTGGCCGATCGAGTATGTGGGCCGCGCCGACACCATCATGGGCTTGCCCGTCGGGCCGCTCAAGCAGCGCCTCGCCCGCCTCACCGCGACGGAGGCCGCGGCATGACGACGCTCGCCTCCGGGCCCATCCTGAGCGCGTGGATCGGCGTGCCCTTGGGCGTGGCCACGCTCCTGCTCGTGGCGGCCCATGTCGCGCTGCTCTCTCGCGTCGAAATGCCCGAGAGCCGCCGGCGCATCCGGCGCGTCAACGCCTGGATCATGCTCGTCACGATCCCCGTCGCGATCTACGCCTTCTGCGTTGCCTCGCCCGCCGCCCCGCGTGCCTTCGCGCTCTCGTGGATGGCGGTGCTGGGGCTGGTGGCGATCGTGCTCATGCTCGCCTGCATGGATATGCTCAACACGCTCCGCCTGCACCGGGCCGAGCAGCGCGAGGTCCGGCGCGGGTTCATCGAGAGCCTGTCGCGCCGTGCGGCCCGCGCGGGGGCGGCGATCGATCCGCCCTCCGTCGGCGCCGGGGACACGCACGATCACACCTGACACGCCGGCACCATCGGGCAACCTCTCACAGGGCGTCCCGCCGCCGGGCGTGCTCGGGCGCGGCCTGCTCGCGCCCCTGGGCTCGCTCGCCTCGGCCATCTATGGCAAGGCCATCGCCACCCGCAACGCCGCCTTCGACGCCGGGCGCGGCGTGGTCCACATGGACCGGCCCGTCATCAGCATCGGCAATCTCTCCGTCGGCGGCACGGGCAAGACGCCGATGGTCGTGCATGTTCTCGGCGTGCTCCGCGACGCGGGGAAGAGGCCGTGCGTCGCGATGCGCGGCTACCGCGCCGGCCCGGACGGCTCCGACGAGGCGGCGCTCTACCGCCGTGTTCGCGCCGGCGTGCCCATCGTCGCCCGCCCCGATCGCGTCGAGGGATTGATCGAGCTCTTCGCCACCAGCGAGGGCGAGGACATCGACACCATCGTGCTCGACGACGGCTTTCAACACCGCAGGCTCGCGCGCCAGCTCGACATCGTGCTCCTGGACGCCACGCGCTCGGTCTTCCTCGATCGACTGCTCCCCTCGGGCTGGCTGCGCGAGCCCGTGTCGTCGCTGGCCCGCGCCCACGCGGTGGTGGTGACCCACGCCGAGCGCGTGCCGGCGCGCGTCGTGGATGAGATGCTGCGCCGTGTTCGCGAGGTCTCGCCCCGGGCCTTGCTGGCGACCGCCCGCCACGAGTGGCTCGACCTCCGCGTGCATCACGGGCACGACGTGCAGGTGCGCCCCGTCGAGTGGCTGCGCGCACGCCGTGTGGTGGCCGCCTGCGCGATCGGAAACCCCGAGGCGTTCATCGCGCAGGCCCGTGACGCCGCGGGCAAGGAACTTGTCGAGACTATCGCGTTCCGCGACCACGACCCGTTCAACGCGCGGTCCATCGCCCGAATCGCCAAGGCCGCGGCGAAGTGCGACGCGATCGTCGTGACCGAAAAGGACTGGAGCAAGCTGGCGAAGGTTCCCCCGGAAACCTGGCCCTGCGCCGTCGCCGTGCCGCGCTTGGGCATGCAATTCGAGCGTGGTGGGGGGGAGCTAACGGCGGCGATCGTCGAGGCCGCCCGCGCGCTCCCGCACGAGCACGAAGACCACACGGACCGCGCGCGCCACGCCGACGACGCCGATCTTGCCAACGAAGCGTGATCGCCCGGCCCGCGCTAAAATGTCCGCGACCCCGCCGCACGGAGACCCACGCCGCATGGACTCGCTCCTCGAGCACGTCGCCCACTGGAAGCCTTTCACGGCCTTGGTCGTCGGCGATTTCATGCTCGACCAGCTCGTCTATGGCGACGCCGAGCGGTTGAGTGCCGACGCGCCCGTCCCGATCCTCCACGTCTCGTCGCGCGAAGACCGTCCCGGCGGCTCGGCCAACGTCTGCCTCGACCTGGTGGCGCTCAAGGCCAACGTCATCGCGATGGGCGTGACCGGCCACGACGACGCGGCCCGGGCGCTCCACGAATCGCTCGCGTCGCAGGGTGTCGATGTCTCGGGGCTCGTCGTCGATCCGTCGCGCCCCACGACCGTCAAGCAGAACCTGATCGGAATGGCCCAGGCGCGCCACCCGCAGAAGATGTTCCGCGTCGATTACGAATCGCGCGAGCCGCTCTCGCCACAGGTTGTCGCGGAATTGCTCGCCAAGTTCGAGAAGGCTCTGCCCGCCGTCGATGTCGTGTGCATCGAAGATTACGACAAGGGCGTGTGCACGCCCGAGCTCTGCCAGCGAGTGATCCGGGCCGCCCGCCGCGCGGGCAAGCCCGTGTTTGTTGATCCCGCGCGCCTCGCCGACTACGCCAAGTACCGCGGCGCCGCCGCCATCACGCCCAACCGCACCGAGGCCGAGAGCGCCACCGGCCTGCGCACCCACGGCGAGGCGGCCCCCGCGCACAACCGCGCCCTGGCCGAGAAGCTGCTGCGCGAGTGCGACCTCGACGCCGTCGTGCTCACGCTCGATCGTCACGGCGCGCTCCTGCAAGAACGCGCCGGTGAGCCGATCGCCGTACCGACCATCGCAAGGCAGGTCTACGACGTCACCGGCGCCGGCGACATGTTCCTCGCCGGCCTGGCGGCGGCCCGCGCTAACGCGATCGCCTGGGCCGACGCGGTGCGCTTCGCCAATGCGGCCGCGGGGCTCGAGGTCGAGGTCTTCGGCGTCCAGCCCATACCGCTGGAAAAAGTGCACCTGTCGCTGATCTCGATCGCGCGGGCCGGCGGCGGAAAACTCCGCACCATGCGCGAGCTCCTGGTCGAAGTCGCCGACGTCAAACGCCGCGGCGGCAAGGTCGTGTTCACCAACGGCTGCTTCGACGTGCTCCACGCGGGCCATGTCGCGCTGCTTGATTTCGCGAGGGCACAGGGCGACTTCCTTATCGTCGCCACCAACACCGACGAGAAAGTGCGAGAGTACAAGGGGCCGAACCGCCCGGTGAATGTGCTGAAGGATCGCGTGACCGTTCTTTCGGGCATCGCTTCAGTGGACGCGGTCATGGTCTTCGAAGAGGATACGCCGATTGAATCGATCGACCGCCTTCGCCCGGATGTTCTCGTGAAGGGCAGCGAGTACAGCGAAGCGGAGATTCCCGGTGCCGCGATGGTGAAGACCTACGGCGGACAAGTCGTGCGATTTGCCATGCAAAGGACGCTGAGCACCACGGATGTCCTTCGGCGGTCGGGTGATCCGCGGCACGCCGTTGAGGCTCGGGCGGATACGAAATCCAGGTTTGTGGAGGACAAGTAAATGGTGACGCTCCGCCCACCTCCAAAGCAGCCAACCCGGTACGAGCGATTGACGCTCTTGATGAAAATGTATGAAATCTGCGTGAATCAGGAGAAGGCAATCAAGGACGAGGAGAATGGCTGGGTCCGCGCGTATTGGGCGTTTTACGCCGTCATAGCTGCGCTGGGCACCATGGGGGTGCGCGCCCTACCGGCCCATGCGTCACCCGCGGAACCCGGCCCATGGGAAATGGCAGCGATTCTCGGGGTCGCCGTGTGCGTTCTGTGCATGATCGCGACGATGCATTTCATGACGTCGATGATGCAGCTGCGTCATAGTTATTATGGAATTCGTGACAGGCTTCACCGTTCGCAGTATCTGATGAAGACCGGGACAGTCGGTGAATGGGGTGAGATCGCGCCCGCGCGAAAGGCGTGGGCCGGTTTGTTGTGTGAGAATGCGGCACAGTACGACGATAACACCAAGCCGCGTGGTACGTTTCTGCAGCGACTGGTGATGCTGATCGTCGGGCACTCGATCTCGTGTGTCGCAGTCACCGTTGGCGTCGGTGCCGTCGCGCACGACGGTCGGGCAATCGGCATTATGGCGTTGGTGTTGATAGCCTCGATCATTCTAGCTGTGCGACATCTCTACGCAACGCTCGAAAGTGATCGCCAGCATTTCATGTCGAAGTATGGAGCAAACGCGAAGTGAGCAAAGATCGTCTCATGGAGGGAGGGAGCCCCGAATCGGGGAGATATGCGCCTTCCCTCGCGGTCGTTTCACCTGCTTTTCTAGTTTCGCCGATACTCCTCCCGTGCGCCACGTCGCGATCATCCACCCCGCGTATCTCACCCTGATCCTCGCGGGCCGCAAGCGCGTCGAGGTGCGCCTGTCGCAGAACCGATGCACCCCATTTGGGCGCGTCTCGCCGGGTGACACGATCTACTTCAAAGCCCGCTCGGGCGGCTTCGGCGCGCGCGCCATCGTCGCGGGCGTGGATGAATACGACGCGCTCACCCCCGACAAAGTCGCCACGCTCTTCCGACGCTACAACGCACTGGCCTGCGGCGACGCGGCGTACTGGACCGCCAAACAACACGCACGCTTCGGCTCCTTCATCCACTTGGCAGGCGCCCGCGAAATCCACCACGGCCCGGACTACCGGGACGCGCCCGGGTTCTCGCCCCGCAGCGCCTGGATCGTGCTGAAACGCGCGCCGTCGCGCAAAGCGTCGTAGCGTGCCCGCCGTGCGCGGCGATTACACCCATCGGATCACGATCTTCCCGAACTGCTCGCCCGCCTCGAGCCTCGCATAGGCCTCGCGGCACTGCTCCGGCGCAAAGACCTGATCGACCACCGGCGAAAGCTTGCCCGCGCTGAAGAGCGCCGCCACCTCGCGGAACTCGTCGTTGCTCCCCATCGTCGAGCCCAGCACCCGCAGCTGGTTCCAGAAGATTCGTGCGAGGTCGGTTGTCGCGTCCGGGCCGCTGGTGCAGCCCGGCGTGACATACGCCCCGCCGCGAGCCAGCGACTTGATGCACGAAAGATGCGTCGCCTTGCCCGAGGAATCGATCGCCATGTCCACGCCGCGCTTCCCCGTCCACCCGCGAACCTGCGCCGACCAGTCGCTCCCGTCGTCGAGGATCACGCAATCCGCGCCGAGCTGCCCGGCGCGATCGAGTTTCCACTGATGGCGGCTCGTGACCGCGACCCGGCACGCGTAGTGCTTGGCGATCGCCAGCGCCGCCGTCGCCACGCCCCCGCCGATGCCCGTGATCAGCACCGATTGCCCCGGGCGAATCCGGCCCTTGCCGACGATCATCGAATACGCCGTGAGGGCGCACAAGCCAAACGCCGCGGCGGGCGCCGGGTCCTGCGCCGGCGCCACCGCGGCGAGATTCGCCGCCGGCGCGAGAAACTTCTCCGCGTGCATCCCGAAGTGGTGCTCACCGATGAGCTCGTAATTGGGCGCGAGCGTCGAGTTCGGCGGGTCGCCGGGGTGCTGTCGCTCGGGCACGCGCGTCGCCGCGTTCACGATCACGCGCGTGCCGATCCACGCCGGGTCGACGCCGGCGCCGACCGCCTCGACCACGCCGCACGAATCACAGCCCGACACGCGCGGGTAGGCGAGCTTCAGCCCCGGCACGCCGCGCCCGACCCACAGGTCCATCTGGTTGAACGCCGACGCGAGCGTGCGCACCAGGCACTCGCCCGGCCCGGGCGGCGCGGGGTC
>JAEUJA010000310.1 GCA_016793195.1 Phycisphaerae bacterium
AACATCGACTGCATCCCGCCCGGATAGATCGTGTGCGCCATCCCCGGCACCACCACCACCTCCGCGTCGCTCCCAAGCCCCGCCAGACTCTTCTGCAACAGCTTCGTTGCGCCCTCCAGATAAAACGTGTCGACCTCGCCCGCGTAGATGTGCAGCTTGCCCGAAAGCTTCGGCCCCAGCGTCTTCCAGTTCCGCTCGACCACCAGCCGGATGTCGTAGGGCTCCCACGCCTTCGCGACCTTCGGATCGACGTTGCCCGTCGCGCGATCAAACAACGCCAGCGGCCTGCCGTCCGCCCCCCGCGGGCTGAACACGCCCTCAAACGAATGAATCTGCCCGCCAGGGCCCATCACCGTCTCTTGCCGCACAAAGTCGTCGTACCACAGCGACACCACGTCCCCCTGACGAGACAGCGGGCGCCGCTGCTCCTTCTCGTCGCGGTACATGTTGGCCTTGTCGGCGTAGAGGTCGATCCGCTGAAAGTCCCGGAAGTCAACGGGATCAGGGCAGTGCGACCAGCACCCCGCCCACGCATCGGGATACGCCACCGCCAACCACAAGCTTCCCCATCCCCCCGAAGAAATCCCCGTCACATACCGGCGCGAAGCGTCCTTCGCGCCGTGGAATCGCTTCTCGACCTCGGGGATCAGCTCCTCCATCAGCGACGCGCCGCGCGGCCCGTTGTTGGCCGAATCCGCGAACACGCTGTGCCCAAGCTCGCAGATCGGATCGGGCACCACCAGCATCACATCATCCGCACTCCCGTCGGTCGGGATCATCTGCGACATGAAGCTGATGCTCTTGTGATCGCCGCCGAAGCCGGTGATGAAATAGATCGTGGGATACGACTTGCCGGGATCATCGACCCAGTTCTTGGGCAGGTACACACCGGCCCGGGCCTTCACTTCGCGCCCGTAGAACGCCGAGAGCTTCTCGCTCCTAATCTCGACCAGCTTGATGCGATCGGTCTCCCGGAACGCCCGCTCCTTCACAACCTCCGTCGGCGCAAGCTCCACAACATCCCCGCCGCCGGGCGTGAAATAGACCAGCACCGGCGCGCTGTAAAGATCGCCCGCGCCCCGCCCCGGGTTCGGGCTGTCGGGGCTGCGCTTCACCACCGCCTGGGCCCGATACAGGCCCCGTTTGATGTCGGCGTAGTTCCTCGGATATCCAAGCGCCGTCGCGTCGACGTTGACCTCGCCGCCCGCCGGCATCTTCTCCACCGGGATCGCCAGCACCTGCGACCCGCCGCCCCACGAACCCATCGACATCCGCGGCTCGCCGCGACCGTCCACGCTCCCCAGCGCGATGTACACCCGCCCCGTGTACGCCGACTCAAACATTTTCGGATCGAGCTTGACCCGGAACGCCGACGCCTTGACCGCCACTTGCGGCGCACCGGCCGCCGCGGGCTGCGAGGGGGATTCCGTTGCGGGCTGCCACGCCAGCGCCGGCGCGACACACACCAGGGCCGACAACACCAGGCACGACAACACCGACAAACGAGCGAATGTCCAGATGCGCATGGAGACCTCCGTGGGCCACGAGTCTACCGACCCGCGCCCCCTCGGTTGCCCCAATCTTCACAATCGCTCCGCCCGGCCCCGCTCACCGCTGACGCATCGGAAGATTCCGAAGCGCCACCAGCTCAACTTCGATCTCCAGCGGCACGTTCTGGGCCCAGTCGGGCTTGCCCGTCGCGCTCCCGATGTTCAATTCCTTGGGAACGATCAGCTTCCGCTTCCCGCCCGCCTTCATGCCGCCCAGGCCCCACTCCACCGCCGCAAACTCGTTCGGCAGCCAGATGTGCGGCTTGCTGGCGTCGCAGCTCTGGAGCGTCTTGCCGTCCTTGTCCTTGATCGTGTGCGCCGTCACCGCGACAAACTGCCCGGCCACCGCGTCCCCCTCACCCTCCTTCACCTCAACCACCTGCAGCGCGTCCAGCAGCTTGATGACAAACACCAGGTCGGAGTTCGGCGGGATCATGTCATCGCCCGAGCCCTCCGCGCCCAGTCCCAGCGCCGCGGGGATGATGATGCGACGAATGCCGCCGACCTTCATGCCCGGCACGCCGATCTGCCACCCCTTGAAGAGCTGCGGCAGCGGAAAAATCGCCGGCTGTCCGGTCTTGAACGTGGAATCAAAGACCTTGGTCGGATCGGCCTTCAGCGTGCCGTGGTAGTGCGCCACGATCGCGCCGCCCTCCTTCACCTCATACCCCTCCCCGATCACCATGTCCTCGGCGATCACGCCACCCTCCAGCTCCGTCGTCTTCACCACCGGCAGATCAGGCACCGGGATCGGCGACGGCGTCGCCGGGAGCTCCGGCTGCGCCGCCCCCGCCTGGGTCGCGGGCTGGGCCGCGGGCTGAGTGGCTTCGGTCGGCTTGGTTTCCGGCTTCGCGTCCGGCTTGGCGTCCTGGGCCAGGGCGCTAACAGCCAATCCGGCGGCGGCGATGAGAGCAAGAGCGATACGCATCGAGGATTTCCTTTCTTGAACACAGAGCATAGGTTCGCACCCCCCGCCCCGGCGTCGCCCGACTCACCATCCGGCCCGCCCACGAAAAAGCCGCGGTTTCCCGCGGCCTTGAGGAACAACCGGGTTTCGACGCCTCGCTCAGTTGTCGTAGCCCAGCGCGTCAAACAGCGTGATGTCGCTGGCACGCAGGAAATTGGGATAGAACGTCTCCCCATAGCTGAACGCCGGGTCCATGATCCCGATCACCGGCACCTGCTCGCGGAAGTGGCTGGCCTGGTACGGCGAGCCGTCCGACAACCGATACTCCGCCGCGCCGATCACATCAAGATTGTGGTCGTCGTTGTAGTTGAACACGCCCATCCGCGCACGGACCTGGAATTCCGCCGCCGTGTCCGGGTTGTAATCCGAGTTCCCGTCCGTGCGCTGGAAACGGAACACGTCCAGCACCTCGATGTCCGACGCGCGGAAATCAAGCCCGCTGGTGCAGCCCATCGCGTGCCCGGTCTCGTGGATGATCACGTCCTGCAGCGAGATCGTGTTGGTCGTCACGCCGTTCGACGGGTCATAGTCAAAGGGGAAGTTCGTCGAATACTGCATCGAGGCGTCGTTGCCCGTGACCGCACCGCCGTTGGCCTTGAAGTTCGCGTACGTCGTGAACACCCGGTCCTCGTTGGTCGTCCGGTTCGTGCGATACCGCACCGGGATCGTCGTCCCCGCCGGGAGCGACGCCAGAATCCCGTCCGACGCGTCGGCTCCCGCCTGCAGCGTGTTCCGCATGTCGGTCCACGTCAGATACCCATAGCTGCTGCTCGTCCCGCCGATCACGCCCGACTGAAGCGACGCGAACGACACCGTCACCGTCAGCGTGAACGGATCATTCGGGAACTGACTCTCCAGATACGCCTCCGCCGCCGCGAACGCCGGCACCGCCGCCGCCGGAACATTCGCCCCCAGCACATACACCACGTCCAGCCCCGCGCGGTTCCGTCCGTTGTTCACGATCGTGTTCGCGTCAGGGTTCGAGATCGCCTCGGCGTGCGTGCGCGACATGCGCACCAGGTCCGCGCTCGTCATCCCCGCCCGATTCGAGCACACCGGCTTCCACACCACCTGCGTGTCCATCACGCTCGCCTGACCGTTCGGCAGCGTCACGTTCTGCGGCCCTGTCGGGATCACATACCGCGCCGACGCGGGCACCGCCCCAACCTGGGCGCCAATCTGAGCGCCGCCCTGAGCGACAACCTGGGCGCTCGCCTGAGTCCCCGCGATCAACATCAACGCGCACGCGCAACCGATCGATCGATGCATGAGTCGACACTCCGCGGTCGGGCCGGGCTTGGCGAAGAACTCGCCCAGATTGGCCGACGCGGGGCCACGAGACCCCGCGAGAAGACGACAGCCGCCGGCCCGCACGGGGACCGAGTTTATCAATTCAAGCACGCCCCGCAAGGGATTCGGTGACCGGACACGCCAACCAGCGCCGTCACCACCCAGCGCCGAACAAGCGACCGCACCCCTCACCCCCGCCGCCTCAATCCCTGCGCCAGCACCGCCAGCACGATGATCACGCCCGTGATCATGTACTGCTCGGCCGTCCCCACCCCGTTGATGTCCAGCACCTTGCGCAGATACGCGATCACCAGCGTCCCTAGCACCGTCAAGAGCGCCCCACCCCGCCCGCCCGCGAGCGACGTCCCGCCGATCACCACCATCGCGATCGCCGTCAGCTCATACCCAACGCCCGCGTCGGGGTTCCCCTGCCGCTCCAGCCCGCAAAACAAAACCCCCGCCAGCCCCGACAGCACGCCGCACAGCGTGTACGCGATCACTTTGACCCGCTTTACCGGCACCCCCGCGTACCGGGCCGCCTGCTCGTTGTCGCCGATCGAATAAAGCCATACCCCCAACGTGGTCGTCCGCAGCACCACCAGCGTCGCCCCCGCCGTCACCACGAAGAACGCGATCGAAATGGGGATGTCCACGCCCGCGACGTGAATCTGGGAGTTCAGCGCCTCGAGCACCGGCGGGTACGGAAACTTCTGGACCTTTACGCCGTCGGTCGACCACTTCGCCAGCCCGCGCGCAAACGCCATGATCGCGAGCGTGGCGACAAACGGCTGGAGTCGCGCGTGCGCGACCAGCGAGCCCGCCGTCAACCCGCCGGCCGCTCCCACTCCCAGCGCCGCCGCCCACGCGATCCACGCCGCCATCCCGTGCCGCAGCGCGAGGATCGCAAACACAACCCCCGCCAGCGCGACGATCGATCCCACCGCCAGGTCGATCCCGCCCGTGATGATCACGAGCGTGAGGCCGCACGCCAGCACGCCGAACGCCGCGTTCTGCCCCAGCGCGTCCAGGTGCGTCTGCGCCCGGAAAAACAGCCCGTCGGCGTTGAAG
The DNA here is from genome assembly GCA_016793195.1 of Phycisphaerae bacterium. Lineage (GTDB taxonomy): Bacteria > Planctomycetota > Phycisphaerae > Phycisphaerales > UBA1924 > JABWBC01. Next base: position 4,876 of record JAEUJA010000310.1, read on the forward strand.
ACCGCGCCGCCCACCACCACCAGCAACAGCGCGACAAACCCCGCGATGACCTCGCGCGTGAGCCGTGCGTTGGAGCGGGCCTGGGCCATGCGAAAGCAAACCGACCAGCCTGAGCACGCCCTCCCGCGCGGTCGGGCAACACGCGCCGCGGCGCCCCCATCACTTCACCGGCGTCAGCACCACGCAATCCAGGCCGAAGAACGACTTGTTCCCCAGCGACTTCTCGTTCCCGCCCACCACCTCGGCACGCAGCACCAGCGAGTCGCCCTTGGGCTCGACCACGCCCAGGTCGATCGCCCCCGTCGGCTCGACCTTGCCCTGCCCGCCGCTGAACAGATCAACGTCCTTGCCGACCCGCTTCCCATCGATCGAGAAGCGGATCACGCCGTAGTCCCAGCTCTTGGTCGCGTGCAGCGCCACCTTCACCGCCCTGCCCTTCTCGCACGGCACATTCAACTCCACAAAGTCGCCGACTCCTCGCCCCTGGAACCACAGGTGCCCCTCGCCGCTCCACGTCCGCGGCCTGAACGACCCCATGCTCTGACCACCCACCGTCGCGTCCGGCGTCGACGCAACCACCTTCATCTCCTCGCACTCGATCGCCCCCTCAATCACAAACGGCGGGGGGAGCGGCGGTGGCTGCGGCACGACCGCCGCCGCGGCCGCGGGAATCGCCGGACGGTTGTGCGTCGCGCCGGGCTTCGCATAAAAATACGCCGTCGACGCATACGCCACGTCACACTCTTTCCAGTGCCACACTTCCATGTCCATCTTCAGCGACTTCGTGAACGGGATCGCGTCCAAGGACCGCACCCGCGTCACCGTCGTGTGCCCGTAGTTGTTCCCCGCCTTCTGCCCGTCCACCCGCGGCTGGGATCGGAACGCATTGTCGAACTTGATCGGGCAGCACCAGCCGTAGCCGTAGTAATCCTCGGTGCCCGTGCCGAAATGCGACGGGAACGCCTCGCCGTCGACGTAAATCTTCTCGTCGCCCTCGCCCCACCATTCGGGCACGGGGTTCATCACCGCAAGGGTGTCGCCGACATAGACGCCCCGCCCCTTGGCCTCGACGTAGTTGAAGTCCTGGGTTCCCCGCGCCCCCAGCGCGTGGATCGGATACTCCGATCGCCACCGCGCGTAAAAGTGCATGCTCCGGTCGTCCCACTCCCACGCCGAAACGCCTGTCTCAATCGACGCCTCGACCGCCTGATCGCCGAGATTGATGAGCTGGATCGACGCCTCACGCT
>JAEUJA010000088.1 GCA_016793195.1 Phycisphaerae bacterium
CGCGGGGACTGCCGACGGTTGTGCGTCCGTGGGCGGCGGTCGTGTGGCTGTGGTGGGTGCTCATGGCGCCGATGTTTCTGTTCCTGCCGACGACGCTGCGCCGTTGTCGCGTGCGCCGGGCGCACCTGCTCCGCGTCGGCGCGTATTCGCTGGTCTTCGGCGCGGGCGCCGTGTTGCTTCTGACCTGCGCGACACGCGCCATCACCAGCGGGCTCCGCGGGCTGGTAGTGTGGAGGGCGCGTCTCGGCATGGGACCGGACGCGTGGTGGCTTCGTGATATCTCCTGGGACCTGTGGCGATGGTCGGTCTGGGTCTCGCCGCTGCTGTGCGCCGGCACGCTGGGAGGGTTCTGGGGCTTGGTGGCCTCGCGCTATCTGAAACTCCCACGCCCGTGGGCGATCGCTGGCGTTCTTGCATTGATCGCCGGGCTGACCGCCGTGCTGCTGCTCTCGCTCTGGCCGGGTGCGCTGACCCGGCTGTACCTTCACGCGATGAGGATGAAATAGCCCCTGCCCGCGTGGTCCGGCCCCCGGGGCCCTCGCGGGGCTGCTAAGGCTCGTTCCCACAGGCCTTAACCGGAGAATCCCTCGTTGACCCGGAGGCGGGAATATGCGATACTCCGGCCTGTCGCTCGAAGGTTCCCGACTCGTGGGGGCCCGATAGCGGGGTTTCTCGCAGGCGATGGGCGCGGCCAGGAGGCCCGCCCCTTGAGGGTGTCTCGGACGGATCCGATCGGAGGATTCCAGGGCGGCCCGCGTTGCAATCGATCGCGTCGCCGCGTTCCGCGTCGGCTTTCGGAACCACAACACGACTTGGATCGCGCCCGAGCGAGGGCGCTGAGGCTGCCATGGCGACCGTCACCAAGAAAGACTTGATCGACCGCATCACCACCCGCACCAAGCTCAAGCGCCTGGACGTGAAGAACGCCGTCCAGGAAATGCTCGAGCAGATCATCGTCGAGCTGCAGAAGGGCAATCGCCTGGAGCTGCGGGATTTCGGCGTGTTCGAGGTGAAGCAGCGCAAGCCGCGGGTGGCGCAGAACCCCAAGACGCTGGAGCGGGTGGAGGTTCCGGCGCGGAAGACGGTGAAGTTCAAGGTGGGCCGGTTGATGCGCGAGGGTCTGGGGGCGGCGGCGCGTCAGAAGGCCCGGGCCGCGGCGGCCGCCAAGAACGAGGGTTGAGAAGAAGGCATCGGGCATCAGGCATCGGGGAAGATGGCCGGGGCGCGATGGGTGCGCGGGTGTAGCTTGATCTGACGGCGCAACTCGAGGCGGCGCGACGATTCGCGGTGAGGACTTCGCTCATCGTCGGCGTGGCGAACCTGATTTCAATCGAGAACCCGCGCTAGTGCGTCAGCGGAAACTCGCGGCAGAGGGCGCGGATCTCGTCGCGCACGGTCGCGGACACCTTTGCCAGTTCCGCCTCGCCCGCCAGGCCGGCGGAGAGGACGCGATCGATCCATGAGGCGATGGTGGCCATGTGGGGTTCGCGCAGGCCGCGGGTCGTGATCGCGGGCGTGCCTAGGCGGATGCCGCTGGTGAGCTTGGGCGGTCGCGGGTCTTCGGGGATTCCGTTTTTGTTGCAGACCATGGCGGCGTGTTCGAGCCATCGTTCGGCGTCGGAGCCGGTGAGGGCGTCGGAGCGGCCGCGGAGGTCGACGAGCATGAGGTGGTTGTCGGTCCCGCCGCTGGTGATGCGGTACCGGAGCTTGGTGAGTTCGGCGGCGAGGGCGGCGGCGTTCTTGACGACCTGCGCCGCGTAGGACTTGAATTCGGGCTTGAGGCATTCGGCGAAGGCGACGGCCTTGGCGGCGATGACGTGCATGAGCGGGCCGCCCTGGCTTCCGGGGAAGACGGCCTTGTCGATTTTTTTGGCGAGTTCCTCGTCGTTGGAGAGGATGAGCCCGCCGCGCGGGCCGCGGAGGGTTTTGTGGGTCGTGGTGGTGGCGACGTGGGCGTGGGGGAAGGGTGAGGGGTGTGCCCCGCCGACGATGAGGCCCGCGATGTGCGAGACGTCGGCCATGAGGATCGCGCCGCACTCGTCGGCGGCCTCTCGGAACTTCTTGAAGTCGATGGTGCGCGGGTAGGCCGAATAGCCGCACATCAGGAGCTTGGGCTTGTGCTCGCGGCAGACGGCCTTGACGGCGTCGTAGTCGATGCGCTCGAACTCGGGGTGGTCCTTGCGGTAGTGGAGCGGGTAGTGGACGGGCTTGAAGAACTTGCCGGAGAAGTTGAGCTTCATGCCGTGCGACAGGTGCCCGCCGTCCTTGAGCACCAGCGACGCGAAGGTGTCGCCGGGCTCCATGAGGGCGTGCATGACGGCCTGGTTGGCCTGGGCGCCCGAGTGAGGCTGGACGTTGGCGAACGAGCAGGCGAACATTTGTTTGGCGCGCTCGCGGGCGATGGTCTCGATCTGGTCGTGGAAGACGCACCCGCCGTAGTAGCGCCCGCCCCAGGGCAGGTTGGGGGGATAGCCCTCGGCGTATTTGTTGGTGAGGCATGTGCCCATCGCGTGCATGACGGCGGGCGAGACGTGGTTCTCGCTGGCGATCAGTTCGAGCGTCGTGTCCTGGCGCTCGGATTCCTTGGCGATCAGGTCGGCGATCGCGGGGTCGTGCGACTTCAGGAGCGACATGACGGCGTCGGTGGCGGTGGGCATAGGCCCGGATGGTAGTCGGGGCGGGGGTCGGGCCGATCGCGCGGCGATGAGCGAGCGGGGGTCCGGTCGGTGCGCGATCGGAGGGGCGAATCCGAAATTTCTTCGGGCGTCGTGCTCGCGCCGGCGCTCGGGTATGGTGGGCCGGCTCTTGTTGTGGATTGGGCGTGGTGGATTGGCCGTGTTGGGCGGGTGGTGAGGCGCGGAACGTGGCGAGCGAGCGGACCAAGGCTGAGATTAAAATTGTGCGGCGTGTGGCGCGGTGGTTTGCCGGCGCGGCCAGGCCGCTGGCGTGGCGGACCACGCCCCGGGATGCGTACCGCTCGCTGGTGTCGGAGGTGATGCTTCAGCAGACGCAGGTGTCGCGCGTGCTGGAGAAGTTTGACGGGTTCGTGGCGCGGTTTCCGACGGCCGCGGCGCTGGCGCGGGCGGATGAGGGCGAGGTTCTGGCGGCGTGGTCGGGGCTCGGCTATTACCGGCGGGCGCGGCTGCTGCACGCGGCGGCGCGAGCGATCGTGCAGCGGCACGCGGGCGAGGTGCCTCGGAGCGTGGAAGCGCTGTGCGAGCTCCCGGGGGTCGGGAGGTATACCGCGGGGGCGATCGCGTCGATCGTGTTCGGTCGGGATGCGCCGATCGTGGACGGCAATGTGGCGCGGGTGCTGCTTCGCATCTCGGCCCGGCCCTTGGCGACGGACAAGGCGATGGGGTGGGCGTGGAAGAAGGCCGAGCGGTTGGCGACGCTGGCGCACGGGCGGGGCGTGGTGGGCGGGTTCAATGAGGGATTGATGGAGCTGGGCGCGACGATTTGCACGCCCGCCTCGCCGCGGTGCGGGTCGTGCCCGGTGGCGCGGCTGTGCGCGGCACGGGCCAAGGGCACGCAGGGCTCGATCCCCAGGCCCAAGGCGCGGGCCGCAGTGCGGGCGATGGTGTGCGAGGTCGTGGTCGTGGTCGATCGCCTGGGGCGGTTGCTGGTTGAACGGCGCGGGGCGGGGGGCATGTGGGGCGGATTGTGGCAGGCGCCGACGCACGAGCATGAAGGAGGAGCGGCGGCGCGGAACTTGTCAACGCTGATGGCGCTGCAGGGGGTGCGCGTCGGGAGGGTGGCGATGGAGTTTGAGCACGCGACGACGCACCGGCGGGTGGTGTTCCGCGTGCGGCGGGCGCGGGCGGCGAGGCCTGAGAGCCTGCTGGCTCTCGGGCGGGAACGGCGCTGGGCGACGCGGGAAGAGATCGCGGGCCTTGGACTGTCGAGCGCGCAGCGCCGGATTTTGCTGGGGGATGGATAGGAGCGAGGTCGCGGCGCGGGGTGCTTGATTTCATCGCGTGCGCGTCGAGCGTTCGCCGCGTGGCGGCTCCTTCCTATCCTTTGACGTGCTGTTGTGCGTGCTCATGCCGGTGTACAACGAGTCTCGCCTGCTTGGGCGGGTGATGGAGCGGTTTGACGCGGTGCCTCCGCCGCACGGGCTGGAGCGGCGGCTGGTGATCGTCGACGACGGCTCGACGGACGCGACGCCGGAGCTGGTGCGGGCGCTGGCGACGCGCCCGGACGTGGTGGCGCGGCTGCACGAGCGGAACATGGGCAAGGGGGCGGCGGTGCGCACGGCGTGGCGGGCGGCGCTGGAGGCCGGCGCCGAGATCGTGCTGATCCACGACGCCGATCTTGAATATGACCCGGCGGACCACGCCGGGGTGCTGGCGCCGATCGTCGATGGCAGGGCCGACGCGGTGATCGGCACGCGTTTCCTGGGCGCGACGCACCGGGTGCTGTACTACTGGCACTCGGTGGCGAATCGGTTCATCACGACCGCGAGCAACATGCTGACGAACCTGAACCTGACCGATATCGAGTGCTGCACCAAGGCGCTGACGCGCCGGGCCGCGGAGCGGATCACGATCGAGGAGGATCGTTTCGGGCTCGAGCCGGAGCTGATCGCGAAGCTGGCGCGTCTGCGGCTGGCGGGCCCGGACGGGGCGGACCATCCGGCGCGGGTGTACGAGGTGCCGGTGAGCTACGCGGGGCGGACGTACGCGGAGGGGAAGAAGATCACCTGGCGTGACGGGGTGTCGGCGCTGCGGTGCATCGTGAAGTACGGCGTGCGTTGATTGGGCGTGCGTTGATTGGGTGTGCGTTGATAGGGTGTGGGTTGACGCGCGGGTGGGGCGTGTGTGTGGCTTGGCCGCGCGCATGAAAAAGGGCGGGATCGCTCCCGCCCTTGGTTCAACTCGGATTGTGCGTCGGCCTCGGCGCTGGTGCGTCGAGGCCGGATGCGTTCGGTGCCTCAGCAGCCGGCCTCGAAGGCGTTGGCGAAGGCGTCGTAGTCGTCGCCGTTGACAAAGCCGTTGTGGTCAAAGTCGGCGGCGGGGAGTCCGGCGTCGAAGGCGTCGGCGAAGAGGTCGTAGTCATCGCCGTTGACGAAGCCGTCGTGGTTGAGGTCGGCGGGGCAGTAGGAGATGTTGAAGCTGGAGATCCAGGTGCCCCAGCCGGCGCCGGTCTGGTATTCGCCGATGAGCCAGAAGGTGGCGTCGTTGACGGGGTCGATGGCGATGTCGAAATAGTCTCCCCAGCGGCCGCTGGCGGTGGCGCTTCCGATGGCGGCCTGCTGGAGCGCGCCCATGGTTCCGGCGGCGTCGGTGGCCTTGCGTCCGGTGTAGGCGACGTTGCAGAACGTGGTGGACGACGAGCGGGCCATGACGATGCCGACGTCGCCGAACTTGTTGGAGTAGAGGGCGGGGAACCAGGTGTGAACGCCGGAGCCGCCGTCGACGTTGCCGGACTGGTTGAGGGTGACCGAGCCGCTGGTGGGCCAATTGTTGGTGTTGAACTCGTACCAGCGGGCCTGGTTCTTGGAGGAGATGCGGACGCCGTGCCCGGCGTAGAGCTTGCCGTTGCGCCAGTGGACGTTCATGACGCGTCCGTCGAGGACGTCGGCGTTGCCGCCGCCCTGGTTGGGGGCGCCGCCGGTGGGATAGGCGAAGGTGGGGACGGTGACGATGGCCGTCGAAAGCGTGGGTGTGCCGAGGGCGTTGCGGACGGCGATGACGCGCATCTGGTTGGTGGATTCGTCGGTGACGAAGTACTGGGCGGGGGCGGTGCCGAAGGTCTGGGCGGCCTGGACGCTGTAGGTGTTGCCGTCGCGGAGGTCCTTGATGACCGCGGCGCTTCCGGTGAGGAGGGGGGCCTTGGGGAGGACGCGGAAGAAGGCGCCGGCGAACCCGCCGTTGTTGAGGCCGAAGAGGTTGCCGGTGACGTAGTAGGCGTCCTGGTCGTAGCCGAAGCCGGGGTAATCGACCCAGTAGGTGTTGCCGCTGATGGTGACGACGGCGTTGGTGCGGTACTTGTACCACACGCCGTTGGGATCGGAATCGTCGGAGACGGCGAAGGTCACCCACGCCTGGGTGGAGCCGTAGACCTCGAGCGCGAGCACGATGAAGCGCCCGGTGTAGTGGTCATAGAAGCACTTGGGGTCGAAGGTGAAGTTGCCCGCGCCGATGCCCTCGAAGAAGCCGGGGTTGCCGGTGTTGTCCATGCGGGATTGGAACTGGAGCACGCCGGCCTTGGTGTACCAGGCGATGTCCATGTTGACCGTCGACACGACGTGGTTTGGTCCGACGGCCAGCGTCGGGTCCGGGGGTGTCCAGGGCGTGGCGGCGATGCCGGGGAAGAGGGTGTCGGGGATGGCGCGCGGCTCGGCGAGCAGGCCGCCCACCACCTCGCCCTCGACCTGCGGCTTGATCTTGGCCGGGCGGGTGTGGGGCGGGAGGATTTCCTTGACGGGGCGTTTGCCGTCGGACGGCGTGACGTCAATCTGCTTGGGGAAGGTGCGCGTGTCGATGATCTCGACATCCGCGAAAGAGAGCTGCGCGACGCTCCCGTCGGTCAGGTCGATCGGCTGGGGCGCGACCGAGCCCGCGGGCGCTTGCGGCGCGCCGTTCACGGCCGAGAGCTGCCTTGGCGCGGGACGCGAGGCGTCCGTCAGTTGGTGGCTATTAACCGAGCAGCCGGCCAGCGAGGCCAGCGCGGCGACACAAAGAATCCGCATGCCTGTTTTCATCACTCACACCCTTTCATAACGACCCCTCGCCCCCGAGCCGCCGATCGTGCCGGCGGGTCCGAGAATCCATGATCCCGGTGGGTCGGTCTGGTTGGACTATACACGAGGGCCGGCGGCGCGCCGAGACTGATTCCGCGACTTGGCCCGAAATGCCATGCGGGCGGAGGCCGGAATGGGTTCCGCGAGGGCGGGTTGAACGCCTCATTCGGCGTGTTGTGGGCTCCCAACCGGGGGCGAGAACCAGTGGTGGGGCCCCTGAGTCGGGTCTAGACGGAAAGCAAACGCAGGCAGCGGTCCAGGCGCGTCAACGTGCGTGCCTTGCCAAGCACGGCGAGCGTTTCTCCGAGGGGCGGGCTGACGGCCGAGCCGGTGAGCGCGACGCGGATGGGCTGGGCGACCGCGCCCATGCCGCCGGAGTGCTGAGCGAGCTGTTCGAGGATCGAGTGGATGAGCCCGGCGTCGAAGGGATCGAGGCCCGCGAGGCGCTCGCGCACGGCGCGGACCATGGCGAGGCCCGCGCCGTCGGCGGCGGTCAGGTTCTTGGCGACCGCCGCGGGATCGAACGGGTATGTGTTGTCGTCGAGCATCAGGAACGCCGAGGCCTTGACGGCGTCGCGGAACGTCTTGGCCCGCGCTTTCACCGCCCGTCCGAGCGTCTCCCATCCGTCGCCCGGTACGACCTTGGCGAACGGGGGCTCAAACTCCTCGCACCAGACGCGCCAGAGTCCCGCAAACTCCGCGTCGCTCATGGCGCCGATCGCATCGGCGTTGAACGAGAGGAGCTTGGCGCGATCAAACTTTGCGTTGGTCCTACCGATCCGCTCGATGGAGAAGTGCTCGGCGATGAACTTCATGTCGAACTTTTCGAGGTCCTTGCCGTCCGCGGTCTTCATGCCGGGATTCCAGCCGAGAAGGGCCAGGAAGTTGATGATCGCCGCGGGGATGTAGCCGTTGGCCCGGAAATCATGCACCTCGACCTCGGGGAGCGTGAGGCCCATGAAGCGCCCGACCTTTTCGGCGATCTCCACCGCGTCGGTGTCGCCCGCGAGAAAGTCCGAGATCGATTTCTCGGGCAGGCCCGTGCCGGCGATGATCCGTTCCCTCGCCGGTGCGTCCTTGGCGATGGCGTCCTTGGCGGCCTTGCGCGCGAACTTGGCCTTGTCGCGCTTGGACATCTTCGAGCCGTCCATGTTGAAGATCAGGGGCATGTGCGCATAGCCCGGCGTGCGGAATGGAGCGCCGGTTTTCTCGTCGCGCAGGGCCCGCTGCAGCGCCACGTGGCGCGGCGTGTTGGCCAGGTGCTCCTGGGCCCGCATCACGTGCGTCACGCCCATCGTCTGGTCGTCGATCACCACCGCGAAGTGATAGGTGGGGAACCCGTCGGCCTTGCGGATGACGAAGTCGTCGAGTTCTCCGGCGGCGATCTTCACGTCACCCAGGACCTGATCGGGCACGACGACTTCTTCGCGCGGGGCGGCGAAGCGGATGACGTGCGATTCGCCGGCGCAGGCTCGCTTCCAGCGGGACTCCAGCGCCGCGTTGAAGACGGCGAATTCGATCTCGGCCGGGCGCGGGTAGCGGTAGGTCTGCTTGGCCGCGACGGCGAGCTTGCGCTGCGCCTCGATCTCCTCGTTGGATTCGAACGCCGGGTACGCGCGCCCGGCCTTGACGAGCTGCTCGATGAAGCGGTTGTAGAGTGGGACGCGGCGGGCCTGGAAGTAGCCGCCCACGTCGCGGGCGTGCGCGCCGACCACGCGCCCGTCGCGCAGCGAGAGCGAGGGCCCGTCGTCCCACTCGATGCCGAGCCACGCCAGGTCCTCCATGATGCCGCGGGCGGATTCGTCGCTGCTGCGGGCGGCGTCGGTGTCCTCGATGCGGAGCATGAAGCGTCCGCCCATGCGTTTGGCGTAGGCCCAGCAGAAGAGCGCGGATCGGGCCCCGCCGATGTGCAGATGCCCCGTCGGGGACGGGGCAAAGCGTGTCACGCACTCGGTCGAGCCGCCGACGGTCTCTTTCGACATGAGCCAAGGGTACGCGTGCGATGGCGCCCCGCGTGGTAGGCTGGCGGCATGAAACATCGGAACTGGTTTCTGGTGGCGGCCGCGGGCGCGCTGCTCCACGCGTTCGGGGTGATGCGCACCGGTTTCATGCTCTCGTTCTATGTGAGCTACGGCGACACCGACGTGGTGTGCGCGACGTTGGTTGCGATCACGTGCGTCGCGGCGTGGGCCACGCTCGAGGTGGTCGCGCAGGTCCTGGCGCGCCGCGTCCCGCGTTGCCGCTGCGGCTACTCGATCGCCGGGCTGAAATGCCCGGAGTGCGGTCAGACGCTCGGGTAGCGACGGCCCGCGATCCTCAATCTCGCGTTTGTCCGAGGTCTCTCACCATGATCTCTTCGAGCGGCTTGCGCCGGATGTCGGGCACGACGCAGTGCTCTGCCGGGTATCCGACCGGGATGAGGAGGAACGGGCGCTCGTGCTCGGGGCGGCTCAGCACCTTGGAAAGAAACCCCATCGGGCTGGGGGTGTGCGTGAGCGCGACGAGGCCCGCGTGGTGCACGGCGGCGAGCAAGAACCCCGCGGCGATGCCGGCGGACTCGACGGGGTAGTAGACCTGCCCGTGCGTGCCGTGCTCGTCGGGGTCGTCCTTGGCGAGGCGGAACATGACGATGAGCCAGGGCGCGACTTCGAGGAACTCCTTGTGCTCGTCGGTGGCGAGCGGGGCGAGGTCCCGCAGCCACTCTGGGGTGGCGCGGCGCTGGTAGAACTCGCGTTCCTCCGTCTCGGCGGCGGCGCGGATTTGCTTCTTGATCGCCGGATCGCCGACGACCACGAAGCGCCACGGCTGCTTGTTGGCGCCCGAGGGCGCGCTGCCGGCGGCGCGGATGATCCACTCGATGGTCTCGATGGGGACGGGGCGATCGCTAAACATGCGCACGTTGCGGCGGAGCTTCATGAACTCGAAGAAGCGCCGTGCCGCGGCGTCGCTGGGCAGGCCCGGGTCGACGGCGCGGTAGGGGATCATGGGCGGCAGGTCCATGAGCGCAGGGTACCCGCGGGGTGGCGGGCCGCCTCGGACCGCATCGGGGCGCGATCGGTTGTTCAGTAGAACGACGCGGTGGTGGTCATGTTGAGGAAGGTCCAGGTTCCGCCGTCGCCCGGGTTCCAGTAGTAGCGGAGCACTTCGCCGCTGGCGGCCTTTCCGACGAGGTTGATAGTGCCGGCGGGCGAGGCGACGCCGGTCATTCGGCCCGAGGGGGCGACGGCGCCGGTGGTGATGTCGGAGAGGTTGGTGACGACCCAGTCGGTCATCCCCGGGGACCACCAGTAGACGTTGATCTCGCCGTTGGAGTCGGTGCCGGCGATGTTCAGGCCACCCCAGGGGGTGACGTAGCTGGAGAGGCTGGTGGTGACCAGGGCGGGACCGGAGAATTGATCGGTAAGGTTGTTGGTGACCCAGTTTGAGCCCGGGACCCACCAGGTGACATTGAGCTTGCCGTTGGAATCGGTGCCGGCGAGGTTGATGCCTCCCCACGAGGTGAGGTACGAGGTGAGCGAGCCGGTGATGTTGGGCGCGCCGGTGAGGTCGCTGAGGTTGTCGGTGGTCCAGGCGGTCAGGCCCGGGGCCCACCACACGACCTGGATTTTGCCGCTGGCGTCCAGCCCGGCGACGTTGAGCCCGTTCCAACTGGTGACATAGGTGGTGATGTCGCCGACCCAGGTCGGCATGGTCTTGCCGTTGGGGATCAGGTCGCGGGTGGCGATGTTGGCGAAGGTCCAGGTGTAGTTGCCGCTGGTGTCCTTGCTGCTGGTCTGGCTGAAGATGACGAGCTGGCCGGTGGAGGTGGTGCCGGCGACGTGGTTGAGCCCGTCGGTGGAGGTGAAGACCGAGACGTCGGAGTTGACGATCTGGCTGGTGGCGATCTCGGTGCCGAGGTTGCGGACGGTCCAGAAGCCGGTGGTGGCGCGGGTGAAGAGCAGGAGCCCGGCGGCGGAAGGGGCGGAAGCGTAGAAGCGGCTGTCGTTGGTGTCGAACCACGCCGTCAGCTTGCCGGTGATGGTCGGGGCGCCGGACTGAAGCGACAAATCGCTGACGGTCCACGCGGCGCTCGACGACGCCTGGTGGAAGATGATCGGGCGGCCGAGCTCGTTGTTGGTGATGAAGAGCGACTGGCCCGAGGCGCTCCCCGCGCCGCGGACAACGGCGTCGGCCTTGGCCTCCTGGCT
>JAEUJA010000096.1 GCA_016793195.1 Phycisphaerae bacterium
ACATCGTCAACTTCTGTACGCTGCTGCCTTCGATCGGGATCGTGATCGGATTCGTGCACGGTCCATTCCAGATTTGCAAATGCTGTAACGAACTCGCGGAGGTCCACCATGTTTCGAGCCATCGCCTCGGTCATCGTCGGATACATCGTCATGGCCCTCATCGTCGGCCTCAGCCTCACCGGGCTCTACCTCGCCCTCGGCGCCGACAAGGCCTTCGAGCCCGCGTCCTGGGACCCCTCCAAGCTCTGGCTCACCCTCATGTTCATCGTCGGCATCGTCGCCGCGCTCGCCGGCGGCCTGACCTGCAAGGCCATCGCCAAGTCCGCCAAACCCCCGCGCGTCCTCGCCGGGATCGTCCTCGTCCTCGGCATCCTCATGGCCGCCCTGGCCATGGGCAAGCCCGCGCCCACCGAGCCCCGCGGCCCCGACGTCTCCAACATGGACGCGATGTCCAAGGCCGTCACCCCAACCTGGGTCAACGTCGCCAACGCGCTGATCGGCTTCGCCGGCGTCATGGTCGGCGCCGGCCTCGGAAAGGAACGCGCCGGCGGCGCCAAGACAACGCCCTGAGCCCCAGCACAGGCCGCCGCGCGAGAGACCAACGCCCACACCATTCGTGTACGCTCCACCCATGACCGAATCCGCCCAAAGCCCCGCCCCCGCGCGGGTCCTTTCCACCTTTGATGCCGCCTGCATCGTCATCGGCGCCATCGTCGGCGTTGGAATCTTCTTCAGCCCCGGCCAGGTCGCCGCCCTCGTCGAGTCCCCCACCCTCGCGCTCGCCGCCTGGTCCGTCGGCGGCGCGCTCGCCCTCTGCGGCGCGCTCGCCTTCGCCGAACTCGGCCGCCGATACACCGCCAGCGGCGCCCAATACCAGGCCCTCCGCGACGCCTGGGGCCCGCTCCCGGGCTTCGTCTTCGTCTTCTGCAACGCCACCGCCATCCAGGCCGGCGCCATCGGCATCATCGCCATCATCTGCGCCAACAACCTCGGCGCCGCCCTCGGCTACACCGGCGCGCACGAACTCTCCAGCACCGCCAAGCTCATCACCGCCTCGGCCCTCATCCTCTCGCTCACACTCGCCAACGTCCTCGGCGTCAAATTCGGCTCGACCATCCAGGGCTTCTCGGTCGTCTCAAAAATCCTCGCGCTCGCCGCCGTCGTCGCCATCGCCGCATGGGCCAAGTCCAGCGGCAAATTCGACACGCCCGTCACCGCCCCGCCGCCCAACGCCATGTTCGGCCCGCTCGGCGTCATGGCCGCCCTCGTCCCCGCCTTCTTCGCCTATGGCGGCTGGCAGCACGCCCTCTGGATCGCCGGCGAAATCAAAGACCCCGAGCGCACGCTCCCCCGCGCCATCATCGGCGGCGTCATCGTCGTCGTCATCGTCTACGTCGGCGCCAACTGGGCCTACCTCACCATGCTCGGGCACGAAACCACCGCCACCAGCAAGTCGATCGCCGCCGACGCCGTCGCGCGCGTCTTCCCAGGCTGGGGCGCCCGCGCCGTCGCCGCCGCCGTCACCATCTCCGCCTTCGGCGTCCTCAACGCCCAGCTCCTCTCCGGCCCGCGACTCATCTATGGCATGGCGCGCGATGGAAGATTCTTCTCGCCCTTTGCCAAGCTCGGCCAGAGCGGCACGCCCATCGCCGCCATCCTGCTCCTCGGGCTCTCGGGCCTCGGACTCCTCCTCATCGCCGGCTTCGATCGCGTCGACAAGCTCACCACCGGCGTCGTCTTCATCGACGGCATCTTCTTCGCCCTGACCGCCGGCGCGCTCCTCAAGCCCGGCTTCATCCCCAAGGGCCACGCGCTGCTCCCCCTCGCGCGCCTCGCCGCGGGCGTCTTCGTCCTGGGCGAACTGGCCCTGCTCACCGGCGCGATGATGAACAAGAACACATACTCCGCCGCCTGGATCGGCATCGTCTGGATCGCCCTTGCGAGCGTGCTGTACATGGTGAAGTTCCGCGCACCCGCACGCCAATCCTGAAGCGTCCCGGTCAACGGATCGGGCCACTTCGCTCCACTGGTCGCGCCCGAGCTCTAAGCCCCCGACTCCACGCGCTGAACTCCGAGCCCCCGACTTCAGTCGGGGGCGAACCTCGCCATGCGCGCAAGAAGGGACTTTGCTCCGCCCTACCCCCCTCTTCCGGGGGCTTCGCTGTGCAATATCACACCGCATCACCGCGGTATTGCGCAATATTGCGGTGATGCATCGCCGCCTCTTGACGCCGCGGAACTCACCCTTCAAGATGGAGTCGTACCGATCGCCGGAGGCCCCGGCCTGCGTGGGAGGATCATCCGATGCGCTGGACAAACGTGGCGGTGTGGCTCGCAAGCGTGCTCATGGTTTTCTTGGCGGGCTGCGACGCCGAGAAAGACGCGGTGCTCGCCCAGTACAAGGCCGGCGAGGCCGCCATCGCCGCCAAGAACGCCGTCGAATACCGCAGCACCCTCACCACCAAATCCATCCAGCACTACCAGGAACTCCTGCGCCTGGCCCGCGAAGGTCAGGCCAAGGAAGTCCGCGACCTCCCCGCGGCCCACATCGAGCATGTCCTCGCCCTCCGCAACCGCGTCAAGCACGACAAGCTCAAGGCCATGACCGTCGATGAATACATCGCGTGGATGATGGACCAGGAATACTTGCTCGTCGACGAAGAGATCGGGCTCAAGCCCTACGGCGTCACGATCTCCGGCGACCGCGCCATGATGCAATACGGCATCGAATCCGCCAAGAAAGAACGCTCCACCAGGTTCACCCGGCGCGGGCTCATCTCCTCCGCCCTCTCCGGCGGCGCCAAACTCGAAGCCATCCCCGGCGCGTATGTCTATTTCGACAAGCTCAACGGCTACTGGTATCACGACGCCACGATGCTGGACGAGGACTACGAGCGCGACATGAGGGACGAGGCCGCCGAAGCCAAGAAACCGCTCCCCGACTACATGGCGCTGCTCGAAAAGGAAGCGTATGGCACGCTGATCCCCTCAATCTGGTCGCCACCCAAATAGCCCGAACTCGTTCGCCCGCGAATACCCGCTTTCAGTTAGCCTGTTGAAATGGCATACCCACGTCCACAACTCGGCTTCCGTGCACTCATCGCGCTGGTGATCTTCGCGTCCACCGCGCACGCGCAGATCTTCGCGGATCACTCCTCGGCCCTGGGCCTCTCGCTCTCGGGCGGGCCCGCCGCCTGGTGCGACGCCAACTGCGACGCATGGCCCGATCTCTACTGCGACGGCTCGCTCTGGATCAATCGCGAGGGCAAGGCCTTCACGCGCGTCGCTATTCCCGGCGCGGGGAGCGGCGTGGTCGCCGACCTCGACAACGACGGCCGCGGCGACGTCATCTCCTTCGCGCCCATCGCCGTGCTGCGCAACACCGGCGACGGACCGGACGGCCTGCCGACGTTCGCACCGATCAAGCTGCCGGAACTCCCGCCCACTAGCAGCCGCGGCGCCGCGGTCGCGGACTTCAACGCCGACGGCTTCCCCGATCTCTACATCGGCGGCTTCGAGGACTGGGACAAGCAGACCACGTTCCCGTCGTTCCTGCTCCTGAGCAACCAAGGCAAGTCGTTCACGCTCGCGATGACCTCGCCCGACTTCCGCGCCCGCGGCGTGACGGCGTGCGACTTTGATGAAAACGGCGCGATCGACATCTACGCCTCGAACTATCGCCTCCAGCCCAATGTGTTGTGGATCAACGATGGGACGGGGAAGCTGACAAACCAGGCCGCCGAGCGAAACGCGCTGGCGACAAGCCCGGGCTTTCCCGGCGGACACTCGATCGGCGCGTGCTTCGGCGATTTCGACGGCGACGGGCACATCGATCTCTTCGCGGGCAATTTCGCGCACGTCGATTCACGCGGCGACCAGCCAAAGAGCCGCTTCCTGCGGAACCTCGGCGCGAGCCCGAGCGACGCGGGCAAGGCGTGGTCGTTCGACAACCTGCACGAGTGCGGCGTGTGGTATCAGGAGAGCTACGCGAGCCCGGCGTGCGGCGACTTTGACAACGATTCGCGCCTCGACCTGTATTTCACGACGGTGTACGCCGACGCATCGTTCGGAAAGAAGAACTTCCCGGTGCTGTACCGCAACCAGAGCGAGCGCGAGGGGGCGTGGACGTTTGCGGACGTGACGCCCGGCTCGGGCGTGGAACAGATGCCGCCGACGTACCAGGCCGCGTGGGCCGACTTTGATCGCGATGGACGCCTCGACCTTGCGACCGCGGGGCGCGTGTTCCGAAACATCGGCAAGGGCGGGCGCTGGCTGGAAGTGCGCCTGATCGGCGACGGCTTGAAGACGCCGCGAGATGCGATCGGCGCGCAGGTGCGCGTGACACTCCCCGACGGCCGCGTGCTGACGAGACAGGTTGAAGTTGGAACCGGCGAGGGCAACGCGAACAGCCCGATCCTGCACTTTGGCCTTGGTGAGATCGCGCCGGACGCGAAGCTCGCGCTCGAGGTGCGCTGGGTTGGCGGCTCGGCGGGCGGCGCGAAGACGACGCGCGAGGTTGGCGTCGATGCGCTGATCACGATCGAGCAGGGGAAGTGAGGAAACGCGGGAGTGGGGAGTCGGGAGTGGTGACGAGTGCGCGGCCGCCGGCGCGCGATTCAGCCATAGTGCGAGATTGAGCGGATGATGAGCGCGTCGGGCGAGAGGAAGAAGACTTCGGCGGCGATATCTCCTGACATGCGCCGGTAGACGAGGGCGACGCTTTCCAGGCCGGTGGTGACGAACATGGGATC
>JAEUJA010000128.1 GCA_016793195.1 Phycisphaerae bacterium
CGGCAGCTTGCCCGCGATCGCCCAGAACCCGCTGTACCTGCCCGCGTCCTGATCGAGCGACGACGGCGGGAGCGCCAGCAGCAATCCAACCACCGCCCCGAGCACAACCAGCCGCCACGCGCCCGCGTCTCCCTCAAACACCCTTCGCACGCCCGCGCGAAAGTAGCCAACAAAGCACACGCCGAACATCGCCACCAGCGTCAGCATGAACGACGGCGTCGCAAGGTTCCCGCCCACCGCCGGCGCCTGCGTCTTGCCCGTCACCGCGTCGAACGCGCCGCTCTGAAACAAAGGCGGCACAAGCCCGCCCCACAAACGCACGAACATCCACACCGCCGCGACCGCCGGCACCGTCACCAGCACCGCCTGCGCCACCCGCAAACTCCGTGACGACGGGTGACGAATCCGCTCGTCTCCTAAAAACGCCGACAGCCACACCACGCCCGCGGCCCACAGATGCACCTGGCGCACAAACACCAGCGCCAGCAGCACCGCCCCCGCGCCCATGTACCACCCGATCGCCGGGCGCCACGAGAGCCCCAGCAGCATCACACCCAGCACGCCCCACCACGCCGCGTTGTCCGGGAGCAGCCACGCCGACGAGCTGAACACATACAGCGAGCACGCCAGCGGCAGCGCCAGCGCCATCGCCTGCCATCCCCCCGCGCGCCGCGAAAGCGCCGCGCCGAACGTCGCGAGCAACCCCGCCGTGAACAGCGACGCGATGAGCCGCAGCGTGCCCGTGTCCCTCGCGCCGGCAAGGTCCGCGATCGCCAGCGCCAGGTGATAGCCCGGCGTGGTCGCCGAGCGATAGTTCATCAAATCGGGGTGCGGCCAATCGCGGGCGAACTGATGGATCGCCAGGAGGTGATACATGTCCTGGTCCCACGCCGCCCGCGAACCCGCCGCCAAGTTCTTCCCGATCGTGACCGCCGACACCGCGAACATGGCGAGCGCCAGCACCAACCCGACCATCCATCCGCCGCGACGCCGATCGTCCCGCGATCGATCCGCCGCGAACCCGCCCTCGCTGTTGTCGTAGGTCATTCAGAGCTTCCGCACGCGCCGCTTGTTCGAGCGGCGCGGGTTGTCGATCGACACGACCTTGGCATCGTGCCGCCAGGGTCTGGGTGTTGGAGGCCCGCCGCGCCGAACCACGATTCGTTACGGGAACGACCAACGGGAACCATCGGGCCACCCCAGAACCGCGAGCCCAGGGCATGAATCACACCCCGGAGAGCCATGCAACCAAAGGCGGCCCGCCGCCAAGGCCGATAGTCTATCGCCACCCCGCCCCTCGCCCACGGAGATCAACTCCCGCTCGTGATCGTCGACCTCGTCAAACTCGCCCGCCCCAAGCAGTGGTCCAAGAGCGTTTTCGTGCTCATCGGGCCTCTCTACGGCTTCGCCGCCGGGCAATCGGTCGACTGGCGCTCGGTCGCCTTCGCGGTCCTTGCCTTCGCGCTGGCGTCGAGCGGGTGCTACATCGTCAACGACATCCGCGACGCCGACGCCGACCGGGCCCACCCACGAAAGAAGCACCGGCCCATCGCCTCGGGCGCGGTCGCGCCCAAGCTGGGCGCGATGGCGGCGCTTGTGATCTTCGCGGCGGGCGGCGCGGCGGCGGCGTTCGGCGTCAACCCCGCCGTCGCCCTCCCCACCTGCCTCTGGCTCGGCCTCTATGTCCTCAACGTCACCCTCTACAGCGTCGGGCTCAAGCACGTCGTCGTGCTCGACGTCATCAGCCTCGCCTCGGGCTTCGTCCTCCGCGTGCTCGCCGGGTGCGCCGCCGCCGGGGTCGAGCCCAGCACCTGGCTCCTCAATTCCACCCTCTTTGTCTCCATGTTCCTGGCGTTCGGCAAGCGATTGGGCGAACGGCGCACCATGGGCGCCGAGGTCTCCGCGGTCCGAGCCGTGCAATCGACCTACACCGACGACCTCCTGCGGATGGTCGTGGTCGTGACCGGCGTCGCGTGCCTGGTGACCTACGCCGGGTACGTCCAGGCCCAGGCCGAGCGATACACCGCCCACGTCTTCGGCGCCTGGGGCTTCAACCTGCTCTGGATGACGGTGCTCCCGGCGACCTACGGCCTGCTGCGCTGCATCGTGCAGGTGGAACGCGGCATCTATGACGACCCGACCGAGCTGGCCTCGCGCGATCGCCCGTTCCAGGTCGCGGTCGCGGCGTTCGCGGGGCTGACGCTCCTGGCGATGTGGGCCGCGGGTCATCGGGGATAGACCCGGCCGTTCGGCGCGGGACGTTTTTCGAAGATCGGCGATTGGTCGCAACCCCGGGCGGGCGGGGCGGTTCCATCCATTTCCGGCTCGCACCGACCCGGCGGAATTCGCTAAGCTGGGTTGGTCGTGGCCAAGCACGCGGCCTTTTGCACTCGACCGGCACCCCGGTCACGGGCCGTCATCGCCCGATTTCAAGGAGTTCGTCATGGGTGGAACGTACAAGCGGGTGGTATTGGGAGCTTCCGCGGCCGGTGCGCTGGCGGCGCTGGCTGGTCTGGCGAATTTCGCCATCGCCTGGGGCGAGCCCCCGGCCGACCAGCCCAAGGCCGGCGGTCAGCCCCCGTCGACGACCGAGCAGCCGTCGATGGAAGACATCAAGCGGATGATGGGCGGTCGCGGCGGCGGCGGCGACGAGGGCGCGGGCAAGGACGACTTCAAGCCCTTCGCCGAAGTCTCGAAGGACTACACGCAGGTGGTGTCGACCGCCGACGGGCAGCCCTCGCTGTTCACGGTCTGGACCCGCGAGCGTGACGGGCAGATGCTGGCGGAACTCCCGCGCGGGTGGCAGAGCCAGAAGTACCTCCTGGCGACGACCACGCCGACCGGCGAGCTGTTCGCGGGCCTCCAGGCCGGCGAGGTGTATTTCTACATCAAGCGCTACGACAAGCGCATCGCGTTCATCATGCCCAACACCGAGGTCCGCTCGACCGGCGACCGCGAGAGCAAGGACTCGATCCAGAATCACTTCACCGATCGCGTGCTCGTGGACGTGCCGATCGAGTGCATGGGCCCCGGCGGGCAGCCGGTGATCGACCTCGACGGGCTCTTCGTCGGCCAGGCCAACCTGTTCTACGGCGGGCTGGCGGCGGGCGCCAACCCGCGCCTGGCGACCATCAGCAAGGCCAAGGCCTTCCCCAAGAACGTCGAGGCGGCGTTCACGGTGCCGGTCGCCGGCGGCCAGATCAAGCGGTTCCATTACTCGGTGAGCCTGCTCGAAGAGACGCCGGGGTACCAGCCGCGGGTCGCCGACGAGCGCGTCGGCTATTTCCAGACGACCTTCCGCGACCTTGGCAAGTTCCGCGACGACCAGGTGGACACGCGGTACATCAACCGCTGGCACCTCGAGAAGGCGGACCCGAAGCTGAAGGTGAGCCCGCCCAAGGAGCCGCTGATCTATTACGTGGAGCACACGGTGCCGGTGCGCTACCGGCGCTGGGTGAAGGAAGGCACGCTCTACTGGAACAAGGCGTTCGAGGCGGTGGGTATCCGCGACGCGGTCGAGGTGTACTACCAGGACAAGGCCAGCGGCGCGCACATGGACAAGGACCCCGAGGATGTGCGCTACAACTTCATCCGCTGGCTCTCCAACGACATCGGGACCGCGATCGGGCCGAGCCGCGCCCACCCGATCACCGGGCAGATTCTTGACGCCGACATCGTGCTGACCGACGGCTGGATCCGCCACTTCTGGTACCAGTCCAACGAGCTTCTCCCGCAGACGGCGATGGAGGGGATGAACGCCGAGACGCTGGCGTGGCTGGACGAGCGCCCGCAGTGGGACCCGCGGGTGCGCCTGGCGCCCCCGGAGAAGCGCGACCGCGTCATGGCCGAGCGCCGGGCCGAGACGGCGCGCCGGAGCATCTACGGCTACGGCTCGGCGCCGCTGGACTTCACCGTGCTCACCCACCCGGAATTGCAGCGGTTGTCGCAGTACGTCAACGCGCGTGGCGGGCTGTGCATGATGTCGGACGGGATGGCGCGCGACATGGCGATCGCGGGGCTCTACCTCGACACCGCCGGGCTCTTGGAGGATCTGGCCCAGCCCGGCGACAAGCCGGGGGAGAAGCCCGGCGAGAAGAAGGACGACAAGCCCAAGGAAGACCTCTTGGACGGCATCCCCGAGTGGTTCGTCGGGCCGGCGCTGGCGCACCTGACGGTGCACGAGGTCGGGCACACGCTGGGCCTTCGCCACAACTTCAAGTCGTCGTCGATCTACTCGCTGTCGGAGATCAACTCCGAGGCGATGAAGGGCAAGGCGACGGTCGGCTCGGTGATGGACTACACGCCGGTCAACATCAACATGGACGACAAGGCGGTGCAGGGTGATTACCACATGTTCGGCGTCGGGCCGTACGACATGTGGGCGATCGAGTACGGCTACACGGGCGGGGACCTGAAGGAAGTCCTGAAGAAGGTGAGCGATCCGAAGAACACCTACGCGACCGACGAGGACACGGGCGGGCCCGATCCCTTGGCGCGTCGCTACGACTTTGCCAAGGACCCGCTGGACTACGCCAAGAGCCAGATGGCGCTGGCGAACTTCTCGCGCGGTCGGATCCTGGAGAAGTTCGTGAAGGACGGCGAGCCGTGGGCCAAGTCGCGGCGCGGCTATGAGATCACGCTGTCGACGCAATTGGGCGCGGTGAACATCATGGCGAACTGGATCGGGGGCGTGGACGTGAACCGGGACCACAAGGGCGACCCGGGGAACCGCCAGCCGATCACGCCGATCGCGCCCGAGGCGCAGCGGGCGGCGCTGAAGTTCTGCATCGACAACTCGTTCTTTGACCAGTCGTTCGGGCTGACGCCGGAGCTCCTGAACCGGATGACGATCAACAAGGACGAGACGCCGGGGACGGACCCGACGTGGCCGATCCACGACCGGATTTCGGGGGTTCAGGCGTCGGTGCTGACGATGGTGATGAACCCGACGAAGCTGCGGCGCGTGTACGACGCGGAGCTGTATTCGACGCCGGACAAGGACGTCTTTACGCTGCCCGAGATGCTGGACACGATCTCGAAGGCGGTGTGGGGCGAGCTGGACAACGCCGCGGGGAGCAAGTTCTCGGCGCGTCAGCCGATGATCTCGTCGCTGCGTCGGAACCTGCAGCGTGAGTACGTGGATCGGATGATCGACCTGACGCTGGACAAGGGTTCGGCCCCGGCGACGCGGACGATCTCGACGCTGGCGTCGGCGACGCTGCGTGACCTGACGGGGAAGGTCGATTCGGCGCTGAAGAACGGCGACGGATCGATGGACCCCTACACCAAGGCGCACCTCTCGGAGGTGAAGCAGCGCGTGAGCAAGGTGCTGGACGCGCAGTATCTCTACAACCCGTCGACGACCGTGGTGAACCAAGCGGCGCCGCGGGGCGGGTTCTTCGGCGGCGAGCCCGGCGCGGGCGAGTCGGCGGAGCAGGGCGGGCGATGATCGCCTGACCGACCTTGAGTGATGAACCACGGGCCGTCCCAAGATTGGGGCGGCCCGTTTTCGTTGGAGGGCGCAGGTCGGAGTGTGGTGATGATTGGACGCGGAGCGAAGCGTCGAACGAAGAAGAGCGCATCAATGTCGCGGAGCGGACATCGATGGCACGGGAAGAGCACGGCGCGAAATTCCGGGGAACGTGGTCAAGGTCCCGAAGCGGGACCTGACCACGCCACCCAGAGCCCGGCCACGACCGACGTATTCACTTGTCAAAGAGCGGCGGGGAACACACGCACTCTCCGACAAGGGGGCGGACGGACACATTGGTGCGCAAAGTCGCGGTGATGCGAGGGAAAATGGCCAAATAGCAAATGGGAAGATAGCAAAGGAAGACGAGGCCGCGGAGGGGGTTGCGCGCGGGGTGAAGGATCGCGAAGAATTTTTTCGGAAATCCGAGAAAAGGGAAAATAGACGGACACATTGGTGCGCACGGATGTGGTTGTAAGCGGGCACTAGCCGGAGGAAGTCACGAGGCCGTGAGTCGTGATTCGTGACTGGTGAGTCGTGGAAGAGAAGAGACGAAGAGACGAAGTGAAAGGCAGGGACGCCCTCCCTCATGGTCGGACTTCCGACCACGAGAAGCGGCGGATCGGCAAGGGCGTGTTCAAGTCCCGACGCGGGCCTTGACCACGCCACCCGGAATAGAGCACCGGAAAAGGGCACGGAGCTGAAGACGGGTCCGCGGCAGGCGAGCAACCTCCTCGCTGGCGCTCGGGCTCGCCAAGGAGCGGGTTGTACGCATTCTCGATCACGCGCGGGTGTCAGCGCGACGATTCGCTTCGAGGACTCCGCTCATCGTCGGCGTGGGAACCGCGTGCGGATGACCGAGGCATCGCATTACTTGCGGGTGACGGCTTCGAGCTGGGTGCGGACGGCTTTGGCGTCGTTGGTATTGCCGGCGGTGGTGAGGGCGTCGAGGTACAGGCCGCCGATGCGGTACCAGTTGCTCTGGGTGACGAACTGTCCGCTCATTTTGCCGGGCTTCTTGGTTTTGCGCCACATATCACGGAGCATGTTGGCGACCTGGACGGGGGTGGAGCCGCGTTCTTTCATCATGGCGGCGCACTTCTGGGCGGCGTCGACGACGAAGGGACCCTCGTCGGAGAAGTTCTGGACGAGGTCCTGGTAGATTTTGTACGCGCGGTCGGTGTTCTTGCGGTCGATGAAGAACTGGGCCTGCTCCATGCGGACGCGGACGGCCAGGTCGACGCGGCGGTACTTGGCCTCGCGGAGGTTGGAGTAGAACTGGGCGTAGGCCCAATCCCAGAGCTTTTCCTGCTCCTTGTCGTCCTGGACGAGCTTGATGACGGGGATGAGGACCTCGAGGGCAAAGCCGGGCGAGGTCTGGCCGGCGAGGTCGATGACGGCGTTGGCCCACTCGTTGATCTGGGTGTTGGAGAGCTTGGCGCCGGAGGCCAGGTCGATGACGGAGCGCCAGGCGGGGGCGTAGGCGGGTGAGGCGTTGACGGCGAACTTGAGGAGTGCCAGGCGGGTGTCGTTGGACTTGCTGCGCGGGGGCGGGGCGGACCAGCCCTTGAGGTCGACGCGCGGGGGGAAGTCGAGGTTGCGGTTGATGAGGCCGCCGACGCGGAGGGAGGCGTCGGTCCAGGCGGTGGCCAGGGCGCGGTCCTGGGCCTTGTCGCTGGCGAGGGCGGCCAGGAGGGCGACCTCGGCGTCGGTCATGTCGTCGCCGGTCTGGGGGTTGGCGGTGTGTCCGACGAGTTTCTTATATTCTTCATAACATCCAAAGTCGAGGTTCCAGCGGACGGGGGAGCCGGGTTCGAGGAAGCCGACCCAGGCGTGGCCGACGTCGGCGCCGGCGGCGCCCATCTGGACGGTGGGGACGCCGATGGCCTTTCCGATGGTGGCGGCGTAGTAGGCCTGGTGGACGCAGACGCCGCCGACCTTTCGGATGTTGGAGAGGTTGAAGGGGTGCTTGTCGAGCTTGAGGGGCTGGCTGTACTTGAAGAACTCGGTGTCGTAGGGGACGTCGAAGTAGACGTGGCCGATGCGCCGGTCGCTGGCGTGCTTTTCCATGGCCCAGCGGAGGTCGGAGACGGGGGCGGCGACATCGACCATGAAGACCAGGAGCTCGGGCGGGGTGGACTTGGGGTCGAAGACGAGTTTTTTGGCGCTGGCGGTGAAGTAGTCGAAGAGCTCGACGGGGTCCGGGATTTCGGCGCGCGCAAAGCCGGGAGGCTTGTCCCACACCAGGGCGATGGCGGCGGCGAGGTTTGGGAAATCGGCGACCTGCTTGGCGCGCTGGTCGAGCAGCTTGAGGAAGAGGCGGTAGGACGCGGGCAGGTCGTCCTTGCCCGGGCGGGCGGCGTAGACGATGGCGTCGGCGAGCTTGGGGTTTTCCTGGAACGCGCGGAGGAGCGCGCGGCGTTCGGCGGGCTCGAGCTTGAGCGTCTGGTTGAGGGCGCGGCGCCAGCGGGTGACTTCGAGGATGGCGCGGGGGTCGTCGAAGGAATCGAAGGCCGCGATGAGGTCGAGGAGCTGGTCGAGGTTCTGCAATTCGCCCTTGACTTCGCCGCTGTCGATGACGAGTGCGACCTGCTGGGCGCATCGGGCCTTGACGGCGTCGAAGGCGATGAGCGAATCGCCGGTGGCGGGCTGATTCGCGGGTTGGTTGGCGGGGCGGGGGCGGTCGACGAAATCGGAGGGCTTGTTCTGGAACGCCGCCGCGGGGGTGGAGAGGGAAAGGCCGGCGAGGGCGACGAGTGTGATGGTGAGGGGTGCACGCATGAGAACGCCTCCGTGGGGCGCGAACGCGGGGATGGTTGATTGAGCGTACACGAACGAGGGCGGCGGGAAAACCGCGTCGAGGGCGGATTCACGCTGAGTCGCGCGTCGCACGTTGCACGTCGGCAATGGGCAATGGGGAATGGGCAATGGGAGCCGCTATGGGTGAAGTCAGCGCACGCTCGCGCGGCGGGGCGCGGGGATCGCGGGGCGTTCAGCGCGTGCGGGTGACGAAGGTCACTTTGGTGAAGCCGGCGTCGCTGGCGGCCTGCATGGCGGCGGCGGTGAACTCGACGGGTGCGTCGGGGTCGGCCTTGATGAGCACGCCGGGGTCCTTGGGGAGCTGCGCGAGCACGGAGCCCAGGGCGGCCTGGGATTCCAGGGCGCGGGCGCCGAGGATGAAGCGCGGACGGCCGGCCTGGGACTTGACCTCGATGAGGGGGGCCTGGAGGAGGGCATTGGAGCCGGAGTTTCCGCCGCTGGAGGCCTTGAGGGTGCTGGCGAGCTCGCCCTCTTCGGCGGCGAGGTTTCCGGCGATGATGAAGTAGAAGAGGAGGAAGAGGACGACGTCGATGAGCGCGATGAGCGGGAGGCGCATGGCGGCGGGATCGAGGCGGCGCGAGCGTTTCTTGGCGAAGTTCACGGCGTGCCTCCCGCGGCGGCGGGCGCGCCCTCGCTGCTGGTGGCCAGTCGCCAGCGGACCACGCCGGCGCGGGAGAGTTCTTCGGCGACGCGCGAGAGATGCATGGAGGGGCAGAGCCGATCGGCGCGGAGGACGACCTCGACGGGAGCGGCTTTGGAGGGCGCGGGATCGCCGGCGGCGGGGGCGCGGCCCGGGGCGCGGCTGCCGGCCTGGGCGGCGAGCTGGGCGGCGAGCGCGGGGAGGTCCACGGGCTGGCCGAGGGTGGAGAGGCGGCCCAAGCGGTCCATGTCGAGGTAGACGGCGTGGGCGGCTTTTTCGCGGGAGGTGTCGCCGCGCTGGGTGGGGAGGTCGAGGGAGGCCTGCTCGGAGCGAGAGAACTGGGAGGTGAGGGTGAAGAAGACGATGAGGAGCATGACCACGTCGATCATCGGGGTGAGATCGAAGGAGGCTTCTTCGGTGCGTTTGGTTCGGCTGAGTCTCACGCGCGATCGACCTCGCGTGCGGCGGCGACGGGGCGCGGCGAGGGGCGGGGCGACGGCGCGGGGGCCGGGGCGCTGACGTGGGAGATGAGGCGTTCCATGACGCGGCTGGCGTCGTCGACGATCTCCTCGATGCGTCGGCGGTAGATGGCGAACATGATGGTGCAGGGGATGGCGACGATGAGCCCCTCGGCGGTGTTGACCAGGGCCATGGACATGAAGGTGGCGAGCTGGGTGGAGCGGGCGGCGCCGGTGAGGGTGCCGATGGTGCGGAAGGCGCCGATCATGCCCACGACGGTGCCGAGCAGGCCGAGCATGGGCCCGACGGCGGCGATGATGCCGATGTAGTCGTTCATGCGGTGCATGCGTTCGGTTTCGGCGGCGCCGGCGTCCTCGACGGCGGAGCGGATCTCGAGGTTTCCGAAGGCGGAGCGGCGGACGCGCTCGAGGGCCATGCCCATGACGCGGGCCAGGAAGCTATCGGCGTGCTCGCCCGAGCAGGCGCGGGCGGCGTCGTCGAGGGAGCCGGCGGCCATGGCCATGTCGAGCTTCTGGGCCAGGTCCAGGGGGATGTGGCGGGCGCGTCGGATGTAGAGGGCGTTTCGGATGACCAGGGCCAGGGCGACGATCGACAGGGCGATCATGATGTAGCTGATGAGCCCGCCGTCTTTGATGTAGTCCCAGAGGGAGACGCCGGTGAGCCCGGCGGTGGGGTCGGGCGGGGGCGAGGCCGGGGCTGCGGGCGTTGAACCCGGGGTGGTCTGGGCCGGGAGAAGGAAGGAGAGAACCATCGCCGTCATCGTGAGCTCCATCGGGCGTCGCGCGCCGGCGCGGAAGCCCCAGTTGATACGCGGGGCGTCGCGGGGTAGACGCGGGAAAGCGCCGCGGGTTTCGCGGCGGCTGCGAGTAGTTGTATCGGTCGGAAGGGCGGCGGGAGGCAAGATCGGGGGTTGGGACGCAACAAGTTCCGAACGAAGAGCGCGCCACCAAGACCGAAAAAGCAAAGGAACGCCAGCCGCCAAGCCACGGTCGGGATGAGTGTCTTCACGCCGCGGATGAGCGAGTCCGCGAGCGAATCCGAGCGCCGGGAATTGTTGAGCCCCCGATTCGCGTCGAAGCGACGCTCATCGGCGGCGTGGGACAGCCTGAAGTCACCGAACCGGGGGGGAATCGTCGGGCCACGCGACGCGATCACGCCGGGCTGGGGATCGCGCCGGCGGGTGGCTCGGGGTCGGGGGCCGAGGGTGGCGGGAGCGCGGCGCGGCGTTTGGTCTCGGCCTGGAGAAGGTCCTCGACGGTGGCGCGATCGAGCTTGCCGTCCTTGATGAGGCGAGCGACGTCGTCGGAGGTGAGGGTTTCGTATTTGAGCAGGGCCTCGGCGACGGAGACGACCTTGTCCCAGTTGGTTTCGAGCACGCGCTTGGCGTCGGCATAGGCCTCGTCGATGAGGCGGCGGACCTCGTTGTCGACGAGCTTGGCGGTGTCCTCGCTGAACTCCTTGTCGGGCAGGAACATCTCGCGGTTGTCGGCGCCCTCGTAGCGGACGAAGCCGAGCTTGTCGCTCATGCCCCATTCGAGGATCATCTTGCGGGCGAGATTGGTGACCTGGGCGATGTCCATGGCGGCGCCGGAGGCGACGTCGCCGGTGGCCTTTTCTTCGGCGATGCGCCCGCCGCAGAGGACCCGCATGGTGGCGAGGAGCCACTTGCGGGCGTATCCCCAGCGGTCTTTTTCGGGGAGGGAGAAGGTGGCGCCCATGGCCTGGCCGCGGGGGATGATGGTGACTTTGTGGAGGGGGTCGGCGTCGGGGAGGATGGCCTGGAGGACGGCGTGGCCGGCCTCGTGGTAGGCGGTGGCGCGGTTCTCGATGGCGTCGGGCTTTCGGCTGCGCTGGGCGCGGCCGAACTTGACCTTGTCGCGGGCTTCTTCGAGGTCTTCGTGCTCGATGAAGTCTTTGTTGTGCATGGTGGCGTTGATGGCGGCCTCGTTGATGATGGCGGCGAGGTCGGCGCCGCTGAACATGGGCGTGCCGCGAGCGATCTTTTCGAGGTTGACGTCGGGGCCGAGCTTCACTTTTTTGCAGTGGACCCTGAGGATTTCGAGCCTGCCCTTGACGTCGGGGAGTGGGACGACGATCTGTCGGTCGAAGCGTCCGGGGCGGGTGAGTGCGGGGTCCAGGACGTCGGCGCGGTTGGTGGCGGCGACGACGATCACGCCGTCGGTGGAGTTGAAGCCGTCCATTTCTACGAGGATGGCGTTGAGGGTCTGCTCGCGTTCTTCGTGCCCGCCGCTGGTGAAGCCGCCGCCGCGACGGCGTCCGACGGCGTCGATCTCGTCGAGGAAGATGATGCAGGGTGCTGAGTCCTTGGCCTGCTTGAAGAGGTCGCGGACGCGGGAGGCGCCGACGCCGACGAACATTTCGACGAAGTCCGAACCGGAGATGGAGAAGAAGGGGACGTCGGCCTCGCCGGCGATGGCCTTGGCGAGGAGGGTTTTGCCGCAGCCGGGCTCGCCGACCAGGAGGACGCCGCGGGGGATTCGTCCGCCGAGCTTGGTGAACTTCTTGGGGTTCTTGAGGAACTCGATGATCTCGGTGACTTCTTCCTTGGCTTCTTCGACGCCGGCGACGTCATTGAAGGTGACGCCGGTCATTTCCTTGGTGAGGGTTCGGTGGCGAGATTTGCCGAAGTTTCCGAGGACGCCCCCGCCGCCGCCGGCGCCGCGCAGGCCGCGCGAGATGATCATCCAGAGCGCAAAGAGAAGGAAGAAGGGCCCGAAGACCAGGACCAGGAGCATCCAGGGCGATGAGGAGCGGCTCTTGACGTCGCCGCGGGTGATCTCGTAGACGCGATCGACGACGGTCTTGCTCGATGCGGCGTTGAGCGGGATCATGACGACGCGTTCGCCGGGCTGGGGGGCGTCGAGGCGTTTGCGGGCGATGACGGCGTCGTCGCGGACCTCGACGGAGCCGGGGACGATCTCGCGGTTTTTGACGAGGGTCTCGAAGTCGGCGAGGGTGATGGTGTCGCCGCGCCCGCCGGAGTTGACGAGCATCATCAGGACCAGTGCGATGATGATGATGGTGGCGATGCCGAAGAGCCCGCGCCCCGGGGGCATGCCGCGGCGCTCACCCTCGGGCCCGGGCTTCCCGGGCGGAGTTTTTGGCGGCGTGTTGTTGTTGCGGGAGGGCCCGTCGCTGCTCATCCACACACCACCCGTCTGTTGGCCGTCTGGTCGGCGGTCTGGCTGGCCGTCGTTTCGGCGCGCGCGATCCGTGGGCGGACGCGTGCGGCCCACGCGCGAGGGAGCGTTGTGAGCATCACCAGTGTCGATCGGCGTCCGGTCTTGGTCTTGAACGTACACACCCTTGGGACCCTTTTCGGCTGTCGGGGGGCGCGGATGCACCCAGAGGTTCCCGGACGCTGGAAATAGGGTAGGCGGGGTGTGGAAACCGACCGCGCGCGAAGGGGTCGGGTCGGTTTTCAAGAACCGATGGGTGGAAGCGGCGTGGGCGGCGCGACGCGATGGGCGGGGCGATGAGCGGGGCGCTGGATCACCACCCGGAACGGAGTTCATGGACGACATCGCGGGCGAGGGTTTGGACGGCGTTGTGCTGGCCGACGCCGAGGCGCTCGCCGACGCCGCGTGCGGGGATGAAGGTCTCGGAGGCGGCGAAGCCGCGGCGGGCGGAGATGACCTGGCCGGAGCGGTTGTCCTTGAACTCAAAGTCGACGCGGAGGGTGACGATGTGCTCCTGGGTGAGGCCGGTCACGGGGGCGCGGGAGAGGGTGCCCAGGTCGGCGGCCAGGAGCGAGCCCGAGAGCGTGGCGTCGGCGGCGCCGGAGGAGACGACGGTCCAGCGGGTGGTGCGCTGGATTTCCTTAATGATCGCCTCGGTGAGCTGGGCGTCGAGGCCGGCCTCGAAGGTGCTGTTGTTGAAGATGGGGACCGCGACGGTGCGGATGGATTCGTCGTGGGTGGATGAGAAGGAGTAGCCCTTGGTGGGGTCGGTGGAGCAGGCGGGGAGGGCGACGAGGACAGCGAGCGCCAGCGCGCGCGAGGCGGAGCGAAGACGCGGGGCGAGGGGCGCACGCAGGGTCACTGGGCACCTTCCTTCTTGGAGTCGGGCGCGGGGTCCGCGTGCGGCGCGTCGGGCTTTGGAGGCTCGCTCGGCGACTCGGGGGCGGCGGGATTGGTGGGTTTGGCGGGCTCGGCGGATTGGTCCTTGACCCAGCCGCGTTCGAGCAGGAGGTCGTACGCGATGGTGGCGGCGACGGTGCGCGGGTGCGATCGGCGGAGGCGGTTGAGTGTGAAGCGTGCGGAGACGTCGTCGCCCTGCTTGAAGTACCAGCGGGCCTTCTCGAGTTTCTGGGCGGCGATGGATTCGTCGAGGCGGGCCGCCAGGGCGTCGCTCATTCCGGCGCGATCGGCCTCGGCGGGGTACTGGGCGGCGAAGTTCTTGATGAGGGAGCGGGCCTCGACGAGCCCGGAGGAGTCGTAGCGTGGGCCTTTGAACTGGCCGATGCTGGCGTAGACGCGGCGCTGCATGGCTCGCTGGCGGTGCTCGCTGGTGGGGAAGTTTCGCAGGAAGATGTCGTACATCTCGGCGGCCTGGGTGAGGTCGCGGACGCGGTAGTAGTGGTCGGCCAGGAAGAGGCAGGCGTCCTCGGCGATGCGGCTGCCGGGGAGGCGCTCCTGCACGCGGACCAGCAGCTCCTCGCCCAAGCGCGTCGCGTCCTCCAGACGGACCCAGAGGATCTTGGTCTTCAGCCCGGTGAGGTAGCGCTTGCCGATGTCGAACTCGCGTTCGACGGCCTTGGGGAACTCGACCGAGCCGGGGAACTGCTTGATGACGGCCTCGTAGTCGTAGAGGGCCCACCACTCGGAGTTGGTGGCGACGCGGGCGTCGCCGCGGAGGAGGTAGGCCTCGGCGAGGTAGGGGCTGGTGGAGAACTCGTTCTCGTCGAGCCAGTCGGAGAGGATGGAGCGGGCCTCTTTGGCGTTGCCCTCGGCGAGCAGGGCGCGGGCGCGGTCCATGAGCTGGGCGTCGGCGGGGCGGGGCTCGGAGGGAGCGGCGGCGGTCCAGCCCTGGGCGGGATCGAGGGTGAGGTCGGACTGGGCGAGAGCGGAATTGACGCAGGCCGCGAGTGCGAGTGCAAAAACGGCGACGGATCGCTGCGAGAGCGATCCATCACCGTGCTCTGATCCCGCGTTGGTCGCTCGGTGGTTCATCACCACAAGCATACCGCGGCGGGTGCGGGCGGAAATCTGGCCCCCGGCCCCGGAACCCGGGGGGCCTTGGGAAAACTCACCGGCGCCGGCGGCGAGCTGCCGCCAACACGCCCATGGCCATCAGCACGCCCGTGCCCGGACCGGGGACCTGCCCGATCTCGTAGCGGAGGCGGATGAGATTGACACCTTCACCGATATCGATCTGGGTGACGCCGCCGTCCTTGCCGTTCCAAGGGCTGGTGACGCTCTTGTTGAAGATGGATTTGGTGGAGTAGAAGCTGTCGCCGCTGTCGCGGGAGAGGGAGACGGTGGCGGCGAAGAGGGGGACCTTTCCGTCCTGGGACTGGAAGTTGATGGGGTCGATGACGCCGACGTTCCAGGTCCAGAAGTCGAAGGTCTCGTTCCCGATCATGACGCCGGCGGGCATGATGTCCTGGGCGTCGCTGGTTTTGTAGATGACGGTGACGACGTTTTTGTTGGAGAGGACCTGCTCGTCCCAGGAGACCATGATCTGCCCGCGCGAGCCGTTGATGAGCTGGCCGTTGCGGTTTTCGCCGATGGACTTGTATCCCTCGTTGATTTTGACGGAGGCGGCGGCGCCGCCGGTGTTGATGTAGACCTTTGAGCCGTTGCTCCCGTACATGGGGAGGGAGAAGCTGGCGGGGTCGTCGCTGAAGACGCTTCCCGGGAGGTCGTCGCGGGTGGTGAAGCCGTCGACGTTGAAGCCGGTCATGGTGGTGCCGCTGACGGAGCCGGAGATGTTCCCGGCTGAGCCGACGCTCCCGCCGAGGTTGACGCCGGCGGCGAGGACGGCGGGCGCGAAGGCGGCCAGGGCCGCGATCACGAGCAACGACTTGGTACGGGACATACGGACCCCTCTCTGCTGCATCGGCGCGGGCGCGGCGCACTCCGAAGCGCCGCGGCGGCCGACATGTTCGATCTCCCCGGGCGCGGACCGGAGCACGGCCAGCGCACGCCCCGGAGAATCCGCGGCGTCACCATCAACATGCACCGCATTGGCGGAAAAACCAGTACGACCGGCAAAAGCACCGCAGATTTCGTCGATCTCGGACGTGCGAAAATCCCGCGGCTTTGCTTGCCATTCCGAGAATCCGTGGCATGTTTGAGTGTGTCCGCCCGGGAGGGGCGGCGCGCGCTCGCGCGCTCGCGCGTCCGGCGGCCTCCACCTTTCTCCATCGATCGAACGTTGACCGCGCCGGCCATCGGCGTTCGCGGTGCGTTCCGGGACTACATCCGGCGGCGGCGTGCCTCGCCATCCCCGCCGGCCGAGGCGCGATTTCGCGTCGGCTCGCGCGTGCATGTAGGATGGCTCGCCGTGGAACTCACGACGCTCCGATATTTCCGCGCGATCGCGGCGGCCGGGCACATGACCCGGGCGGCGCAGTCGCTGGGCGTGACACAGCCGGCGCTGTCGGCGATGGTGAAGAAACTGGAGGGCGAGGTGGGGACGGCGCTCCTGCACCGCACGCCGCGGGGCGTGGAACTGACCGAGGCGGGCCGGTTGTTTCTGGTGCACGCCGACGACGCGCTGCGCCGGGCGGACCAGGCGATGGCGGCGGTGCGTCAGTTGATGGGGCTGGAGCGTGGGACGATCCGGGTGGGGGGCGGTGCGACGGCGATCACGTACCTCCTGCCGCCGGCGGTGTCGGAGATTCGAAAGAAGCACACGGGCCTGCGGTTCTACATCCGGGAGGCGGGCTCGTCGGCGGTGGCGGCGGCGGTGCTGTCGGGCGAGCTTGATCTTGGGATCGTGACGCTGCCGATCACGCTGGCGGGCTCGGACGACCTGATCCGCACGCCGCTGGTCGCGGATCAGTTGCGATTGATCGTGCCGGGCAAGCACCCGCTGGCGGGGAAGCGGGTGTTCCGCTGGGGCGAATTGGCGGGGGCGGACGTGGTGGCGTTCGA
>JAEUJA010000139.1 GCA_016793195.1 Phycisphaerae bacterium
CCGTTGTAGTCGGCCTCGGGGCTGGCGCTCTCGAACCACGACGCGAACTGGTCGTAGTCGTCGCCGTTGACGAACCCGTCCCCGTTCACGTCGGCGTGGCAGAGCTGGTCGCTGGGGATGATGTTGAGGGTCGACGATTCGTTGTCGAACCAGCTCGTGCATCCCTCGGGCGTGATGGTGTTGCAGCCGAGGATGATGTCGTGGAAGTTCGGGTCGGGGTTGATGAACGTCTTGGCCGGATGCAGCGGCACCGGCTGGTTGTTCAGCGTGAAGAGCACCGTCTGCGTGTGCGTGAAGGGCATCGGCAGCGGCAGGTCGGTGAAGACGTCAAAGAACCCGTCGTAGTACAGGGGGAGCGAGACCTCGGGGCGGAGGATCGCCTGCCCCTCGATCGGCAGCCCCCACTGCTGCGCCAGCTGCATCGGGATCATGGTGCAGGGCTCCGTCGAGAGCCAGGCCTGGCAGAGGCGCCCGTTGACCAGGACCGGAAGCGAGCGATCGTTCTTGAAGATGTGGTCCTCGTAGTTGTCGTCCTGCTGCACCGGGACCCTAATCGGCGCCTGGACGGCGGCGTTGAGCCACTCCGTGCCGCGCTTGTTCTTGTTGGGATCGTCGGTCGGGGCGTCGGTCATGCCGATCTTCTTGCCGTCGATGGTGGCGCCGGCAAGGTTCTTGCCGACCTTGGTCTTCATCGAGTTGGTCTTCTTCTCCTTCTCGGCGTCGTTGGCGCCGTCCTGCTCGCTGGGCTTCTTGGGGACGACCACCTTGGTCTCGACCTCCTTGGCCGGGCCGTTGTTGGTGCCGTCGGCGTTCTTGGGCTGGACTTTGATCTTGGTCTTGATGACGTGGCACTTGACCGAGCCGCCGCCGGTGCCGCCGACGTTGGTCGAACCCTCGGTCGGGTTGACCGGGTCGCCGTTGGCGTCGAGCAGGCCGGCCTTCTTGGCGTCCTCGAAGGACATGCTGGTCAGGCCGCCCGAATCAAAGATGCCGGAGAACGACTGCCCGCCGACCTCGACGCCGATCGGGTAGTTGGTCCCGATGTCGTCCGGTCCCGCCAGGGCCAGGCCGGAGGTGAGGACGAGGGCGAGTACGGCGGACTTCAGGGTGCTGCGCTTCATGACGGTGCTCCACAACAAGAGGACTGGTGCTCTGGTCGCTCGGCACACTGTCGGGCGATCGGGCAGGGTGGAAGCGACGCCCCGCCCGGGGAGTCACGCGGGAAGTAGAGACGAAGAGATGAAGAGACGAAGAGACGAAGCGGCGGGAGTCCACGGAGCCTCAGGGACGCGGCCCTGGGAGTCAGGAATCGGGAGTCGGGAGTCTGGAATCGGGAATCGGGAATCAGGAGTCGGAAGTCGGGTCGGATGCAATCGGAGGGGGATTCTTCTTCCCTGCCTCGCTGCCTCGCTGCCTCGCTGCCTCGCTGCCTCGCTGCCTCGCTGCCTCGCTGCCTCGCATCAGGCCCTACCCGTCTTGCGGCCCGCGCCACAGCCGATTGAACCACGGCACGATCGCGCCGCCGACATTGGCCAGCCGAAGCTCGGGCCACGGGATCGGCGTCGTCCCGCCCAAGAGCCGCGCGATGACCAGGCCCATGAAGTACCACGCGGCGGCGATCGACTCGCCTAGGCCTCGGCGCGTGCGCTCGGCGTTGCAGCGCATCACGAGCATGGTGGCGTCGTCGTCGAGCGGGCGGCCCTGGTTGAACGATTCGGCGCGGGCGACCACCCTCGCGGCAAGCGTTTCAGGATCGCCCGGGCCAAGGTCGCGGAGAAGCTCGATCAGCCCCGCCTCGCCCAGCAGCCGCCCGCCCGCGTCCTTGGCCTCGATGAGCGAATCGGTGTAGAGGATCACCAGGTCATTCTCGTCAAGCCGCACGCCGAGCTGGTCGTAGCGCGAGGCGTCGAGCACGCCCAGCGGCAGGTTTGATGGGGCGTCGGCGTCGGACGCCGCACGCGCCGCGCCGGGATCGCCGGCGCGCTCGCCCTCTTCGTCCCGTCTCGTAGCGTCCCGGCCCATGGCGCCGCGGCCCTCGGCGTCGCTATCGTCACGCCGGATGAACGACCACTGGCCCGTGGCGGCGTGGTATCGGATCGGTCGCGGGTGCCCGGCGTTGCAGGTGACCAGGTAGCGCGTCGGGGCCCAGTAGGTCCCGAGCACCGCGGTCGCGAACGAGCCCGCTTCGCGCCCGATGAACTCGCGGTTGAGCGACTCGACGAATCGCGTTTGGTCGAGGTAGTTGACGAACTGACGCATCAGGTTGCGGAGGCGCACCGCGATGTCGGCCACACGCAGGCCGTGCCCCGAGACATCGGCGATGAGCAAGCGCGTGATGCGCCCGGTGGCGCAGGAGCTGAGGTAGTGGACATCGCCGCCGG
This sequence comes from Phycisphaerae bacterium, assembly GCA_016793195.1. Lineage (GTDB taxonomy): Bacteria > Planctomycetota > Phycisphaerae > Phycisphaerales > UBA1924 > JABWBC01. Next base: position 2,382 of record JAEUJA010000139.1, read on the forward strand.
CGGCGTCGCCTTGGTGCGGGCGGCTGTAGACCCAGGCGTCCAGCCCGGGCATGGAGACGGCGCTCTGCACGGCGTCGTTGCCGCCCCAGACCTCCATGCACTGGAGGGTGTGCGGCTCGGGAATGGGCGTGGCGGTGGGCATGGGGAAATCGTCAAATCACCAAATTGCCAAAGCGCCAAAGGAGAAGCCAGCAAACACCGAGCACGAAACAGGGATCGCCAATCTCTGCCGGGCGCCCGGAACTCCTTCGCACCGGCACGGCGGGCGGGCGCACGGGGCCGCCGAAAGCCGCTCGCGCCGTGCGGTTTGGATGCCGCGGGGGTTAGTTGGTGACGGCCGAGAGCAGCTCCTCGATCCCCTGGCCCTTGGTGGCGATGGTCTCGATGATCGGGCGCTTGCCCGCCACGTCGCGCAGGTCGCGCACCAGGTCGCTCTCGCCCGGGTGGTCGGCCTTGTTGCAGACGAACACGTCGGCGATCTCGAGGATGCCGGCCTTGTCCATCTGCACCGCGTCGCCCATGCCGGGCGTGAGCACGACGGCGGCGCGGTCGACGTGCTGGCGGATGCGGGTCTCATTCTGGCCCGCGCCGACGGTCTCGACGAAGACCAGGTCGAAGGCCTCCGGGCCGTCGCAGGCGCCGCCGATGAGTTCGAGGATTTCGGGCAGGGCGCGATAGTCCTCGCCGCTGATCGCCAGCGAGCGGTAATAGATCGAGTCGCCCACGGTGTTGAAGTCGACGCGGAGGCGATCGCCGAGCAGCGCGCCGGACGTGATTGGGCTCATGGGGTCGAAGGCGACGACGGCGCATCGCCCCGCGCGCCCCTGGCTCTTGGCGCGGCGAGTGAACTCCGAGGCGAGCTGCGCCACCAGCGTGCTCTTGCCGGCGCCGGGCGAGCCGGTGATGCCGACGACTCGCGCGGGGCGGCGACGCCTGGCGCCCGCGCGGAAGCCCTTGCCATCATGGAGCTGCGAGATATCGCGCGCGAGCTGCGCGACCGCGTGGGAGCCGCCGACGTTGGCCGGGCGGGGCTTCACGGCGCCGCGCACCGCCTCGACGATGTCGAGCAGCCCGACGCCCGTGGTGAAACAGCGGACGATGCCGCCCGCGATGAGCTTGGGGACGTCTTCCTGCGGGAGGATGCCGCCCATGTAGACGGGGATGTCGGGGCGGCCCAGGTCGCGGAGGTCGCCGACGAGGCGCGGGCCCAGGACCAGGTGCGAGTTGGACATCATGGAGGCGCACACGACATCGCAATCTTCGTCGCGCGCGGAGACGGCGAGCGATCGCGGCGTCTGCCACAGGCCCGAGTAAATGACGTGGACGCCGGAATCGCGCAGGGCGCGGGCGATGACCTTCACGCCGCGGTCGTGCCCGTCGAGCCCCATCTTGCCGAGCAGAACCCGCGGACGGTGCGGGAGGTCGGCGCAGCGGTCGATTTTCTCGAATTCGGTCGTGGGGACGTTGAGCGAGGTGGTCATGGAAGCAGGTCCTTGGCGTTCGGGTCCGCGCGCGAGGGGCGGACCCGGGCGGGAATTTGTCCAAGGACTCTACGCGCGGCGTGGTTGGTGGTCCGGCGGGGGCAATCGCCAATGAGCAAAGGGCCAAACGGCCAAATGAAGAAGACCCACCGACCGGCGGGGGAGGCGGGGCCACCGGGCGAAGAACATCGATGTCGCGGGGCCGACATCGATGGAAGGGGAAGAGCTCGGCGCGCGGATTCGAGGAACGTGGTCAAGGCTCCGAATCGGGGCTTGACCACGCCACCCAGAGCACGCGCCGGCCGGTGTATTCGGTTGTCAAAGACGCCGGGGTTGCGCGGCGGGTGATGGGCCGTCGCGCGACCGCGGTGAGGGCGCGGGGCACGCACGCGCTCTCCACAGAGGGGGCGGGCGGACACATTGGTGCGCAATGTTGCGGTGGTAAGTAGACACTAGCCAAAGGGCAATGGGCCATAGGCAATGGCGGAAATGCAGGCCGTGGAGGGGGTTGCGCGAGGGGGGAGAGCGCGCGAAGATTTTTTTCGAGAATCTGGAGAGTGGTCAAAGAGACGGACACCTTGGTGCGCACGGGTGTGGTGGTAAGCGGGGACTAACCGCGGGGCGCGGCTTTCGGCATTGGGGATTCGGCATTCAGGGGAGAGGAAGACCGAACGCAGAGGAATCAGAGGAAATCAGAGGAACTCAGAGGGAAGATGGGAATGGGGGCGTTGGAAGAGAAAAGCGGAACTCGAAGGGCCCGAAGAGCGCGAAGAGCGAAAGGAGTCGGGCTACAGATCGGGAAGTTGGGCGCGGGCGCGTTTGACCAGCGCCCCGACGATCGCCATCGCCCGCGCGGTCTCGGCGTGGCCCTTGGCGTCGGGCTTGGCCAGCGCCATGGCGCGGCCCGCCTTGGCGATCATCTTGGAGAGGCTCTTTCGCTTCTCGCCCGTCTGGAGCATGTCGCTCAGGTTGTCGTAGACGTCCGCGAGCTTGATGAGGCGGGCGCGCCAGTCCGCTTTGGCGAGGCGCGCGTCGTAATCGATCTCGCGCTGGGCCTCGGGGAGGATCATGCTCTTGGTGAGGGCCGCCACGATCCGGGCCACTTCGTCGCCGAAGTGCTCCGCGATGTCGTCGTAGTCGGTGGGCGTGTCCTCGATGGTGTCGTGGAGGAGCGCGGCGGCGACGGCCTGCGCGTCGTCGCACCCGTACTCGTGGCGCAGCACCATCGACACGCGCACGACGTGGGAGAAATACGGCGTGGTCCCGTCGGCGCGGGTGTGCCCGGCGTGTGCGCGGGCCGCGAAGCTCGCGGCGCGCTGGATGAGTTCGATCCCGGTGGCCCCCGAACTCTCCGCGCGCCTGGCCATGCGATGATTCTCCGTAATGGTGCCCCGGGGCGGTATCGCGCCCCTCCGGCAATCCTCGGATCATGGGCCGCGAGGGCTCGACTATCAAGCCCGTGCCGCGGCGCCCGCTATTCCTTGCGCCACGGCCCGCGGATCGCCAGCGTGATGCCGGGCCTTTGGATGTTGAGGAAGAGCGTGGTGCCGTCGGGCGAGAAGCACGCGCCGGCCAGCTCGGACACGTTCATGGCGTTGCGGCCGATCTTGTAGATGGAGCCGGCGGGCGTGATGCCCAGGAGAAACTGCTCGGGGTGGTCCATGTTGACTTCGTCTTCGCAGACGATGAGGTCACCCCATGGCGCGACGCTGATGTTGTCGGCGTTCTGCACGACGTTGGGCCCGCTTGATTCGACAAAGAGCTCGAGCGTTCCGGGCTGGTCGAACTCGGCGGGTGTGCCTTCGAGGCGCGAGGGCGTGTACTTCCAGATCTGGCCGTGGTGGCCCGCGCCGCCCTCGGTCATGGCCATGAAGACCGTGCCGCGTGCGAACCACATTCCTTCGCCGCGTGCAAAGCGGGCGGCGCCGCCCGAGAAGCCGCGGAAGCGCAGGTCGTCGTCGGGCGAGTCGATGTTGGAGAGGTCCATCCAGACCGCGGGCAGGTGCTGCCCGACCGCGATGCGTTCGGGGGGCGCGGCGTTCTTGGGGACCCAGTTGCTGGTGTCGCACGAGGGCTTGCCCTTGACGACCAGCGCCTGCAATCGCCCGCCGGCGGCGAGGTTGTTGCGCTCCTTGGGGATGAAGCGGTAGACCAGGCCGTCGGGACGATCCTCGGTGAGATAGACGATGCCGGTGGTGGGATCGGTGCAGCAGGCCTCGTGCTGGAAGCGGCCCATGGCCTTGAGCGGCACGGGGTCGACCAGGCCGATCTCGGCGCTGGCGGGAACCTCGAAGCAGTAGCCGTGGTCCTTGGCGAAGTCCTTGCCGGACTTGAAGACGCACTCCTCGCAGGTGATCCAGGTGTTCCGCGGCGTGGGGCCGCCGGCGCAGTTGCGTTCGGTTCCGGCGAGCGACATCCAGTGCCTGATGAGTCTGCCGGGGCCTTTTCCGGCGCGGGTGTCGTAGAGGAACGTGGTGGTTCCGCCGCGCGAGGGTGAGTGGGTGCCGGCGTCGTAGAGCTTGGTGCGGTCGACCTTGGCGAAGAGCTCGTTGTCGTATCCGAAGGGACCGGGGACGTCTTGGCCGGGCTCGATCTCGTGGTTTCGGACGACGATGGTCAGGCCGTCGGGCCCCGGGAAGGCGGCCATGGCGTCGTGGGCCCCGGGGACGAGCAGGGCGTCGTCCATGATCTCGCCGGTGCGAGAGAAGGCGTGGTACTTGAAGCCCTTGGGGAGGTCGAAGAGGCCCATGGGGTCGCGGACGAGCGGGCCGTAGCCGTCGTCGGCCATGGCGCGGACGGGGAGTGCTCCCGCGCCCGAGGCGTGCGCGAGCATGGCGCGCCTGAGGCCGACGAACCCGGCGGCGAAGGCGCCGGCGCGGGTGAGAAAATGGCGGCGAGGAATCATGCGACGCTCCGATCGCCCGGCGCGATCCCGGGGGGGCGGGAATCGTAGCGGAATCGGGCCCGGATCGGCGAGCTTTGGTCGAGGCTTTGCGCGTCCTGAGCGCTCGCGCGGCGGCGGCGCGTGGGGGTGATTACGCCGCCGGCTTGTCGGACTGGTTTTCCGGCGCGTTGCCCGCGTCACCGTTGGCGGGTGCGTTGTCGGCGGCGGCTTTTTCCGCCTCGGCCTGGAGTGCGCGCTCGGGGAAGGCGGTCTTCTCCATCTCCAGCACCCAGG
>JAEUJA010000168.1 GCA_016793195.1 Phycisphaerae bacterium
TCGCGGAAGAAGTCGCGGGCTTCGGTCGCGCGATCGGTGTCGCTTCGCCCCAACGCGAAGTTGGCCACGCCCGCGACAAAGTAGCCGAGCGCGAAATCGGTTTTCACGCTGGCGTAGCCCTTGTCGAGCCACGCCTCGTCCATCGTCGCGGCCCGCTGGGCGAGGTCCGTCTTCGTCAGCGATTGATCGCCTTGTGCGTAGCTCCGCAGTTGGAACAGCGACGCATTGGCCGCGGCGCGGGCGTTGTCCCACTGGTTCAGCATGGCGTAGCAGAGCGCGGTGTAGTGGAGCGTCAGGGCCTGCTCGAAGGGCTCGCCCTTCCAGAAGAGCTGGCCCGACTCGCCCCACACGGCCGCGCCGAGCTGGCGGTTTTCGTTGAGGCCCTGGCGGCGGAGCGTGGCGAACGATTCGGCGAGCCAGGGTTCGGCGGCGTCGGGTCGGCCGTCGGCGAGCGTGACGATGCCAAGACGCGAGCGGTCGAGGAGGAATTCCAACTCGCGATCGTTGGTGTTGTCGACGTAAGCGCGGAGCTTGGATTCGGCCCGGAAGTAGTTGCCGCGGGCGACGTCGGCGCGGATGTCGAAGTCAGGGTTGCCATTGGTGCAGCCGGCCGACGCGGCGGCCAGCGCGACGCACACGATCGCGCCCGCCTCGCCCCATCGAGTTGACGCGTGCCAGATCATGACTAATCGATCATTCGCCCGAGGGCGGAACGCTTGAACTCAAAGCCGTCGCTCCAGGCCACTTCGCCCGAGCGGATGTCGGTGATCCGATATTGGCAGTAATATGCGTCGGTCCGGGCCTTCCCGGCCTGATAAGTCACGGAGCGGAAGGTCGCGTCCATCACGTGCGTCGGTTCTCGCTGCTCGCCCAGCGGCGGGAGGTCGGGGTCGCCCGCGGCGATGCGGAGGTCCTCCAGCCGCTCGCGCGGGATCACGATCTTGATGTTCTTGCTGGTGCGGAGCTCGCGCAGCGGCAGGGAATCCAGCACGCGGTACATGAGATACCACCGCTCGGAATCGCGGATCACGTCGGAGGTGTAGTTGACGACCTTGCTCAGCGTGATGGTGACGGGGGGCGAGTCGGGCGTGCGATCACGCAGGAAATCGCTGGCCGCGAGCTTCTCGGCCATCTCCGTCGCGGTGTCGGTGATGTCTTCGAAGGCGAGGGTGGAGGACTCGCCCTGCATGTGGGCCGGCACGGGCGCGCAGGAGGGGGGTGTGAGCACGATCGCGAGTGCCATGGCCGTCGATGCGAGCAAGCGGATCGCGCGGCACGTCTCGACGGCCGCGTTCGAGTGTTTCCAGTGCTCGTCACGGCGCTCCATCGAATTGGCCGCGGCGGGGTTCACCGGTACGTCACCTCGTACTTGTGGCTCCACACGAGTTCGCTGTCGCTGGCGCGCATGAGCTGGAAGTTGAAGTAGTAGCCGCGGGTGCTGCCGCGATCGAGCTGGAAGGTGTTGCCGTTGAGGTAGTAGGTGTAGGCGGGGTTGAGCGCGCGATTCGAGGTGATGGCGGCGTTGCGTTGGAGAGGGTCGGAGGTCCCTTCCTCACGCACGCGGATCGACTCGTAGCGGTCGCGGCTCTCGACGACGCGGAAGCTCTTGCGGAACTCGCGGCTGGAGAGCATCATGTCGCGCATCCGCTCGCGAACGTACTCAAAGTCGGTTGTCGGCATGGCGCGGGACTTGTTGGCGATGTCGCCGTAGACCAGCGTGCACTCGAAATCGCCGCCCTGGCGCAGCTCGCTCTGCTGCAGCTCGGTGAGGTCCTTGATGAGCGAGTCGACCATGCGGTCGCTGGCCTCGCGCATGTCGGCGAGGTAGATCTGGCCCGAGTCCTCCTCGGCGCGGGTGACCGCGCCGGAATCGACGCGCCCGTGGCCTGGGGCCTGGGGCGCGTTGCAGCCGGTCGAAAGGAGGATCGCACCGGCGCCGAGCGTGAGCGCGAAGGACTTGGGAATCATCCAACCGTAATGGCCTGAGGGGAACATGGAACTCCTCTCAATGAAGTGCGGTTCGAGCGGGTATTCGGCCTTGCGGCCGGGCCGCGGAGAATGGTGTGGTTTCGGGATTGCGGCGTCACTGGTTTTTCAGTCTGATGGTAACCCGGTCGCGGGTGCCGGCGTTCATGTCGAACACAAAGCCGGGTTCGTTGATGGAGCGGATCGCTTCCAGCAGCTTGTCGGCGTCGCCGGAGTACATGACATCGAAGCGGGCGATGGCGTTGTCCTTGGCCCGGTCGAGTTCGTAGAACTTGGTGCCGGTGACGCCGGTGAGTTTCTCGATCGAGCCGCGGAGCTTGGTGAGATCGTCGGGCGTGCGCACGTCGGTGACGAGGACCGACAGGCGGCGCGAGGAGGTCCACGACGAGATCAGGCCGTCGACGATCTGGGCGGCCAGTTCGTCGGCCATCGCGGGTGCGGCGGCCTCGACGGCGTTGGGTGAGGCATCCAGAAGGCGGGTCGAGGGGTCGGTGGCGGCGAGCACTCGCCCGTCCGAGGTGCTCTTGGCGCGGAAGGTGAATGACACCGAGCGCTGGGCCGGCGTGCCGAAGACGCTGCCGTCGCCGGTGAGGAGAATCTGAACGCCGAGCTCGCGCTCGACCAGCTTGGCGAGGTCCTCGTCGGACGAAATCTGCGACAATCGCTCCTTGTCGCGCAGGATCGCGGCGCGGAGCTGTTCTTCGTCCACGCACGCGATACCGAGGTCGGACAGACGCTTCAGCACCGAGTTCTGCATCGTCGCGGCGCCGTACTCGCGAAGCGACGTCGTGTCGTCGGTGAATGTGATCTTGGTCTGGTCGCTGTTCCAGTTCTCGCGCACCCAGCGCCACCAGACCCACGTCGAGTTGTCGCCCGACATGCGGCTCACCAGCACGCCCACCTTGGGCTCGCCCGCGGCGCGGTACGCCTCGGCGAGTGCTTGACGCGCTTGCGAGTTGTTGGCGGTGGCGCGGTGGAGCCAGGGGCTTTCCGACGCGGGGAGCGTGCCGAGCGTGACCTCGGCCTTGCCGTCGCGGAAGCTGGGGAGGGCGGCCCACTTGCCCAGTTCGGTCCACGCGCCGCTCTGCAAGGAATACGCGAGGTCCGTGCCGCGGCCTGTGTACCAGAGCTGGTACTCCGCGCGGTAGGCATCGCGGGCGATCGACTGCGCGCGGCGGAGCTGGACATCCTGCACGCCCGGGATGCGTTGGAGCAACGCGGTGAGTGATTGTGTGTCGGCAAAGCCGAGCTCGCCCGAGAAACTCATCTCGTAGCGGATGCCGGCGATGGCGGAGTCGGGCGAGGCGTAGAACTCGATGAACTTGCTCTTGATGTCGTCGGCGATCGCGTCGGCGTAGTAGCTCATGTCGGTCGCGTCGAGCACCGAGCGCCCGCCGCGCGGGTACATCTCGAAGGGCCACTCCGCGACGATCTGATCGCGGCGCACGTCGATGACGGCGTAGTGGGCCAGGTACTTCACGCCGTCGTTGCGGCCTTCCTGGGGTACGAGGGTGAGCGTGATGACGATGTCGGCCTTGGCTTCGTCGGCGATGACGCGGGCCGCCTGACGCGGGTCGGTCGCGGCGACCTCGGCGATGTCGTTGCGATTGGCGACTCGGGCGGTGGCGGATTCGGGAAGGAGCGTGACCTGGCTGGAGCGGAAGTGCTCGCGGGTGCGCCCGCCGAGCATGGAGATCTCGGCGGTTTCCACGTCGCGCGGGCCGTCGCGCGAAGGACGGATGTACTCGACGACGGCGAGGGTGGGGCGGCCGGCCTGGCGATACGCGGCGAGAAACTCGGGGCCGGGGCCGGAGGGGCGAGCGACGACCTCGGTGGGCGGCGGGGGCTTTCGCGAGCCGGAATCCTGGGCCTTGAGCGATGCCGAGATCGTCAAGCCGCAGAGGCTCGCGAGGAACCACGCCTGTGTCTTGGTTGCGGACTTGGCCACGAATTTGGAACGGGTCACGAGAGAACTCCTCGTGTGGTGCGTGCCGCCCGTCGTGATCGCTCGTGAAGTGAGGGTCGTCGGGCGGTCGGAATGTATGTCGTGCGTGGGGACGGAAAGTTGCGGGGCCGGTGTGTTCCGCGTGCGATTCGTCTCGATTCACCCGTACTGTTAGGGAACGCTAACCGAAAGTCAAGCGGGCGTCAGTGCGGCGTTGGTGGGGGCGTTTGGCAGGCCCGAACGCAGCCAATCCCACATGGAATCGTGCAAGAACAAAGCTCGTGATTTCGCGTGTATCGGACGCTTCGTCGGAAGAACCGTTCACCACGGAGAACACGGAGGGCACGGAGAAGAGAGGGCGAGAGGTGCAGAAAGGAGAGGAGTAGAGAAGGTTGGGAATGAAAGGAAACGGGACTCGAAGGGCGCGAAGGACTTGAAGGGGCGCTATGGCGCGGTGAAGCCCGGTCTTGCGGGTCAGGCCGCGGGGAAGTCGGTGAGGGCGCGAGTCAATCCAAGAGCGAGGCCAGCAAGTTGGCCACGCCACCCGCGGCGACCGCCTGCCGACTCTACAGCTTGATGGGCAGTCCCTCTTCTTTGTACTTCTGGATGAGCAGTTTCAACTCGACGAGCGTCTGGTCGAGGCGTTGCACGGTTTCGTTGAGCGAGCGATAGAGGTCGGGGTTCTTGACGAGCATGCCCGCGGTGCCCTCGCCCTTGTTGATGCCGGCGGCGACGGCGCCGATCTCCGCGGCCGCGTCGCCGGTTTTCTCCAGCGTGCGCGAGGCGTCCGCCAGCGTCTGCTTGCCCTGCGCCGCCAGGTCCGCGATCTTGGCGTCCGCCGATTCCGCGGCCATCTTGATCGATTCGGCGGTGGCCTTTGCTTCGTCGAGGAACGACTTGGCGCGGGCCACGACCTCGCGGACATCGGCGCGGATCGTGTCGTCCGACAGCCACTGGTCGGCGTTGGCGATGGCTCGATCGACGCGGGCGATGGTGCTGCGGATGTTGGGCGCGGCGCCGGCGTCGACCTGGGCGAGCGTTCGCGGCTCGATCATGTCGTTGATCTGGTCGCCCATCGACGAATAGGTTTTGGCCAGCGTGTCGATGCCGTCCGCCGCCTTGCCGAGTTTGGAGAGCGGCTCTTGCACCATCTCCTGGAGGGTGGTGAAGAGATCGCCCGCCTCGCGGTCGTGCTCCGAGTCGGCGGCCACGTTGTCTTTGGAGGGCGCGGGCCGCCCGTCGGCGCCGCGGGGAACGCCGAGGCGAAGCGAGGTCTGGCCCACGAACGAGCGATCGAAGTAGACGGTAAAGTTGGCGGGAACCGAGACGTCGTCGCGAACGCTGAGGAGCATCTTGACGCCGCGGGCCGGGTCGAACGAAACTTTCTCGACCGTTCCGACGCCGACGCCGTTGAGCGTGACGGGGGATGAGTCCGATACGCCGCCGGCCTCGGGGACGTAGACGACGAAGCTGTAGGTGGTAAAGAGGGCCTTGTTGAGTTCGCCGAAGCGCCACAGCATGAAGACCAGCGCGAGCAGGCCGGCCAGGGCGGTGACGCCGGTGAGGAAATCGCGGAAAAACGTCGAGGGCGCGTTGCCCAGCTTGTTCTCGCTCACGGCATGGCCTCCGGGGCGGGGGAATCGTTGCGTTGCGGGATTGCCGGCATGATGTCCTCGTCGGCCTTGTCGTAGTGGCCCTTGACGAAGTGCTGGACGTGCGGGTCGGGGTGGTTCTCGATCTGGTCGTAGGTGCCTCGCGCGGCGACCTTGCCGCCCAGGAGCATCACGACGTGGTCGGCGACCTTGCGGGCCGACACCAGGTCGTGGGTCACGACGATGCTGGTGACGTTCATGGAGCGGCGGAGCTTGATGATGAGCTCGTTGATGCCGTCGGAGCGGATGGGATCAAGGCCGGTGGTGGGCTCGTCATAGAGCACGACGCGGGGGCGGAGCACGATGGCGCGGGCGAGCCCCACGCGCTTCCGCTGCCCGCCCGAGAGCTGGGCCGGGAGCTTGTGCTCGACGCCCGCCAGGTCGACCATCTCCAGGGCCTCGCGGACGCGCTCGCGTCGTTCCGAGGCCGTGAGGCTGGTGTGTTCGACCAACGGGAACTCGATGTTCTGGAGCACGTTCATCGAGTCGAACAGGGCGGCCATCTGAAAGAGCAGGCCGATCTGCAGGCGAACGCGTCGGAACTCGCGTTCCTTCAGGCGATCGATGCGCTCGCCGTCGAAAAAGACCTCGCCCGCATCGGGGCGGAGCAGGCCGACGATGTGCTTGAGCATGACCGACTTGCCGCAGCCGGAGGGGCCCATGACGACGCTGGTCAGTCCGGTGGGGATGTCCATCGAGAGGCCTTCGAGGACGTGCTGAGCGCCGAATCGCTTGTGGACGCCGACGAATCGGATGATCGCGGGCGCATCGGCGGCCGGTGCGCTGGTTCCGTTCCGATCTGGCGAGAGCTTTGGCGTCCGCATCGTGTGGCGCTTCCGTGCACTATCGTCATCGGCATGGAGACGCCCGCCAACTGTAACGCCGATGGTCGCCGCGTTCTTTTCCGGGGCGCGAAGTTCGACTTTGTGGAACTCTCGATCGCCGCGCCGGGCGGCGCGACGCTCAAACGCCAGTATGTTCAACACCCCGGGGCGGTGATCATCCTGCCCATCCTTGAGGGACCCGAGCCTTCGGTTGTCCTGATCCGCAATCGGCGGCACGCCATCCCCGCCGACCTCTACGAGCTGCCGGCGGGGACGCTGGAAAAGGGCGAGGAGCCCTTGTCGTGCGCCGCCCGCGAACTTCGCGAAGAAACCGGGTACTCGGCCGCAACAATTTCGTCCCTCGGCTGGTTCTACACATCGCCGGGCTTGTCGGACGAAAAGATGTGGGCGTTCGTCGCCCGCGGCTTGACGCCGGTGGGCCAGGCGCTGGAACCCGACGAGCACCTGACGGTCCATCCGACGGCGTCCGCGCGGGCCCTGGAGATGATCCGGTCGGGGGAAATGGTCGATGCCAAGAGCATGTTGACGCTTTTGTGGGCCTCAAGGCTGGGATTGATCCCGGCCTGAAGAACCCCCGGGCGGCACGGAAGATCGAATGGTCCACCCCTCGCACGATCCCGACCCGCCGACCGCGCCCACGAGTGACCCGCGTGGGGCAGGGCGCTGGCGCGAGGACCCGATGCTGTGGTCGGTGCCGCTCGCCCGCGTGGCGGGAGTGTCCCTGCGGGTGCATGTCGTGTTCCTCCTGTTCGTGGCCTTTGAGCTGGTGCTCTCGGTGTCGGGGGCGCGGCTCGGGCCGTCGCATGTTGCGATGGCGATCGGGGCGCTCGTTTTCAACGTCGTAGTGCGCGAGCTGGCCCGGGCCATGGCGGCCCAGTCGCTGGGGGGCGAGCCGATGCCGGTGGTGCTGTGGCCCCTGGGTTCGCTTTCGAGCCACGACATCCACGGGCCCCGCCTGGCGCGCGTGTCGATCGCGGCCAGCGGGACGGCGATCGGCCTGGCGCTCTCGGTGTCGCTGGCGGGGGCACTTCTTCTCTCGGGCGTTTCGCGCGATCTGGTGTTGTTCAACCCGTTCGATCCGGCGGCGACGGCCGGACGGATCGGTTCGCCGGGTGTGCTGGCGCTGTGGTGGGCCTACGCCGTCACGGTGATCGTGACGCTGGTCAATCTCCTGCCGATCTATCCGCTCGATAGCGGGCGGGTGATCGAGGCCGCCGTGGGGGATCGGGAGGTGCGGCGTGCGGGAGTCTTGGTCGCGTGCCGGGTGGGGATGATCGGGGCGATGGTGCTCTTTGTGGCCGCCATGACCGCGTCGAGCGAGCGGCTGATGGGAGTCGGGGTCTTCGCGGGCATGGTTTGCTGGTTTGAGCGCAGGCGTGCGGAGTTTATCGCCGACCCGCTTCGGCCTCATTGGCGGGCGACCGTTCACCCACGCCCCCGCCCCCGGGGGTCGCTTGATCCCCTGGAGCGGCTGGAGGCGGACCTTGACCGATGGGGCGACTCGGAGGAGGGCTTGCCCGAGGGCGAGACGGGCGAGCGGCCGGGGGGCGACGTCGCGGATGAGGGCGGGCCCGACCCGGAGGCGGAGTTGGACGCGATCCTGGCAAAAATCTCGCGGTCGGGGCTGGAAAGCCTGACGGCAGGGGAGCGATCGACGCTGGACGCCGTTCGCGAGCGGAAGCTGCGCCGCCAAAACCCCGGGTATGAGCCTCCGAAACAGTGATGGCCGGTGCGCCGGCGAGCCGAAGCTACCATCCGAGGAACCCGCCCATGGATGAGGCGAGGGGTGTGTTCGGGACCGGATGGTGCCGAATGAAGCCGGGGTAAGGCCGTGGATGCGGGCCCGGGGGCACGGAGGACAACGCCGGGATGGGACTCTCTGATCGTTCATACGCGCGCGAGCCGCGGCCCCGAGGGCTGGGCGGGCTGACGTCGCGCTATTCGTTCAACACCTGGCTCATCATCATCAACGTCGGCGTCTTCCTGGTGCAGATGCTGGGGGGCCAGGCGGTCGCGCTTTGGATCGCCGATCACGGGCATTTCTCGACCTACCAGCTTGTGCCGCGTCTTCAGTTCTGGCGCCTGATCACGTTCCAGTTCCTGCACGCCAGCTTCTTGCATTTGGCGATGAACATGCTGGGCCTCTGGGTCTTCGGCGGCATGGTGGAACGCCACCTGGGGGCGCGGAAATACGCGGCGTTTTACCTGGTCTGCGGCATCTTTGGCGGGGTGATGTACGTCGTCCTGAACGGGCTTGGGTACGGCGCCGTGCGTCTGTTCAACCTCCAGAGCGCTCCGTTCCTGCTGTTCAACAGCGCCAGCACGCCGCTGGTCGGCGCGTCGGCGGGCGTGTTCGGCGTCATCATGGCCTGCGCGTTCGTCGCCCCCAACGCCATGATCCAGATGATCTTCCCGCCCGTCTCGCTGCGGATGAAGGTCATGGCGTATTGCTATGTCGGCCTTGCGCTCTTCAACCTCATGATCGGCGGGAGCAACGCCGGGGGTGACGCGGCCCACATCGGCGGCGCGATCGCCGGCTACTTCTTCATCCGGCGCTCCCACCTGCTCCACGATTTCTTCGACGTGCTCAACGACTCTCGAAAAGCCGCGAGCGCCAAGCGAAAGCCCGTGCCGACCGAGCCTGGTCCCGACCAGGCCGAGCTCGATCGCATCCTCGCCAAGATCAGGGCCGAGGGGATGGGCGCGCTCACCGAGAAGGAGAAGGCGACGCTCCGCTCCGCGACGGATTCGCGGCGCAGCGCGTAGGGAGTTCCTGGCTTCGCTGCTCTCCAGCGCGGTGTCTTCGCCTTCCGACCTATCGTCCTCCCGCGTGAAGACCGGGCCCGCACTCGACTTTGAGATTCTGCACCGATCGGGCGCGACCAGGGCCCGCGTCGGTCGCGTCACCACGCCGCACGGCTCGTTCGACACGCCTGCCTTCATGCCCGTCGGCACCCGCGCCAGCGTCAAGGGCCTCTTCCCGGGCATGGTCGAGTCGACCGGCGCCCAGGTCCTCCTCAACAACACCTATCACCTCATGCTCCGCCCGGGTTCCGAGCTCGTGCAGCGCCTGGGGGGCGTCCACGCCTTCATGCGATGGAATCGACCAATCCTCACCGACTCCGGCGGCTATCAGGCGTACTCGCTCTCGGAGACCAACCGCGTCGACGACGACGGAGTGACCTTCAAGTCCATCGTCGATGGCTCGGAGGTCCGGCTCACGCCCGAGCGAGCGATCGAGGTGCAGAACCAGCTCGGGGCCGACATCATCATGGCGTTCGATGACTGCCCGCCGTCGGAAGAAGCGAGGGGGGAAGCGAGACAGCGAGAGAGCGAGACAGCGAGACAGGGAGAGGAGGAAGAAGAAAGAAGAGATGCGGGGAGAGGGCGGGCCGATCCACGCTTGACGAGCGCGATCCGGCGCGACACGAAGAAAAAGGGCTACGACCACGTCGCGCGTCTCACGGTCGCCAACGAGCGCACGGTCCGTTGGCTCGAGCGCTGCAAGGCCGCCCATGCCCGCCCGGGCGATCAATCCCTCTTTGGCATCGTGCAGGGCGGCACCGACCTGGACCGCAGGTCTTGGTGCGCCGATCGCATCGCGGCCATCGATCTGCCGGGCTACGCGATCGGCGGCGTGGCGGTGGGGGAGCCGTTCGAGGCGATCGCCCGGGTCGTGCGCCATACCGCGCCGCTTTTGCCCGAGGAGAAGCCCAGGTACCTGATGGGCGTGGGCTATGAGCGGGACATCGTGGCGGCCGTGCGGGCGGGAGTTGACATGTTCGACTGCGTGCTCCCCACCCGGAACGGACGAAACGCGAATGCTTTCACGCGGAATGGGCAGATCAGGCTCCGCAACGCCCGGTTTGCCGAGGATCCGGGGCCGATCGAGGAGGGCTGCGACTGCCCGGCCTGCGATCCGGCGGGGCACGGGGCGAGCGTCGGCCCTGGGCCGTTTGGGCGGGGGTACCTCCGCCACTTGTTCATGGTGGGGGAAATGTTGGGGCCTATTCTGGTCAGTTTGCACAATGTGCGGCACTTCCAGAGGCTGATGTTGGACATCCGGCGCGCGATTCAGAATGATGACTGGTCGGGGCTGGTTCGGAATTGGCCGGTCTGCACCGACGGGGTCGGGTAACGCCGCGCGGGCGCGTTCGACGCACCGCCGCTTGGAATCATCGAGCATGAATCAGATCGAAATCGTCGTGTCGTCGGCCTGGACTCTGGCGGCCGTGCAGAACGGGCAGCCTCAATCCGTGGCGGCCCCGGGGCTTCCTGAGGCCGGCGCGGCCCCGGCGTCGACGGCCCAGCCCGGGACCACCGGCGCTCCCGCGGGCGGGGGTGTCCCGCCCGCCAGCCCCTTCGGCGGGTCGAGCATGCTCTGGGTCTTTGCCGCCGTCATGGGCTTCATGATCCTGATGCAGGTCATGGGGTCTCGCAAGGAAAAGAAGCGGCGCGAGGCCCTGATGTCGAACCTTTCCAAGGGCGACCAGGTGGTGACCATGGGCGGGATCATCGGGCACGTCGCCGAGATGGGCGACGACTCGGTGGTGATCCGCCTCGAGGATGGGCGGATGCGGGTCTCCCGGGCGGCGATCCAGTCCGTCGTGCCGTCGCGCGAGCACGCCAAGGGCGGCGCCGGCGAGCTTGAAGTGAAGACCGCGTCGCGCGAGAAGACGACCGCCTGACCGACCTCCCCGGAGCTTTCATTCCCTATGCGACCGATCCTGCGGACCGCGATCATCACTCTCATTTTCCTGGGCGTCGCCATCTGGGCGATCATTCCGCCCAAGGAAAAGCTGCGCCT
>JAEUJA010000170.1 GCA_016793195.1 Phycisphaerae bacterium
CTTCGTCTCTTCGTCTCTCCGTCTCTTTGCACTTCTACAAGAGCGGATTCTTCGCGCCCTTCACATACTCGGCCGTCGGGCTGAGGTTCGCCTGCGGGTTGACGAACACATCGCTGTACAGCTCCGCCGCATCCGGCACGGGCGAATTCTCGGCAAACTCCACCGAATCGCGCACCAGCGCCCGCACCTCTTCCTGCATCTCCTGGAACCCCTCCTGCGACAGCGCGGGCTTGCCCGCGGCGTCGACTCGCTCGCCCATCAGATACGCCGCCATGCAGTCGATCGAGTCCTTGGCCTTGAACTGATCGACCTCGTCCTTGGTGCGGTACTTCTGCGGGTCCGACATCGAGTGTCCCAGATACCGGTAAGTCTTGAGATCGACAAACGCCGGGCGCTGCTCCTCGCGGCAGGCATCCACCAGCGGCTTGAAATGGTCGTACAGCTCCATCACATCAAAGCCGTCGATCACCCGCCCCTCGATGCCGTAGGCCCGCGCCTTGGCCATGAGGTCGTGCGCCATCGTCGTGCCCCGGTGGATCGCGGTGCCCATCGAGTAGCCGTTGTTCTCAACGACATAGATCACCGGGATGCTGTAGAGCCCCGCCAGGTTCATCGCTTCATGCAGCGCGCCTTGATTCAGCGCGCCATCACCCAGGAACGCCAGCGCCACCTTCTTCTTCGGCGCCTGCCCCTCCAGCACACCCGGATTCGGCAACGACTTGCCCAGCACTTCCCACTCATACCGCGCCGCGAACGCCAGCCCCGTCCCCAGCGGCGTCTGCGCCCCCACGATCCCGTGCCCGCCGAAGAACCAGTGCGGCTTGTCGAACATGTGCATCGACCCGCCCTTGCCCTTAGCGCACCCCGTCGCCTTGCCGAACATCTCCGCCATGCACGCCCGCGGGCTCATCCCCCGCGCCAGCGCGTGCCCGTGGTCGCGATACGCATGGACGATCGGGTCGTCGGGCTGCAGCGCGTTGATCGTGCCGACCGCGACGGCCTCCTGCCCCGTGTAAAGGTGGCAGAAGCCTCCGATCTTGGCCTGCTGATACGCCTGGGCCGTCCGGTTCTCAAACTCCCGGATCAGGTACATGTCGCGCAGCCACCTGATCAGCGTCGCGTCGGGCAACTGCTCGGCGATCCGACGGCGTGAACCGCCCCGCGAAGACTCGGGCTTGGCGGGCGTTGGCGCGGGCGACGGGGCCGGGGATGGGGCGGGGGCCTGGGTCATCTCAGTTCCTTCCGCGTCGAGGGCCGACGTGGATTCGGGGCTCACCTTCAACGCCCGACTCAAGACCCACCAACGGCCCCCGAATCGGGCACATCCAAGAAAAAACGCGCCCTTTCGGACGCGTTGAGATCATAGGTCGGGCCCACCGCCCGGTCCGATTTCACAAATCGCGCCTTACCGCACCACCCGCTCCTCTTTCTCCGGCGCCTGCGCCGTCGCCATCGATGCCTGGCTCTGGAGCAGCAACAACGCCGTCTGAAGCTGCGTGTCCATCCCCTTGGTCAACAGATCGTTGGGGTTCGGGAGCGGCTTGTCGCTCTTCAGCGGCTGCCCGTTCTCATCCAGAGGCATCACGTCCGCGTCACGCCGCAACAGCACCGCGTCGACGATCTGCTGCGGCAGCATCTCGACCTCCACGTCGGGGTTCACCCCCCACACCAGGTCGCCCGGGTTGCGGTGGATGAGCTTGCCCGACGGCAAGAGATAGTGCTGCGTCGTCAGCTTCATCGCCGCCCGGTTGCCCAGCAGCATCCGCACGTCCTGCACCGATCCCTTGCCATAGCTCCGCTGCCCCACCAGCACGCACTTGATACGCCCCTGCTTGGCGTAGTCCTGCAGCGCGCCGGACACAATCTCGCTGGCGCTCGCCGAGTCCTGGTTCACCAGCACCACGCACGGAACCTTCGACAGCTTGACCTCGCCCGTCGCCCGCTCCTGGCGGATGATCCGCTTGTTCCCGTCCTCGGTCGACACGATCACGCCCGACGGCACGAAGCGGCTGGCGACATCGACCGCCTGGTCCAGCAGCCCGCCCGGGTTGAATCGCAGGTCCAGGATCAGCCCGTTCAGCCCGCCGGCCAGCATCGTGTCGATCGCGTCGTCAAGGTCGCGCGTCGTGCTCTCGGTAAAGCCCGTGAGCCGCACATACCCGATCCGCGAGCCCTCGTCGATGTACCAGTTCCAGTCGTCCTCGCGCGCCCCGTTCCGCGCCCACCCCTTCACCGACCGCAGCGGGATCTCCGCCCGCGTGATCTTCACGTCGAACTCGCCCGGCTTGTTGTCCGTCTCGTTGGCCGGCACCTGCGGGTTGGGCCGACGCTCGATCGTCAGCGTCACCTCCGTCCCCGCCGGCCCCGTGATGTTGTCCACCGCCTGGTCCAGCGTGAACCCGTACGTCGCCTTGCCGTTCACCTTCTTGATCAGATCGCCCGTGCGCAGACCCTTCCGCTGCGCCGGCGCGCCCTCGAACGGCGAAACAATCTTGATGTTCAAGAGCTCGTCGTACTGGATCTCAACCCCGATCCCGATCAGTCGCCCCTGCGTGCTCCGCTGAAAACGAGCCAGCTCGTCCGGCCAGATGATCGCCGAGAACGGGTCCAGGCGCTCCATCGCGCCGTTCCCAAACTCGTGCAGGATCGCCTGGTCCATCACCCCCACCGTCTTGCGGTTCTCGTCCAAGATCGAGTTGAGCATCATGTCCGCGGTCGTGTAGTCGATCCGCCCAGCGTCCTTCTCCACCTTCTCCTGCCAGTACCGGAGCCTCGCCTCAAACTGCTCGCGCTTCGCCGCGTCCGCCAGCCCGCTGAACGCACCCTTCAGGTCCTCGGTCCGCACCAGCACCCGAACCGCCTCGATCCCTCCGTTCAGGATCGTGTGCAGCGGCACCTTGCCCACGTGCTCCCCGCCCGCCGCCGCCACCGCACGCACGATCATCGAACGATCGATAAACTTCAGCTTCTCCCGGAAATCATCCCCCACCGGGTTGTACGGCGGGAGCGCCTCCTTCTTCTCCGCAAGCTGACGCGCGTTCCGCAATTCCCACAACCGCTGCGGCACATACAACCGCAGCATCGCCATCCGATGGTTCTGCCGCTCCACGTCTTCCTTGTACTTGCCCGACTGCTCAAACAACGCATCAAGCCGGTAGAACAACTCGCTGGCGATCAGCCAATCGGCGCGCGCCTCGGCCGACCTCGCCGCCTCGTCGCCACGCTTCACCAGCTCCTGCACCCGCGGATCGTTCAGCACCGCCTGCTTGTCCGTCGAGACCAGCTGCTTCTCCAGCGCCGTCACCAGCGCCTTGGAAATCGCGATGTCGCTCTGCTGGTCCGCCAACGCCTTGTCCAAATCGACCGCCAGCTGGTCGAGCTTGGTCTGGCGATCGGCCTCCTTCTTGCCAAGGCTCTCCCGGAGCCGCGCCAGCGACGCGCTCAGCCGATCATCGCCAAGGTCCGCCGGCGTCCGCTCCAACGCCTCGTAGAACCCGCGTGAATCGCCCCGCGCCGCCACCGACCAGATGTCGCGGGCCCACTCGGCCCGCCCCGCCGCCGCCACCGGCTGCGTCGTCTGCGCCGGCGCCGACGCCGCGCCAACAAACATCCCCACCGCCAGCACCAGCGACGCCGCCAAGCTCGACCTCTTCACGATCACCTCCATCTTCCCGTGCTCCCATCGCTGGCCCGGAAACCGCGCGCCGAATCCCGGCGACGGTCCATGATCGGCCAATCTCGGCCAGGCGCCCGCACCCACCCAGCCAAACATGCGCAACAACCGCGCGCCGTGCCGAACGCCATCATATCGGACGCCGCCAGACCTCTTTCGGTTCGCGTCGAATCGGCTTGCAGACCCCGAAAACCGCCACCGCCCACTGGACTGACAAGTCTGCAATAGCGCGGTCACCGCCCGGACGTGTGCCGCATGATCTGCCGCACCACCACCGCCGCCATCACCAGCGACACCACACCCACCGCGCCGAACACCGCCACCTCAAATCGCCCCGCCGCCAATATCCCCTTCTGCCTCGCCAGTTCCGCCAGCAGCGGGCAGAGCGGCCCGATCGTGTAGCCCACCCCGACCAGCGACTCGTGCGTGCCCCCCGCCTCCACCTCCGCCCGCCCCACCTCCAGCGCGTAGTACACCGCGCCCGAATACACGATCGCCATGCCGATCCCAAACACCACCAGCCCCGCGACCTGGATCGCCACGCCCGTAGTGCCCGCGAAAAAACCCGGCGTCACGACCGTGACCCCAAAGCCCGCGAACACCAGCGCCGCCCCCACCACCGCCGGCCACCACTTCCCATGCCACGACGCCGCCCGACCCATCAGCCAGAACGTGATCGCCCGCGCCACCAGCCACGACGCCGCCAGCTGCACCGCCGCCGCCGGACCAACCCCCATCCGCTCCATCGCCCCGGGCAAATACGGCGACAGTGCGCTCAGCATGATGTACCCGATCGGCAGCAACGTGCGAAACGTCGTCAGCAGCGTCGTGTAGATCGACGGGTGCGGCTCGTGGTGCTCGGGCGCGTGCGCCCCAGGCTCTCGCGGGAGCAGCCACACCACGATCGGCGCCGTCACCACATGCATCGCGCCCAGGATCAGCACCACCTGCGCCGGGGACTCCTTCACATACCGCGACATCCCAAAGTACGACACGATGATCGCGCCCGACCACGTCGCGTTCCAGATCCCCGCGGCCTTGCGCAGCCCCTCACCCTGCCGCCCGCCCGACAAAAAACTCTCCACCACCGGCCAGACGATCCCCGTCAACGGGCTGTACACCACCACCATCGCCCACACCAGCCACGACGCTGAAGGCCCGAGCCTGGTCGCCACCAGCGGCAGCGCGCTGAACACGCCCATCAACACGAGCGTCCACGCCAGCACGCCCCGCGTTGACAGCCCACGCCGATTGAAAAACTCCACCGCCGCGTGCGAGAACCGCGCCGCGACGATGTACGTCACGCCCATCACCAGCGCCAGCCAGTAGTTGGCCAGGTCGGAAAACCCGAACCCAGACTTGGTGAGAAAGAACACGCCGTTGGTCACCACGCCCGTGCCGATGCTGCTGACAAACGTGATCGCCAGCACCGCGCTCAAAGGAGCGGCGGCGGAGGCCGCGCGGTCTGGCTGGCTTCCTGCCGGAGCTGGATTGGTGGCGTGGGTCAAGGCAAGCTGCGTCGGTCGAAAGCGGTGATCAGCTCCTGGCGGGAGACACGGCAAGCGCGCCGTATTGCCCGCTGGGCGGAACGATCGTAGGATGCGCCGTCCGCGGCACAGGCCGCGATTGAAAACCCGCGTCCCGCACGTCCCCGTAGCTCAACTGGATAGAGCGCTGCCCTCCGAAGGCAGAGGTTACAGGTTCGACTCCTGTCGGGGATGCTTCCACTTCCCCCGGATTCGATGGCACACCACGAAGCGATACGCTTCGTGGACCACGATCACCATCCCAAAAACAAACACGGCCCGGACTGGCCGGGCCGCGAAAGCGGGCGAAGGGACTTGAACCCTCGACTTCTACCTTGGCAAGGTAGCGCTCTACCACTGAGCTACGCCCGCGGGTTGTCAACCCCGTCGGATCGTCTGGATCGGCGTCCCGACCGGGGACATGAACCTAGGAAGGCTCTCGCCGGGAGTCAACGAGGCGCCTGTGCCGAGCTTGCCGACTGGGAGGCCCCGCCACGGGCCGCGTCGATCGCCTCCACCACCTGCCCCGGGTTATACGCGTTGCTCTTCCAGGGCGTCGAATACCCCGGCCCGCTGATCGCCAGGAGCGGGATGCCCGGCTCCTTCAGCTCCTTCAACAACGCCCAGCCGGGCGCCTTCTTGCTGGACAGATTGACCTCGAACGCGACCACACCCGGCTGTTTCAGGGCCTCGCGCACCTTCTCGGTGCTCAGCACCGTCGCCTTCAACGTCTGGCAATTCAGGCACCACGTCGCCGTGAAATCCGCGATCACGACCTTGCCCTCGCGCACCGCCTTTTCATACGCCGCCGGCTCGTACTCGCGCCAGAGATTATCCTCCGCGTTGGCCCGCGCGATCTGCGTCAGTCGGGCCGCCCACCAGTAGCTGCTCCCCGCCAGACCAACCGCGATGAGCACCGCCGCCAGGCGCGCCCCACCCGCGCGCGTGATCTTGAACGCGCGGAACACCAGCCACAAGCTCGTCCCAAGCGCGATCGCACACACAAACCACCACTCGATCGTCTCGCCCAGGTACGGCGATTCGGCGATGAACGTCTTCACCGCCACCCCCGTGAAATACACGCCGAACGCCGCCATCACCAGCGAGAGCACCTGCTTGATCAGGTCGCTCGCCGGGCCCGTCCTCGGGATAAACGAGATCAACCTCGGCCACACCGTCAGCACCAGATACGGCAGCGCCATCCCCACGCCCACCGAAAAGAACACCGAGAACGCCAGCCCCGACGACTGCTGCGTCGCCCACGACACCCCCGACGCCGCGAACGGCCCAAAGCAAGGCGTGCCAAGAAGCGCCGTCATCACCCCGAACAGAAACGACCCGTGAAGCGTGTCGTGCCGCGGCTGGATCGCGTACAAACCCTGCGGCAGGTTCAGCGTGAACACGCCCAGCATCCCCACCGCCATCGCGATGATGAACACCCCCACGCAAAGCTGAAAGATCGCGTTGCCGAAGAGCTCATTGGTCGCCGAAAAAAACTTCAGCGACACGATCAGGATCGCCAGCGCCGTCCAGAACGACACCACCCCAAGGAACATCGCCACCCCGAGGCGAACCCGCCGCCCCACGTGCTCGCCCGCCGCCTGCTGGATCGCAAAGACCTTGATCGGGATCAACGGAAGCACGCACGGCATGAGATTCAGGATGAACCCGCCCAGCGCCGAGAACAGCAGCACCACCAACGTGTTGCCCGAGCTGAAGCGCAGCCCGAAAAGATCGAACACCGCGTCGGTCGAAGACGCGACGCCGGCCGCCGGAGGCTGATTCGCCGATCGCGCCGTCTCCCCAACGTCCCCGCCCGACGCCCGCTCAAACACCCCGGCATCAAACGCCGCGAAGAGCGCCGCGTCCGCAACGTCCCTGCCCGCCGCGGCATCGACCTTCAGCGTCACCGACAGTTCGACCGTCTCGGGCGCCATGCACACCCGGTCGTCGCACGCCTGAAAATCAACCGTGATCGGGATCAACAGCTCGCCGCCCGCGTTCTTGGCAATCTCGATCGGCACGTACACGACCGCCGTGCCCTCGTACACCGGGTACGCCTCGGGCTTCCCGCTCCCCACCAGGTCCACCGCGATCGTGTGCGTCGGCGGATACTGAATCTCACGCACGTCCACGCCCGCCGGGAGTTTCGGCGTCACCCGCGTCGGGATCGGGTCAAACAGCCCCGCCCACGACGTGGGAACCACCGGATTGCTCGGGTTGGTGTGCCAGCCCTTCTCATGCTCCATCACCACCGCGATCGACAGCCGGTCGCCCGGCGCCACCACGCTCCGCATCGGAGTCGCCGACACCGCGACGACCTGCGGCTGCGCCAGCGCCCGCCCCGGCAGCCACAGCGAAACCAGCACCGCCACCAACGCCGCCAGATGAATTACAACGCGCGTGGTCGCGGGAAGAGCGATGGTGGGCATGACAAACCGTATGTCCCCGCCCGCCGCCGGGTTCGCCACCGGCCTCGCGCCGATCCAGGATCGGCGGTTGTTTGGCCTCAAGGCAGCCCGGGTGCCCGGTCGATAACCGGGGTGGACTTTCGGACGGGAGCCCTGGCCGCATGGCGGACGTGCTTGATCAAAGTGAAGTCGACGCACTCCTCTCGGCCGTCTCCGACGCGCCCGCGGTGGTCGAAAAGCAGCAAACCACCATCTTCACCCGCCGCAACATCGACCCCGCCACGCTCGAGATCAAGAACTACGACTTCAAGCGCCCGGAGCGCGTGAGCAAAGACCAGATGCGCTCGCTCCAGACGCTCCACGAGGCCTTCGCCCGAAACTTCGGCGCCTCCCTCTCCGGCTTCCTCCGAACCATCGTCGAGGTCCGAGTCGCTAACTGCGAGCAGATGACCTACTCCGAGTTCATCTCCGGCCTCCCAAACCCCACCAGCTTCAACCTCCTCCGCACCGACGCCCTTGAAGGCCAGATGTGCATGGAGATCAGCCCCCTCATCATCTACCCCATCATCGACCGCCTCCTCGGCGGCAACAGCCAGGACCTCTTCATCCCCCAGCGCCCCATGACCCTCATCGAGACCCGTCTCATCAGCAGCGTCACCAACCGCGGCCTGGCCGCCCTCTCCGAGGCCTGGGCCGGCGTCAAGCAACTCGCCTTCACCATTTCCGCCACCGAGAGCAACCCACAGCTCGTCCAGATCGTCCCCCCCAACGAGGTCGTCGTCGTCGTCGGCTTCGAGGTCAAGATGAACAACCGCGCCGGCACCATGAATCTCTGCATCCCCTACAACGTCATCGAGCCCGTCGTCGAGGACCTCAGCTCACAGAACTGGTTCGCCGCGTCGCAGAACCAGAAATCCGACACCGCCGCCGCCCAGATCGCCGGCACGCTCACCCGCGCCCCCCTCGAAGTCACAGGCGTGCTCGCCGAAACCACCATCACCCTGGCCGACCTGATGTCGATGTCCCCCGGCGACGTCATCACCACCGAAAAGACGGCCACCACGCCCATCGTGCTCTGGGTCGAGGGCGAGAAAAAGTTCCTGGCCAGTGTCGGACAGTACCGGGGCAACCGCGCCCTCCGCGTCGTCCGCGCCGTCGGGAACGACGACCGCGTTTGACCAGCACGCGGCCCGGCGAACCCAAGGCCGGCCTGACGCGACTTTTTCAACGGCTTCACCCGCCCTGAATACTGGTGAAACACACCAGAGACACCCGCGATCGATCACCGATTCGGGTTGACCCAGGGCCCTTTGTCTGAATATTGTTGGGTGTCCCCGGGCGCGGTTGCCCGGGGGTGGTTGTTTGACAGGCGGAACCCATGAACGCAGTCACGAACCATGCTCGCTAAGCGGTCCACGACGTGGAGCGGTCGCCCCGCGACCGTTGGATCGCTCCGGCCTTTGGGGGCCGGCCCGGAGGAGACTCCGATGCGCTGAACCCCTCAAAGTTCGGCCCGGTCGCGCCCCCTTCGAGGGCCGCGACGTTTGGGCGGGCAGGGTTTCGGGGCCACGGGCGTGCGATGCCGCCGGTGGCTTCGGCGTTTTTGGACCGCCCGCGCGGCAAGGACCTTGGGACCCGCAGAACCCGCTGGACATCTCGACAAACCGACAATCCGACCGACAGTCTGGAGCTCTCCATGAACCCCACCGAAATGATGCGCATCCTCGATTCCATCGCCCGCGATCGGAACATCGACAAGCAAATCCTCATCCGTGACCTCGAGCAGGCCATGATCTCCGCCGCCCGAAAGCACTACCAGACCCTCGACACCGAGGAGTTCGCCTGCACCCTCGACCCCGTCTCCGGCCAGATGACCCTCTTCCGCCACGGGCAACCCCTCGAGATGCTCCCCGCGGCTCTCGGTCGCATCGCCGCCCAAACCTTCAAGCAGGTCATGATCCAGAAGTTCCGCGACGACGAGCGCGCCAGCGTCTTCGAGGAGTTCAGCAAGCGCGTCGGCGAGATCGTGACCGGCACCGCCCAGCGCTACGAGGCCCGCTCCCTCATCGTCACCGTCGATCGCAGCGAAGCCTTCATGCCCCCCAGCGAGCAGATCCCCGGCGAGCAGTTCCAGCCCGGCGACCGCGTCCGCTGCATGATCCTCGACGTCCGCGACGCCGGCAACCAGGTCAAGATCGTCCTCTCACGCGGGCACCCCGACTTCATCAAGCGACTCTTCGAAGTCGAGGTCCCCGAGGTCGCCGACAAAATCATCGAGATCAAGGCCATGGCCCGCGAGGCCGGCTATCGCACCAAGATCGCCGTCTCCAGCGTCGACTCCAAGGTCGACGCCGTCGGCGCCTGCGTCGGCGTCCGCGGCAGCCGCATCAAAAACATCGTCGATGAACTCAACGGCGAAAAAATCGACATCGTCCGCTGGAACGAGTCCAGCCAGATCCTCATCCAGAACTCGCTCAAGCCCGCCGAGGTCGCCGAAATCTCCCTCTGCTTCGAGCTCGGACGCGCCACCGTCGTCGTCCGCGACGACCAGCTCTCGCTGGCCATCGGCAAGCGCGGCCAGAACGTCCGCCTCGCCGCACGACTCACCGGATGGGACATCGACATCCTCACGCCCGAGGAATACGGCAAGGGCCTCGACACCCTCTCCACCACCCTCCAGCAGATCGAGGGCGTCACCGAGAAGCACGTCGACAAGCTCGTCGCCCTCGGCATGGTCAGCGTCTTCGACGTCGAGGAAGTCGGCGTCGACGTGCTCATGACCGAACTCGAGCTCACCGAGGACGCCGCCAAGGCCGCCGTCGAGCTCGCCTCCGTCAAGGCCAAAGAGGTCGCCGAACAGCAGCAGAAGGACAAGGAAGAAAAGGCACGCCTGGCCAAGGAGCAGGTCGAGGCGGCCGCCCGACTCCTCGGCGGCCCAACGCCCGGCGACCAGGCCGCCGATGCGATCCTGGGCGCGCCCGCGCCCAGCGCCTCCGATGACGCCAGGGCCGCCGACATCCTCGGGCAGTGACCTGGTCGGAATGTTCGGTCGAAGTGTCTGGTCGGAACGTTCGGTCGGAGTCAATCGAGCAATCACCGCGGCGACCTTCGCCGCGAATCGTGCGGGGTGTGAGAGAGCGGATCGGTGGTTCAGGGTCGCGGCGGGATTTCGCCCGACCAGTTGGAGCGGACATTGGCCAAGCGCATCTTCGAAATCGCCAAAGACCTCGGGATCGAATCCAAAGCCATCGTGGCCAAGTGCCAGGCCGAGGGAATCCCCGAGTCCGTGGTGAAGAACCACATGTCCACCATCACCGCCGGACTCGAGCAGACCATCCGCGAATGGTTCTCCAACGACGGCGGGACCCACGCCACCGCCGCCACCGAGACCTCCGCCAAGGTCGACGCCACCACCGTCAAGGCCAAGGCCCGCAAGAAGCACGCCGA
>JAEUJA010000199.1 GCA_016793195.1 Phycisphaerae bacterium
CCCCGCGCCCACCGACACCACCTGCTGCACCAAAATCACCAGCGGCACAAACATCAGCCGCTTCATGCTCCCCGTCCATTTCCCCAGCACCACTTCCCACGCCGAGACCCCCGTCGTCAACAGCACGTCCCACGTCCGCGCCTCGCGCTCCCCGTTCACGCTCCCCGCGCTCCCCGCCGTCGCGAGCAAGAGCGCCAGCGCCGTCCCGCCGATCGTCACCGCCATCGCCGGCCCGCGGCTCGTCAGATCGTCCCAATTCACCAGCACCAGGAACGTCGACGCCACCGCCGTCGCCGCCACCGCCCAGAAGCGTCGCCGGAACATCCGCTGGCGCAGCTCGCGCCACATCACCGGACGCGCGCCCACCTCGCGCGATCCCGACCGTTCCTTGCCGCCGCCTTTGGTTTTTCCCGCCCCCGCGCCCGTTTCTGCCGCCGCCGTCGTCCCCTCGCCCTCACGCCGCAAGAGCGCCCGCACCCGCGCCGTCGCGAACACCAGCGTCAGCGCCCCCAGCCCCGTGTTCACCACGCTGTTGGCCACCCACACCGACCGCACGCTCCAAGGCCCCGTCGGGCCCCCGCTGAACAGGTCCGCGATCATGATCGCCGTCGTCGCCGGCGTCGACATGAGCACCGGCATCCCCGGCCACACCTTCACGCCCCACGAAATCAGCTTCGCCATCATGAGCGCCGGGAACGCGTGCAGCGCGATCGCCGTCAGCGCCGCCAGCGTTGCCGCCGTCAGACCTCGCTTCGACCCCGTCGAATAAAAAATCGCCAGCGACCCGCACAGAAACGCCATCGAGTACGACACCGACAGCCCCGCGAACACAAACTCCGCCGGAACCCCGCCGAACACGCGCACCGCCAATACCAGCGGCATCGGGATCAGCGCCAGGATCGTCAGCTGCGAGAACGCGCTCAGCAGCTTGCCGAACACGATCTGCCACGCACTCAGCGGCGTCGTGAGCAGCGCCGACAGCGTCCCCGCACGCTTCTCGTCGCACAACGACGGCCCAAGCAGGATCGGCGCCGCCAACGTCATCCCGATCAACTGAATCAAAAACACCGTCACGCTCACGCCCGGCGCCAGCCCCTGCAACTCCTGCAGCCGCATCGCCGTCCCGCCCGAATACGACGCCCCGTTGAACCCAAAGTCCACCATCGCCATGAAAATCAGCGCCGTGATCCCCGCCAAAAGCAGCGCCGTCACACCCCGCGTCAGGTACGTGAAGTACCGACGCCCCTGCACCCGCATCTCCTTCTGAAAAATCGCGCCCGGCCACCACGCCCGCGGCAACAGCGACCGCCCCAGCCGCGTCCACATCGATCGCGCCGACATCCGGGGCGAAATCACACCCGCGACGCCACCCGCAACCGCACCCGCCGAGTCCACCGCCCCCGCCAGATCGGGCGCGCCGCGAGCTCCCTCTTCGCGTGGTTCCACGGGCCCGCTCACTGCAGCGCCCCCGTCGTCAGCTTCAAGAACGCGTCCTCGAGCTTCACACCCTCGGGCGTGAAGCTCCCGATCCGCGCCCCGGCCCCAAGCAGCAGCTCAAACAAGAAGTGATGCCCGTGCTTGCCCGCCTTCAATTCCACCACCAGCCGCTCCGTTCCCGACTCGCCCCCCTCGCGCTCCACGCCCACCTTGGCGATCCGCTCGTCGCGCGAAAGCACCGCGGCCACCTCCGCCGCCGCACGCCCGCCGGGCTCCAGCGCGATCGTGATCCGCTCGCCCGCCCGCACCCGCGCGTACGCATCCTGGATCGACCCCGCGTAGAGCAGCCTGCCCCGCTCGATGATCCCGATGCTCGTCGACATCTCCGCCAGCTCGCTCAGAATGTGCGAGCTCACCATCAGCGCCTTGCCCATCCGCGCCAGCTCCGTCAGCAGCTCGCGCATCTCGATCCGCGCCCGCGGATCAAGCCCGCTGGCCGGCTCGTCCAACAGCAGCACCTTGGGCTCGTGGATCAACACCCGCGCCACACCCAGCCGCTGCTGCATCCCGCGCGACAAACTGTCCACCATCGCGTGCCGCTTCGCGCCAAGATCGGTCAGCTCAAGCACCCCGTCGATCACGCCCTTGCGCTTCTTCCGCTCGATCCCGAACGCCGCCGCGAAGAACTGCAAGTACTCGTCCACCGTCAGGTCGTCGTACACACCCAGGAAATCCGGCATGTAGCCGATCGCCCGACGGATCAGGTCGCCGTCGGTCCTGATGTCATAGCCCGCGACCCGCGCGCTCCCCGCGTCGGGCGTGAGCAGGCACGCCAGGATCTTCATCGTCGTGCTCTTGCCCGCCCCGTTGGGACCGATGAACCCGAACACCTCGCCCGGGCCGATCGACAGCGTCAGGTTCTCGAGCGCCACCAGCGAACCGAACCGCTTTGTCAAGCCCCGCGCCTCAATCATCGATCGCCTTCACTTCCCATGACCCACCACCCCGCCTCATCCCATCCGCCCGTGACTCCGCGACTCCGTGACTCCGTGACTTCTTCCACTTCCCCTCCGTGATCTCCCCTGCACTCAACTCCTTCTCTGCGCCTCTGTGTCTCTGTGTTGAACTCTTCTCCCCTCTGCGTTCCTCTGATTCCCTCTGCGTCCTCTGAGTCCTGATTTGGCCTTCGCGCTCTTCGAGTTCAATGCTTCCACTCCGCCACTTCTTCTCTTCCTAGTGCCTGGTGCCTAGTGCCTAGTGCCTAGTGCCCCTCCTCGCTCTCCCCTTTCTCCTTCTCCTCCCGAAGCTCCTTCTCCCCCTTCTCCACCGGCGGCTCGTCCGGCGTCAGACCAAGTTCCCGCGCCTCGCGCCGACGGCTCTCCGGCAGCTCCACCAGCGCCCGCACCACCCGCGTCATCGTCCCCTTCTCTTCGATCCCCGTCTTCAATCCCGTCGCAAGACCCTTCACCCACAGGTGAACCCGCGCCCACCGCCCGCTCGCCAGGCGCGCCTCCTGCGACAGCTCCGCCCGCTGCGAAAGGTTCAGCGACTCCGACACCGGCAGCCCGTTCATGATCCCGCCGCTGGTCGCAAGCGCCTTCAGCGCCTGCCGCTCGAACACGCCGAGAGTCTTGGACGGCACGCCCCGCCCGCGCCACACGCCGCCCTCGCGCGAAAGCGTCAACTCATACACCTCCCCGCCCAGTTCCAGCCGCCCCGACTCGACCACCGCGCCCTCACCAACCTCCACCTCCACCCGCGGCGTCGCCCCGTCAAACTCCACACGCACCGCCACGCCCGACATCGCCAAATCCGACACCGGCCCGCTCCCCATCACCGCCCGGAACGTCCACTGCGGCTGCTCCAGCACCGGCGGCACGCACCCCGCCAACGGATCGCCCGGCGACTGACGCAGCAAGAGCGGCGGCAAAAGCAGCCCCCGCGAGTTCCCGCGCCCGTAATACGAGTTCGCCGCCGAAACCCCGCGATACCACCCCTCCTCCGGCAATCCCTCCATCGACACGCCGGCCCGGCGCTGCACGAACCCCGCGATCAACTCCGTCGCCACCGCGCTCGGCGCCGCGTCGCGCGGCGCCCGCAGGTCCACCACCTGCCAGCGCGACACCGCCGAATCACCGCCGCGGATCAGCGACGGCACGACCACCGCGATCCCGCTCGCCAGCGCGATCCACCCCAGCGCCGTCGCCCAGCCAAGGTGCCGCCGGCGCACCGCGCCAAGCCAGAAATAATCCACCACGCCAAGCAACAGCCCCAGCACCCCCATCGCCCCCGAGATCAGCATGAACGAGATCGGGTTGATGGTGTGGGCCCGCCCCATCTCGTCCAGCACGTGCGCCACCCCGATCCGCGTCGCCATGTCCGCGCCCGACGCCGTGAACGTGTAGTCCATCGTCCACATGTTCTCCTCGGTCCGCGCCACCCGCGACCCGCGCCAGGTCTCCAACGACGCCCGCAGCGCATCCCGCCACGCCCGCCGCGAAACCCGCGCGTCCACCACCGCGCCCAGTCGCTCCGGCTCCACGCCCAGGATCGTCACGAACCCGAACCCCACCGGGCCCTGCGCCAAGAGCCCCTTCTCGCCGCCCACGCTCCAGCGAACCCGCCACCCCTCGCGCTCCCCCGCCTCGCGCACTCGGATGGCCCGCCCGCTCACCTGGTCCGCCGACTCCGAGATCACCAGCGACGCATCACGCCGCTGCGCCAGCTCGCGCATCGCGCCCAGCATCGTCCGCAGCTCCGGCGGCGTGGGCATCCGCGCCGGCGCGTCCATCTCCACAACGCTGAACGCGTCCCCCTCCGGCAGCCAGCTCCGCCACGCGCGCCCGCCCGCGCCCACCACCAGCACCAGCTTCCCGCCCGACAGCGTCCACCGCCGAACCGCCTCCAACACCCGCGGATCGACCGGGCCCAGCGCCTCGGGCGCCACCACCACCGCCTCCAGCATGTCGTACGCGCCCACGCTCCGCGGCAGGTCCCCCGCCTCGCTCGTCGCCACCGCCACCTTCGCAAACCAATCCTTCTCGTCCGGCGTCGCCTGCCCGGGCAATCGCGGCCCGGCCATCTGCCGCGTCGTCGTCACCACACTCGAAAGCGAACTCCGACCCACCGACAGCACGAACGCATGGTCCGGGTCCAGCGATCCCCACAGCTTCGTCTGGTCAACGTCCGGCAGCTCCGACAGCTCCGTCTCCAGCGCCCGCCGCCCGTTCCCGTCGATCAGCGTCGCCTTGATCGGCGGCATCGATCGCGGCAGGCACAGCACCGCGTCCACCGGCGTCACCACGCCCGGCGTCGCCGCCGCCGGAACCATTACGCGCGCCGATTGCGTCGAATCCTGCGGGTGCTCCAGCACCAGCGCGCCCGAGAACCCCTTCTCGCTCAGGAGCCACAGGCGGATCGGCGCGTAGCGATCGGGGAGCGCCCGCGCCCCCGAGCGCGAGCCCTCCGCCATCTGGCCCGCCGCTATCCCCTCGCCGCCAAAGCCGATCTCCGCGCGCACGATCTCCACCGGCGCGCGCTTCCGCGCGGGCGCGTCGCCCGATTGCGCCAGCGTCGCGCCGCCCGCGCCACCCGCGCCACCCGCCACGCCCGTCGCCACGCTGCCCGTCGTCTCGTTGTTGTTCGCCGACACCGGCGCGCCCGACCACGCGCCCGCGAGCACGCCCGCCATCGCCACCCACGCTCGCACGCTGCTCACCATCAAGCGCTTCAATCAGTGTCCCGCCCCGCGCCGTTTCATTCGCGACCACGATCTCGCGGCGCTCACCGTTCGCGCCCCGGCGCGATGCCGCCACCGCGCCCTCTTCCATCAAGCCCGGCCTCGGGCGTGCCGCCGTCGTTCCCGTCTACGCGCCCCGCCGCTTGCTTGGGTTTCTCAGCCTCGCCCTTCCACCCCGTCTCTACTTCTCATCCGAGTGCCTAGTGCCTAGTGCCTTCCCTCCTCACGTCGTCTCTCGGCCTCTTCATCTCTTCCCCTATTGCCCAGTGCCTAATGCCCAGTGCCTCTACCCCGTCTTCCCACCCTACTCCCCCTACACATGCACCTTCCGGTTGTACACGAACCACTCCAGCATCACCACCGCCAGCGCGCCAAGCAGGAACCACTCCCACAGCTTCCGCGTCCCCTTGGTCTCCAGCGCATCCTGCGCCGCCACCGGCCGCGACGCCAGCTCCAGTGTCTCCGCCGACGCCGCGTCCGACTCGCGCGAGTCCAGCAGGTTCGCCGCAAAGAACCGCTCGTTCCTGCCGTCGCGCACCGCGTCCGTCGGCCCCGCGCTCCCCGCCCACGACACGCGATAAAACCCCATCGCGCGCACCGGCCCGAACACCACGCGCCCGTCCGCCGCCGCCTCCAGCGTGCTCGACTCGCCCGCCGGCGACTCGATCGTCACGCTCCCCGCGCCCGTCGGCAATCGATCGCTCAGGATCGATCCCGGCTGCACCATCTGCGACTGCCCGATCACGCCCCCCGACGACCCGCCGACATACCCCACAGCCTGCGCCGTGAACACGATGAACCCGACGTCGAACGGCCAGTTGCTCTCCATCAAGTCCCACGGCAC
This sequence comes from Phycisphaerae bacterium, assembly GCA_016793195.1. Classification (GTDB taxonomy): domain Bacteria; phylum Planctomycetota; class Phycisphaerae; order Phycisphaerales; family UBA1924; genus JABWBC01. Next base: position 6,021 of record JAEUJA010000199.1, read on the forward strand.
GATCACCGCCCGCCAGTCCGCCCCCCGCGCCTCCACGATCGACGCCCCGCTCGTCGTCGACGCCAGCACCACCGCGCTCACGTCCGCCCCCGCGCCACCCGCCTGCGCCTTCACGATCTCCACCGCGCGATTCTTCCCGATAATCAAGGGATCAAGATTCACGCTCCGCATCACCGGGTGCGATCGATCCCAGTCCACGATCTGCGTCGGACCGCTCACGCCCTTGTCAACCACCCCCGCGCCCGGCGGCACCGCGTTGAAAATCACATACCTTCCCGGCGGCAAGCTCCCATCACCATCCGGCGGCGGCGTCCAGCCGTCCAGCACGAACACGTCATATTCCCCGCCACGACCCTCCGACAGCACCTTCTGAAACTGCTCGGGCGTCATCACGTCGCGCCGCGAAAGTGGCAACCCCTCCAGCGCCGCCGACAAAAACAAGTTGCCCCGCACCGACACGATCGCCACCGCCAGCCGCTTGGCCGGCGGCACGACCAGGTACGCCGCGTCGTCCGTCGGCAGAACATCCGCCGTCGGCGTCAGCGCCCGGTTCCCCGCGTTGTCATCATCGAGCCCGCGCAGACGCACGCTCACCAGCGCGCCCTCC
>JAEUJA010000200.1 GCA_016793195.1 Phycisphaerae bacterium
GTGTCCCCGATCTCCAGCGAGTTGGCCAGTGAGTGCCTAAGGTCGAGCACCGCGTCGTGCGTCGGGCCAAGTTCCGCGGTCGCGCGGGGCATGAGCCCGCGACAGAGGGCCGTCGCCTCGCCCTTGCGCTTGGTGTCGCACAGCATCTGCGCCAGGGCCGCGGAGCTGTACACGTTCTCGGGCGATCCCGGCGATTCGGCCGCCGAGCCGATCTCGACCGACGCCCGCAGGTGCTTCTCGCCCTTCTCCATCTCGCCGACGTTGACGTACGCGCGTCCGATCGTGCCATGAATCGCGGCCCGCATCCTCGCGTCCTCGATCTTCTCGGGCGCGATGCGCTCCGCCGCCTGGTCCAGCGCGTGCCGCACCGTCACCTCGCGCCCCAGCGACATCTCGGGCGACGCCGCCATGATGATCTGGAGGAAGAACCGGTTGATCTGGGCGTTGGTCGTCAGCTGCTGCTCGACCTCGCGGGTCTTGGCGCGGGCCTCGGCGGCCTGCCAGAGCGTCGTCGCGATCCCGCCCACCAGTGTCAGAAAGATGATCGTGGTCGCGCCCACCAGCGCGCGATGGCGGCGCACAAACTTCCCGATCAGATACGTCCGCGTGGGCGGTCGCGCCAGGATCGGCTGGTCTTGCAGGAAGCGCCGGATGTCCTCGGCCAATCCCGCCGCCGTCCCGTAGCGCCGCGCGGGGTCCTTCTCCAGCGCCTTGGCGACGATCGTCTCGATGTCGCCCTTCAGCGTCGGGTCATGGAACGCGATCGAACGCGGCTCCTCCTCGCTGATCACGCGGATCGCCGCGTGCACGCTCGAATTCGCCACGTCCAGCGGCGGCCTGCCGACCAGCAGCTCGTGCAGGATCACGCCCAGCGCGTACACGTCCGTGCGGATGTCCAGCCGCGTCGGATCGCCCGAGACCTGCTCGGGGCTCATGTACGCCAGCGTCCCCAGCACCTGCCCGACCTCGGATTGCAGCGTCGCCTGCCCCGCGCGATCCGCCAGGCGCGCGATGCCGAAGTCGAGAATCTTGGGCTGCGAATCGCCCGTGACATGGATGTTCGCGGGCTTCAGGTCGCGGTGGATCACGCCCCGCTGGTGCGCGTGGGCGACCCCGTCGCAGACGCGCGCAAAGAGTTCGAGCTTCTCGCGCGTCGAAAGCCCCCGCTCGCGTGCAAACTTGTCGAGCGGCCTGCCCTCCACCAGCTCCATCGCCACAAACGGAATCGCCGCCCCGGATCGTTGATCCGTCCCCGCGTCGTACACCTGCGCGATGCCCGGGTGCTGCAACATCCCCAGCGTCGAGGCCTCGCGCGAAAGCCTTCGCAGCATCGACGACGACACAAACCCCGGGCGCACCAGCTTCAGCGCCACCACCCGGTCCGGCGCGTCCTGCCGCGCAGCGTACACCACGCCCATCCCGCCCACGCCGATTGGCCTGATGATCGTGTACCGCCCGATCGTGGTCCCCGCGGCCAGGCTCGGCGCCTCGGCCCCCAGGTCGTCGCTCGCCAGCCCCGCGTCCGACAACGCCGAGCCCTCCAGAAACGACGGGTCCGTGTCGTGGTGCGACAACAGCGACTCCAGCTCGCGCCGCATCGCGTCGTCGCCGGCGCACTCGCGGTCGAGGAACGCCGGCTGTTCGCCGGGCGAGAGCTCGACGAGCCTGGCGAAAAGTTCGCGCGAGCGCCGATCAAACGCCCCGTTCATTCCAGCTCTCCGTCGTCGATCGATTCAAGCTCGCGCCGCAGCCACGCCCGCGCGAACACCCAGTCGTTCTTCACCGTGCCCGTCGAAACGCCCAGCGCCTCGGCCGTCTGCTCGATCGAGAGCCCCGCGAAGTAACGCAGCAGCACGATCTCCGACTGGCGTGAATCGCGCGCCTCCAGCCGCGCCAGCGCCGCGTCCAGCCGCAGCAGGTCCAACCCCGAGCCGCCCGTGCCCGGGGTCGGATCGGCGATCAGGTCCTCGTGCATTTCGGCGCGCCCGCGATCCCCGCCGTGCTTGGCCGCCCGATGCCTCCGCGCGCGATCAATCAAAATCCGGCGCATCGCGCGCGCCGCGGCGGCAAAGAAGTGCCCCCGACCCTGCCACTCGATCGGCTCCCCGCCCACCAGCCGCAGATACGCCTCGTGAACCAGCGCCGTCGGCTGTAACGTCTGACCCGCCGGCTCCTTGGAAAGCTGCGCCGCCGCCAGGCGACGAAGCTCGTCGTACACCAGCGGGAGCAGCGACTCGGCGGCCTTGGGGTCGCCGGCGCCCGCGGCCCGAATCAGCCGCGTGACCTGTTGTGAGGGCGTGGTTTCCATGCTGGACAGCACCATCCTACCCGATCCCGCGAAAAACACCGCGCCAATCCGGTCCTTGTTCGGGCTCTGATTTCACGCCAACGTCCGGTACACTCGGGATCAGCGGGCCCGCCGCCCACGAATGGACAAATCCCGGACCTCAAGGGAGAGAGACATGGCACACAGCTTCGCGCGTCGGGTTCTCGGTGTGTCGGCGTTCGCGGCCATCCTCGCCGCACAGGCCGCCCGGGCCCAGGTCTACTCCACCACCCCCGACTGGACCTCGCTCGACATGCAGGTCTCCACCGGCGCCGCCCTCGTCGATCTCAACCGCGACGGCTGGCTCGACCTGGTCGTCTCCAACGGCAACGACATCTCGCTCCAGCGCGTCGTCGTCTACTACAACGACGCCACGGGCCAGCTCGAACGCAGCCCAAGCTGGCAATCCGCCAACACCGCCTACAACGGACACCTCGACGTCGCCGACGTCAACGCCGACGGCTGGCCCGATGTCGCCGTCGGAATCCTCCTGGCCCAGGGAGGCACCTCCGCCCGACTCTACATGAACAACAACGGCGTGCTCAACACCACCGCCGCGTGGAGTGCCCCCGTCTCCGGCGACACCTTCGGCGTGTCGTTCGGCGATATGAACGCCGACGGCCGCCCCGATCTCGCCGTCGCCAGCGGCGAGGCGTACAACAACGTCCCCAAACGCAACTGCGTCTATCTCAACGTGGGCGGCGCGCTCTCGACCACCGTCTCCTGGGAAACCGCCACCACCAAAAACTTCAACACCTGCATCTGGCTCGACCGCGACCGCGACGGCCGCCTCGACCTCTGCTACAACGGCTCCAACACCGACACCTTCGTCTACCGCAACCTCGGCACCACCCTCGAAACCACCGCCACCTGGCGTACCAACGACATCCGAAACCAGTTCTGCCTCATGGCCACCACCGGCGATGTCACCGGCGACGGCCTGCGCGAACTCATCCTCGCCGACAACAACCAGCTCTTCGCCGGCTCCGGGCGCTTCCGCCAGTACAACGGCCTGGCCGCCGGAAACTACAACACCACCGCCAACTGGACCTACCTCGACGGCTACACCGCCGCCGTCTTCCTGGGCGACATCAACAACGACAACAAGCTCGACCTCTGCACCGGCGAGTGGTTCGGACGCTCGCGCTACTTCCTCAACAACGGCACGGGCTTCCCCGCCGGCTCGACCTGGCAATCCGCCGGCACCAGCACCGTCGAACGCATCTACCTCGGCGACGTCGACAACAAGAGCCGCCGCGTCCGCGTCGCGGAGTTTGCGGGCTCCGCCAAGCTCGTCCACCTGCCCACCCAGCCCGTCGAGAGCGTGATGAAGGTCGTGGTCGACGGCGTGACCCTCCCGCGCAGCCAGTGGTGCGCCAGCCGCGAGTTCGGCTGGGTCTCCGTCGGCGTTACGCCCGTTTCCTCCGTGCGCGTCGTCTATGTCACCAGCGCCAGCCTCGACATGGCCATCTCCAACTGGGACGACAACCGTCCCAACCAGCTCTACTTCAACAAAACCACGCCCCCCTGCGCCGCCGATATCAACGCCGACGGCTTCGTCAATGGCGACGACTTCGACGCCTTCGCCGAGGCCTTCGACGCCGGCGACGAAACCGCCGACTTCAACATCGACGGCTTCGTCAACGCCGACGACTACGACGCCTTCGCCGAGCCCTTCGAGGCCGGCTGCTGATCCGCTACATTGGTGGCGATGAGCGATCGCCCCGTACCTCGCGCGTCCCCTGTCGCGCTCGCGCTGCTCGCGGGTGCGTTGCTCCTGGGCGCGCTCGAACTGGCCCAGCGTCCCACCCCTTCCGCGCACGGACCCGAGCGCGGCCACACCGCGCGCGGCATGGCCGCCACAACCTCGC
>JAEUJA010000245.1 GCA_016793195.1 Phycisphaerae bacterium
CACCAGCTCCTCGATCCACAGCTGGCCCTTGAACCGCACCTTGGCCTCGATCCGGCAGCGCTGGTTGTGCGCCCCGTACTCGCTGATCTCCTTCGAGCACGGGCACAGGCTCGTCGCCGGCGCGGACACGCCCATGATGAAATCCGTGTGATGGTTCGCGCTGCACTCGAACGTCACCCGATAGTCCATCAGCCCCGCCTGCTTGGAAACCGGCGCCAGCTTCTTGATGAAATACGTCAGCGTCGCCTCGAAGTGCGCCTCTTCCGCGTGCAGCCGCGCCCGGATCGCCCGCGCCACCTCCGGGATCCGGTCCGGGCGGATCGGCTCGCTCGACGTGTCGTTCAGCACCTCAAGAAACCGGCTCATGTGCGTGCCCTTCTGCGTGTGCGGCAGGGCCACATACATGTTGATGCTCGCCACCGTCGTCTGCTCGCCACCGTCGGGCGTCCGCAGCCGCATCGGATACGTCACGTCCTTCACGCCCACCCGATCGATCGCCACCCGCCGGACATCGTGCAACGCCTGCACGTCCGGCATGGCCTTCGGCGAGTCGTCCCGATCCGCGCGACCCTTGGACATGCTCACTCCCGCCAATCCAACCCCCGTTCCTCAATCCAGTTCCATCTTCCGTCGTCCCACCGCGAAACCAAAACCGCTCCGCGGCCAACCCGAGCGGCGATCCGCCGCAAGGCCGACCAATCCTAGGAACCAGCCCACGCCCCAGCCTTCGTCCGCGCCCCCGCCATGCACAGGCGGGCTCACCGAGTTCGACCCATCGACCCGTGCGCACCGCGATCGATCGGGCCGTCAGCCCGCGATCTCCCGTTGCCTATTGCCTATTTGAACTTCTGCGTATTCGGTGGCCCGCCTCTCCGAGGCGGGTCTTTCAGGGAGTCCTCGGGGCTTGACCGCCGCTCGACGGAATTGTTCAGAGGTTCCTATTGCCTATTGCCTATTGCCTATTGCCCATTGCCCATTGCCGCGGTGGTCATGCCGCCACGCGGAGCGTGCCGCTCCCGCGTCAGTGCTTCTCGTGCATCATCGACGACGACCACGAAACGCCAACCGGCACGCCCAAAAACGCCCCCGCGGCCCAGTCAAACCCGATCAACGCCCCCGGCCCCGACAGCGTCCCCGAATACGCCTGCTCCACCAGCGTCCCGCCGCCCGGCCACACCAACGCCACCAGCGGCGCCACCACCCCCGCCAGCATCATCGACAGCACCGCCGCCGTCGGAACCCCCGCCACCGGCAGCTTCGTGTGCGCCCCGGCCCGCGACGCCGCCACCAAGTTCACCGCTGCCCCCGCGCCCACGCCCCCGACGATCGCCGCGAAAATCGTCTGGCCCTTCAAGGGCTCGAACGCCACCAGGCTCGCCACCACGCCGCCCACCACCAGCCCCGCCACGCACGAGCCCACCATCGACGCCGACAGCAGCGCCCGAACCCCGCCCTCGGGCAAGACGTGCGTCGCGTGCGCCTCGCTCGCGTCCAATGGCTTGGTCCGATCGATCTTTCCGATCACCACCAGCCCCACCAGGCACAACGCGCCCACCACCAGCGCCTCCAGCGCCATCGCCACGGGCACCGACGTCGAATGAAGATCACGCAGAACCGCGTCCATCGGCGCCGAGCGGCACGCGCACCACGCCAGCACCAGCCCCGCCAGGTTCATCGCGTGCGCGCCGTTGATCGTCAGCGCCCCGACCACCCCGACCACCGCCGCCAGCCCCACCGCGCCCAACGCCGCGCCCCACGCCGACACCGGCGCTACCCCCGCCGCGATCAGCGTCGGCATCGTCCCCGCGTCGGTCCGCACACCGCCCACCAGCGTGCCCGCGATCGGGCCCGCCACCAAAAGCGCCACCGCCGCCAGAATCCAATAAATGATCGCCTTGCGCATCGGCAAGATCATCGGCCAACCCCAGGGCAAAGGCAACTGCGAAAGTCCCCCGGGCGTGGTATTGTCACCTCACGATGGCCCCCTCGCCCACCGACCTCCCCCCGCCCTCCATCACCCCATCGCCCCCCGGCGTCGCCGTCGGCTCGCCGCGCCAGGCCACGCTCCGCGACTTCCTCGATGAACTCCTCTGGCCAACCCTCCTCCGCGCCGGCGCCATGTCCCTCCGCCCCGAACGCATCGCCATCGCCTACGTCACGCTCCTTCTCATCTCCCTGGCCATGCATCTGGCACGCCTTGCGCCGGGCGCGCCCGAACTCCTCGCCGGCGCCGGTTCCCTTCTCGCCGACCACACCCAGCGCGCCAAGGACGCCGTCCTCCACCTCGCGCCCGCCGAGCTTGCCTCCGCCTTCACCTCCTACGCCGCCGCCCTCGCCTCCCTCATCCGACAGAGCCCCTGGGCCGCCCTCGCCTGCGCCCTCCCCTGGCTCCTCATCGCCCCCGTCGGCGCCGCCGCCATCTGCCGCCTCACCGCCATCGAGACCGCCCATCGCGTCATGGCCGCGTGGCCCGTCGGCGTGGGGTTCTCGCTCCGCGCCGCCAAGGCCGCCATCCTCGCCGTGCTCGCGCCGCTCATCCTCGTCGCCCTGGGCGTGCTCGCCCTGGCCGTCGCCGGCGCCGCCATCTTCTCGGTCGGTCCTGTCGGCGTGGTCGGCGCGATCTTCTACGTCCTCGCCCTCGCCGCCGCCGCCGGCCTGGTGCTCCTGGCCGCCGGGTGGCTCCTGGGCCTCCCGCTCCTGGTCCCCAGCGTCGCCTGCGAAGGGCCCGATCCCATCGACGCGGTCCAGCGCGTGCTGGCCTATCTCGTCGGCCGCCCGCTCCGCCTCGCCGCCTATTCGCTCGTGCTCATCGCCGAGCTCGTCATCCTCGCCGCCGTCGTGAACGCCATCGTCCACGCCACCCTCGACCTCGCCGCCTGGTCGCTCTCGCGCTTCGCCGGACCCGAAGCCGCCGCCGCACTGGCCGGCGGCCAGGACGACCTCGCCGGCGCCTGGAAATCCGCCGCGAGAATCATCCGCTTCTGGCGCGAGGCCTTCCTCGGCCTGGTCCCCGCCGTCGTCTTCAGCTTCGTCTGCGCCGGCTGGACCATCGCCTACCTCCTCGTCCGCCAGCTCCACGACGGCCAGGACCGCGCCGAAATCTGGATGCCCGGCATGATCCCCGGCACCCTCGCCCGCACCTCCGCCGCGGACGACGACGATGACGAGTGAAGGGTCGAGTGAAAAGACGAATGAAAAGACGAGTGAAGAAATCGCCAACGAATTCAATCGTGCCCGCGCCCTGGCCGGCGTCCTCGCCGAACGCGCCGTGGGTTTCCTGCGTTACGAGGACGACCCGGCCTCGACGCGCATCGAAGCACGCCGCACCGACCTGCCCCGCGCCATCGTGGACCTGCCCGAGGGCCGCGCGATCGTGAACGACACGCCCCCTCGCTTCCGTCTCAGCAGAGTGTCCGGCACGCTCCGCCTCGAATCCGACGACCCCGCCCTCCTCTACGCCTTCGAGCAGTAGCCGCCCTCCACCCCGCACCCATACCGGCGCTCTTGACGAGCCCGGCGCGCCAGCGAGGGTTCTTCTTCTTCTTCTTCTTCTTCTTCTTCTTCTTCTCTGCCCCAGTGCCTGTTGCCCAGTGCCTTCACTTCTTCACTTCGTCTCTTCGTCTCTTCGTCTCTCGGCACTTCTACGCCACCGGCACCCGCAACTCAAACGTCGCGCCCGGACCCTCGCGCTCCACCAGCCGCAGGTCGCCGCCAAGCTCCCGCGCCAGCCCCCGCGCCAAGGGCAATCCGAGCCCCAATCCCTGCTTGGCCTCCGTCTCAAGATCGTGCCCGCGCTCAAAGGGCTCGAACATCCGCTCCCGATCGCCCGGCGGCACGCCCGCCCCCTCGTCGCTTACCTCGATGATCGCGCCCGACCCGCGCACCATCCCGCGAAGCGTCACCACCCCCGCCGGGCTCGCGCCGTACTTGCACGCGTTCTCCACCAGGTTCGTCACGATCCGCTCCAACGTGATCTCGTCCCCCGCGAGCGCCACGCTCGCGCCCTCCTCGATCTCCACCTTCAGCCCCATCCCCGCCGCCGACACCCGCGCCCGCAACGATTCACCCACGCGCGCCAAGAGCCCGCCCATGTCCACCCGGCCCGCGCGCTTCCCGCGCCGCCGTGCGCCCAATCGCGCGAACTCCAGCACGTTCTCCACGATCTTCGCCAGCCGCTCGCTCTCGCGCCGCAGCGATCCCAGATACTCGCGCCGCGATTCCTCGCCCACCATCCCGCCCTCGAGCATCTGCGAGTACATGCACAGTGTCGTCAGCGGCGTGCGCAGCTCGTGCGTCACCGCCGACACGAACCGCCCGCGCCGCGTCGCCAGGTCCGCCGCCGACCGCAGCACCAGACCCACCGCGACCACCGCGGCCAGGCTCGCCAGCCACGCGACGATGATCGAAGTCTTCATCGGCGACCACGCGCCCGCCGCGCCCAGCGCCATCGCGCCGATGTCAAGCTCCGCCGGGATCGACGCCAGCAACCGGCGCGGGTCCTCGTCGCCGCCCAGCGTGATCGGGCGCAGGTCCGCCGTCGCCGAGAGGTCACGCGTCTGCTCCAGGAGCCACGGTCGCAATTGCTCCCAGTCCATCCACACACCCTGCGTGAATCGCTCCGCGCCCACGCTCACCTCGCGCACCAGCGCCAGCTCGCGCCGCCCATACTCGCCCACCAGCCAGCGCGCCGCGAACGGGCCGTGAACCACCGGCACCGCCGTCCCGATCGACGCATCGTCCTTCCGCAGCGCGCCGATCAGCACCGGCACGCGCACATGCTCGTCACGACGCTCCCTCGCGCTGCGAGTCCGCTCGCCCGCCGCGACCTCCTTGCCGCTCGCACCCGACTTGCGAGTCTCACCAGCGTCCTTCTTCTCCTCGGTCTTGTTGGCGACGGCCTCGTCTTTCCGGTTCGCGTCGGTCTCAGCCGGCGCGGCCGCCCGGTCCGCCGGCGCGATGTCTTTCGTGGCTTCCGCCAGCTTCGCGTCCTCGCCCGGCGCGTTCCCGCTCGCGGGCTCAGTCGGCGCGGCCGCGGGCGCACTCGGCGCGGGTGACTCGTCCTTCTCCGCCGACGCGATCCGCTCCGCCGATTCGCCCGCGGGGCGGCCACGATCCGAAAGCGTCGCCTCCTTCGGCAAAATCGCGTTGTTCTCCAGAGACTGGGCCGCCTGTTCGGCCACCTGTCGACGCGCCTGATAGTCCGCCGCCCCGGGCTTCCGAGACTCCGATTCGCTCGACTGATCCTCCAACGCCCCGGTGTTCAACGCGATCTGCGGCGGCGGTACGCCGAGCGCCGTCTCGTTCGCGATGCGCCCCGCCGCGTCGCCAGAAGCGCCGAAATACTGCTCGCGCCCCAAGCCCGCGCCCGCGCGCGCCAGCTTCGGCGCCGCGTCCGCGGCCCAGATCAGCCGCAGCTCCCCAAGCTCAACCTCCGCCTCCTTCGCCAGCGCCTGACCCGCCACCGACTGCGCCAGCTCGCGGAAACTCCCGCCCGGCGCCTGCGGCGACGTGAA
>JAEUJA010000268.1 GCA_016793195.1 Phycisphaerae bacterium
CGGGCCGCTTCGCATTCGATTCCGATCGTCAAATCCCGGCGAAAACGCCTCGATCCGGGCCGACCTTGCGATTCCGGCGGAACCGGCGGGGAGCGTCGTCCGATAGGAACAGTGTGGGCGGCGTAGGGATTCCGCGCGCGGGCCACCGTCGGGTGGACAGGCCGGCGGCCTGTCGGAAAGCCCGGCGAACTGCCGCGTCGACCAGACAGGCGTGAGAGAAGGAAACGGAATGATGAACCTCAATCGAATCGGATCGGCCACTCTGCTCGCGTCGCTCGCGCTCGGCGGGTGCTCGAACGCGCCCGGCGTGCGCACGATGGAGCTTGATGAACTCGCGATCGACGGGCGCCTGCCCGCCGTCAAGCCCGAGGGCGTGATCGTCACCCGCGGCAAGCGCGAGAAGCACGAGTCCGGACCGCCGCCGTATGGCTACATCAAGATCATCGGCGAGCCCGTGCCCAACTGGACCTGGGGCGGCTCGCAGACGCGCACCGGCCTGAACTGGATGTTCATCGGGCCCAAGCCCATGGCCAGCGAATACTGGTCCGGCGAGGGCAACGCCGGCGGGCACGTCGCCGCCCTCGCGCCCCACCCCACCGATCCCAACACCTGCTACCTCGCCGCCGACACCGGCGGCATCTGGAAGACCGTCGACGCGGGCGCGAACTGGACGCCGATCTCCGACCAGCTCTCCGTGCTCAACCACGACGCGATCGCCATCGATCCCTCGAACCCAAACGTCGTCTACATCGGCACCGGCTCCACCCACTCGGGCGCGACGGGCGACGGCCTGTTCAAGTCCACCGACGCCGGCGCCACCTGGAGCCGCATCGCCACCACCTCAAACGTCGGCTCGCAACAGAACTGCATCGTCGTCCACCCCCAGAGCCCCGGCACCATCCACGTCACCGGCTCCGGCGGCTACTACCGCACGCTCAACGGCGGAAGTACCTGGACCCGCATCATCACCGCCGCCTGCTCCTCCGTCGTCATCAACCCAACCTCCCCCAACATCGTCTACATCGGACGCAACGGCCAGGGCGTGTACAAATCCACCACCGACGGCGGCTCGCCCACCAAGCTCGCCGGCGGCCTGCCCACCTCCGGCTTCTCGCAGGTCCTCGTCGCCATCGCCAAGTCAAACCCGCAGGTCCTCTACGCCGCGTTCCTGTCCGGCGGCGGGATCGAAGGCCTCTACCGCACCGGCGACGCCGGCACGACCTGGACCAAGCTCACCAATGCGCCCAACTTCCCCTCGCCCCAGGGATACTGGAACGCCTACGTCGCCGTCGACCCCACCAACGAGAACAAACTCTTCGTCGGAGGCGTGGACTCTCGCTACGCCGAAGTCGGCATCTCGCGCTCTCTCGACGGCGGCGCCACATGGACCGAAGTCGGCCTCGGGCCGCCCTCCGTCCACCCCGATCACCACTGCATGGCGTTCGGCCCGACCGGCATCATCTGGGAGGGCAACGATGGCGGCGTCTGGAAAAGCACCACCGGCGGCACAAGTTGGACCAACTGCAACAGCACCCTCGCCGCCGCACAAATCTACAACCTCGTCCAGCACCCGTCCCTCACCCTCCGCGCCCTGGGCGGCACCCAGGACAACGGCACGCCGGAGCGCTCGTCGAGCTCGACGTCTTGGGCTCAGCTCCAGGTCGGCGACGGTGGATACAGCGTCTTTGACCCCTCCACCTCCACCAACCGCCGCTACACGACCTACGTTTACTTGGCCACCACGCGCTGGACCAACTCGGCGTCCAAGGGCATCAGCGGACCCTGGGGAAGCGACCCCGCCAACTTCATCGCCCCCCTTGTGGGCGACCCCAACGCGGGCGCCACCCTCCTGGGCGGCACAAACCGCATCTGGCGCACCACCAACGCCACCGCCACCACCCCGACCTGGACCGCGATCTCGACCAACGCCGTCGGCGCGGGCGGCACCATCAACGCCATCGCCGTCGCCACCGGCGCTTCCAACACCATCTACTCCGGCTCCTCCACCGGCGACGTTTATGTCACCACCGACGCCGCGACGTGGAACAACCGCTCCACCGGCCTGCCCAACGGGCAGATCTCCGACATCGTGATCTCCCCCACCGCGCCCGGGACGGCCTACGTCGCGTACTACAACACCACCGGAAACCGCGTGCTCAAAACCACCGACTTCGGCGTGACGTGGACGCCGATGACCGCGGGCCTGGCCTCGGGCGTCAGCGCCGGCGCGCTGGCTGTCGATTTCGCCTTCACGCCGCCCACGATCTACATCGGCGCGGGCGCCGGCATGTACTACTCCAGCGACAACGGCACGACCTGGACCAAAAACAACGCGACCCTCCCCAACGTCAACGTCGCTGACCTCTTCATCGATCCCATCGCCCGCACTATCTCGGCCGGCACCTACGGACGCGGCGCGTGGATGGCCAGTCTCCCACAGCCCTGCCCCGCCGACTTCAACGGCGACGGCTTCGTCAACGGCAACGACTACGACGAGTTCGCCGCCGCCTTCGAGGAAGGCGACCTCGCCGCCGACTTCAACAACGACGGCTTCGTCAACGGCAACGACTACGACGAGTTCGCCGCCGCCTTCGAGGGTGGGTGCTGACGAATCGCGTCGGGCCTCGCGCATCCCTCATCGGAACCACCAACCCCGGGGCCATCGCCCGGGGTTTTTCTTTCTCACGCACGCACGCCGCCTCAAAGCCCGCGCATCGAGAGCAGCCCCACCACTTCGTCAAACTCCGCCGCGGCCTGGGCCTCGTCGCGCGCCGTCTCCGCCACCACCTCGCGCAGTACCGCGTCCAGCCGCCGCTTCACCGTCTGCACCGCCGCCGCCGCCAGCGCCGGCGTGTCAAACCCGAACCGCGCCGCGGCCTCGACGAGCGGCATGGCCGGGTCGCGCACCACCCGCGCCTCGAACAACTCCCAGTGCCCCCCGCGCCCCGCGCTCTCAAAGTGCGCCGCGCACCGGCGCATCGCTTCCTCGAACATCGACAGCGCCCAGCGCCGGTCAAACGCCGCCCCGGGCTCCTCGTCGCGGGACATGCCCTCTTCCCGCTCGATCGCGTCGCCCGAAAGGACCAGCCCCCCGCCGCGCGCCCGCCCCCGCCGCCACTGATCGACCGCGAACCGCTTGATCGCGGCCCGCACGAGCGAACGCGCGCTCCCCGCGCCCGGGTCCGCCCGATCAAACAACCCCCGCCCCAGCACCACCTCCGCAAAGAACGCCTGCGTCAGGTCCAGCGCCTCGTCGCGCGTCCGTGTCAGCCGCCGCGCGCACGCATACACCGGCGGCCAGTACACGCGGGCGCATTCCTCCGCCGCCGCACGACGCGCCGCCGGATCGTCGCCCCGCGCACGCTCCAAGAGCGTCCAGCACGTCGTCACGAACGAAGCCCCGGTCTGTTCCAGCGCATCACGCACGCCGAATTCTCCCACGGACTTCCTATCATATTGAATCCCGTGCGTACCTCCAAAGGAAACACGGAGATTCGCGTGGACCGACGCAGTCCCGAAGACGACGGCGTGGGCAGCGGCTATCACGCCGCCCGGCGCGTGCTCGCCTCCCTCGCGCCACTCACCCCAACCACCCTCGTGCCGCCGGGCTATCAGCTCCTCGACACGCTCGGCGTCGGCGGCGGCGGCGCCACCTTCCTCGCGCTCCGCGACGGCTCGGATCGACCCGTCGCCCTCAAAGTCCTCCACGCACCCGCCGCCCCCGGCGCCGCGCGCCAACGCGCCTGGCGCGAGCTCGACCTCCTCCAAGACACCCACCTTCCATGCCTGCCCCGTCTGCTCGATTACGGCGTCGTCGGCGATCGCCTCTTCATCGCCACCGAGTTCGTCTCGGGCCGCCGCCTCGACGAGCACGTCCGCGCTATCCCCCGCACCCGCGAGCGCTGGAACCACATCGCCGCCGTCCTCGCCCGCGTCGCCGACGCCGTCCACTCGCTCAACGAACGCGGCATCATCCACCGCGACCTCAAGCCGTCGAACATCCTCATCGCCGCAGGCGACGAGCCGTTCATCATCGACCTGGGCGTGGCGGCGCTCGTGTCGCGCGACGCCGCCGAGACCCTCACCTCCGACGGCGCGCCCATCGGCACCCCCGCCTTCATGTCGCCCGAGCAGGCCCGCGGCCAGCGCGAGCTGGTGTCGATCCGCTCCGACGTCTACGCACTCGGGGCGACGGCGTGCGCGGTGCTCACCGGGCACACGCCACACGACCTGGCGGGCGTGTCGCTCCACGAGGCCGTCCGCCGCGTGGGCACCGACCCGCCGCGCGAGCCGCGCACGCTCGACGCGTCGCTGCCAAAGGCGCTCTCGGCGATCATCGCCAAGGCCTGCGCCCCGCGCCCGGGCGATCGCTACGCGACCGCGGCGGAACTCGCCGAAGACTTCAGACGCTTCACCCGCCGCGAACCCGTCCTCGCCTCCCGCCCCGGGGCGTGGCAACGCGCCATGAGGTGGATCGCCCGTCACCCCGTCGCGGCGACGGGCGTGCTGTGTGCCGCGATGGTGGTCGGCGCGGCGGGCATCGCGCGCGCGATCTCGGTGCAGTACGCCAGGGCTCCCGTCACGATTGAAGTGAAGCCGTCCGATCCTTATACGGCGATCATGTCTTCGTTCGACGGCACGCGCCTGGCAACGTGGCAGAGCGAGCAGGGAGTACGCGTCGAATACTACAAGCTTATTGGCGACCCGGATTGGCTCCATCGAGGCCGGCGCGCCCTGATCCTGGCGGCACGGACAGTGCCGCGCGGTATCGAGCATGTTCTGGCCTGTTACGACGCCGATCAGCCGCAGAAAGAGGTTTGGCGAACGCCTTCAAGGTCGCCGCAGATCGACATGCCCGTCGATGCACGTTTGTGGTTGAACAACGACGCGGACCCGGAATTCCGCTGCACCACCGTGGTAACCGGAAACATGCTTGGTGACGCGGCCGAGGAGGTCGCGGTCGTGCTGAGTCACGCACAGCAATCCCCAGCCTGCATCCGCGTCTACTCGCTCGACGGGCGGGTGCTGTGGGAGGGCTGGCATCACGGCCAGATCGACAGCATGACCTGGCTCGCGCCATCGCGCCTCTTGGTTTGCTCCGGTGTTTCGGCGGACAGCGCGGCGGTTGGCGCGTCGCAAACCCCCGGCCGGGTCGCGCGTTCCCCGTTGCTGCTGTTCGCCGTTCGCGTTCCGACAACACCCCGCTCCTCTCCCGACATTCTGTCAACCTGGACAAGCCGGCCCGCCGGCGCGGTTGCGTGGAGCCGCACCATGCCAACCACCCTGCTCGACCTGGTCTCTTCGACGCACGCGGAAGCGTGCCCCGACGGGACGCTCTGCCTATCCCTGATGGGAAGGCACGAGCGACTTCGTCTTGTAACACTACGAGTGAGCGCCGACGGCGAACTCTCCAGCGGAACTCTTGATCAAGAAAATCGCGCCAGGCTCGGACGACTGCAGAACGACGTGGAGCTCATTGTGCCCAACCCCGAGAATTCCGCATCGCACGCTCCTATGGACGGTTCGCCCCTGCGTATCGACGGGCGACCCCTTTCAAGGAGCAACCCCGTGATGAACTCAAAGCTGATTGCGACAACGACGTTCCTGCTTACCGCCCCCGCGCTCGCGTCCGACATCAACGACGGACTGGTCGGTTTCTTCCCCTTCGAGGGCACGCCGTACGACGCCATGAACCACTGCTACAACATCCAGACCTTTGGTGCGCCGACCTACGACCGCGGCGCGGTCGGACGCGCCATCCGCTTCGACGGCGTCGACGACGCGCTCGCGGTGGAGCACGCCGGGAACCTGGGCTTCGACATGGATACCGACTCCTTCTCGCTCGCGTTCTACGTCAAGTGGAATGGCGGGGCGGGAGACCGCACCATCATGCAGGACCGCTGGGGCGGCAACACGTCCGTTTCGCACTCGACGGGCTTCAACGGCAGCCGCGATGAGTTCGCGAGCGACTCGTGGTACTCGGGGTCCGGCACGAACTTCTATGTGGATGCCCCCAAGTCCGCGTTCGTCGATCAGTGGCGACATGTCGCCATCACGTTCGACGCCAACTCCGGCGTCAAATCGTTGTATGTCGACGGATACCTCGTTGATCAGTCGGCCCGCCCCAATGAACTCTACGACGACCCCAACAACACGCACCTCACGATCGGCGCCTACTGGGACGCGAGCAACAACCTCATCAACTTCTTCGACGGCCTCCTCGACGAGCTCCGCATCTACAACCGCGTCCTCACCGAGACCGAAATCGACGAACTCGTCCATCTCAAGCCTTGCCCGGCCGACACCAACGGCGACGGCTTCATCAACGGCGACGACTACGACTACTTCGCCTACTGGTACGAGAACGGCTGCCCGTAATGGCGACGACCTCGACCTCCTCGCCCAGCACCCCGAGGCCGGCGGCTGCGAATGACTCTCGCTCGCCTCGCGCACTCGATCGCTGAACGATTGAACACACCTCGCATCCCCGCGCTCTGGCTGGAGCGCGGGGTTGTTTTCATGCCGACGCATTCCCCGGCACGTCCCCGCGGCCCATCCGCGCGCCATGCCCCGGCATTCAGGCCGATCGTCACCGACATCCCGGCCGGATTCACTTCAGGCGCGACGCCATCCCATTCCCCACTCAATCTTCTGCGCCTTTGGTGGCCCCCTCTCCGAGGCGGATTCTTCACCGTCAACTCACGCCGCCGCACACCGCGCACGGCACACCGCGCACGGCGCACGGCCCACCGCGATGGTTCAAAAATTCCCAGTCCCCGTCGCCCATTCCCCATTGCCCATTCCCCATTGCCCATTCCCCATTGCCCCGGGCCGACACGCCCGCCCTCACCCCCCCGCGCGGTGCAGCATCCGGTGCATCGAGATCTGGTCCCACAGGCTCCCGTCGTCGTGACGGCACCCGTCGGGCAGGTACGCGTGCTGCACAAACCCGAACGATTCATACAGCTTCCGCGCCGGCGTGTTCGCCGCGTACACCGCCAGGTCCAGCATGTGCAGCGTCGCCACGCTCTCGCCCCAATCCACCATCGCCCGCATCATCGCCTTGCCGATCCCCCGAAAGCGATACGCCGAATGCACGCTCATGCCGATCGTCCCGACGTGTCGCACTTTCCGCTTGGGCCCCGGCCAGACATTCGAGATGCCGATCATCCGACCGTTCGCCGTGCCTTCGCACGCGACGATGAACAGCGCGTGCGGGTCCGCCGCCCGCTGGCGGATCAAGTCCGCCTCCTGCTCCACGCTGTAGGTGAACTCGTCGCTCTGCGTCAGCGTGAACGCCGACGTCGCAAACACATCGCGGGCGCACTCCAGCACCGCCGCGGCCTCGTGCTCCTCGGGCGAGCGCACCACGCACACCCCGCCCTTCATCGCAAACTCACGCGCCCCGATCCGCGCCATGCTCAATCCCCCTTCGCCCGCAGCGCCCGAAAAAACGCCCGGAGCCTCGCCGACGACTCCTCCGCCAGCACCCCCGCGACAACCTCCGCGCGGTGATTCAGCCGCGCATCGCTCGCGATCGCAAACAGCGAGCGGCACGCGCCCGCCTTGGGATCGTCCGCCCCATACAGCACGCGCCCCACGCGCGCGTTCACGATCAGCCCCGCGCACATCGGGCACGGCTCCAGCGTCACCGCCAGCGAGCACTCATTCAGCCGCCAATCGCCGATCGCCCCGCACGCGCCCAAAATCGCCGTGAACTCCGCGTGGGCCGCGGGGTCCTTGTCGATCTCGCGCCGATTGAACCCCTCGCCCAGGACCGCGCCGCCGCCCGTGCGATACACCACCGCGCCCACCGGCACCTCGCCCAGCGACGACGCCCGGTCGGCCAGCTCCAGCGCTCGCCGCATCATCGACAGGTCGAGCGCGCTGACGCCCGGCGCGCCGGGATCGCCCCCGCTCATGTCGCCCGCCCTGAGTTGTCCCCGCCGTCCGGATTGCTGAAGGGATCAACCTTCGGCGACGAGTCCGACGCCGGCTCGGCGGATGACGCGCTCGCGCCCGGCGCGTCGGCCGAACTTGTCGTCCCGCCCGCCGACGCCTCTCCGCTCGCTGATGTGGTCCCGCTCGACGTCGCCTCGCCGGGCCTCTCATCCGGCGAATACTTCTCGCCCGTCGGATCGAAGTACGACTTCGGCCGCCACGACGCGTTCTTGAACCGCTCGTCGACGGAATCGTCCGGCCCCGTGGGCGATTCCGGCGGCGGCTGGTACGGCGCGGGCGTGATCGGCGCACCCGGCGCGATCGACTCGCCCTCGTCGGGATCGATCGGAACGTCGTCCACCTCGCTCCGCTTGGGCGGAAACACACGCAACAAAATCGCACCCAGTTCATAGAGCAGCCACATCGGAATCCCGAGCAGCAGCATCATGCTCGGGTCGCCCGGCGTGGCGATCGCTCCCACCACCGCCGACGCCATCACCGCGTGCTTGCGATACTTCGACAAAAACGCCTGGTCGATGATCCCGATCCACCCCAAAATCAGCACCACCACCGGTGTCTGAAACGCGATCGCAAACCCCAGCGCCAGCGACAAAAAAGTGTTGGTGTAATCATCAACCTTGTACTGCTGCTTGAGCGTCGCGCTCCCACGCCCGGGCTTCACCTTCGCCCCGGGGATCGAGAACACCGACGCCCCCTGCTCGTCCACGCGGATGCACAGACGCAGCTCGTTGAACGTCGAGTTGAACCACGCGTCGCCCGCCTTGGGCGACGGCGGGTCGGCCGACAGCACCGGATACGCCGGGAACACCACCCCCGCCGGCGGCGCCTCCGGCGGCGCTTCCTTCACCCCGATGTTCGTCCCGAAATTGATCATGAAATACAGCGTCGTCGGCAGCGCCACCCACCACAGAAACGCCACCCCAGCCGCCGACAACACCGCGCTCATCGGGATCATCAACCGAACCAGCTTCCGCTCGTTCGCATGAAGCCCCGGCGAAACAAACTTCCACAGATTCCACAAGACCCACGGCCCGCCCACGATCAGCGTCACGATCAGCGACAGCTTCACATAGGTAAAAAAAGTCTCGAACGGGCTCGTCGACTGCATCTCCGGCGGCTGACCCGCCTCCACCAGCGTGTCCAGCACCGGACGAACCACCAGCTCAAGAAGCTGGGGCCCAAAGTACAACGCCGCCACCAGAATCGGCAGCAGCCCCGCCACCGCCCACATCATCCGCGACCGAAGCTCGTCCAGATGCTCCAGGAACGACATCGTCTTGGCGTCGGGGGTGTCCTCCCCCGGCCTCACGATCCGACGCATCACCGATCGCTCTTCACCCATCGCGCGTCACGATAGCAACACGACCACCACGCCCGCACAAATCCACACCCGCGACTCCACTTCCCGCCGCCCTTCTTTCCCGCACGCACGCCCCAACTTCCGATGACGGAAACCCGCACCCCGCGCATCCCAGTAATCGGGAATGCGTCAGGCATCCCCCACGCGGAGCAGCATGTGCCCGGTCAACCCGAGCCAATCGACGGCGTGAATCGCCCTCCAACCCACACGCCCCGCGATCCCTCCACCATTACCCCCAAATACCACACAAGCCCCGAACTCCTGACCGCCGCCGCACTCGCCGGCGATCGAGACGCCCTCCGCGTGCTGTGGGAACAAAACCGTCGCTGGGTCGCCGCCATCCTTCTTGCACACAAGCCCGCCTGGGCCGACCTCGACGACCTTCTTCAGGAAGTCGCCACCAGCGTCGTGCGTCACTCCGGCGAGCTTCGCGATCCGGCGTCCTTCCGATCATGGCTCCGCACCGTCGCCATCAACTCCGCCCGCCTCGCCGCCCGCACCCGAAAGTACCGCCCCGAACCCCGCCCCCTCGCCGGCGATGAACCCCTCGCCAGTGTCTCTCCGGCGGGCATCACGGGTGTTTTTTTCAACGAAGAACGGGAAGAAGGGCGTCGCTTGCTCGAACTGGCGATGGAACTCCCCGAGGGCTACCGCGAGCCGCTCCTGCTCAAGGCCCTGCGTGATCTCTCGTATCGACAGATCGGCGAACTCGTCGGCCTCCCGGAAACCACCGTCGAAACACGGATCGCCCGGGCCCGCAAAATGCTCCGCGAATTGGCCGTCGCCCCCGCCGCTTCCCGCAAGCCCGAATCCTCCAAACGCGGCACGGTTTTCGGGAGCGTCCTGTAAGAACTTCCCCCCCGCGCCCGCCCCGCCGAATTCGGCGGATTGCGACGGACGCCCGCCCGGGGCGCATCTGGTGTTTTGGAAGGCCCCGCGAGGGGGCCTTGGAGCACGAGTGATGGCCGTTTCCAACGAACAACCCGATCGCGACCTTCTGATCAGCCGCGTGGTCGACGGCTCGGCCCGCGACGCCGACTGGAAGTCCCTGGACCTCCTCGCCGCCGCCGATCAGGGCGTCTGGCGCGAGTTGGCCCTCGCCCAGCGCCAGCAGTCCTGCCTCATGCGCGCCGTCGAGTCCTCGATCGCGTCGTCGTCGACCATCGACCTCCCCGACGAGGCGCCCGCGCTCCACTTCCCGTCGCGCCAGCAGACGTGGTGGATCCGTCGCTGGGCCGGCTGGGTCGCCGCCGCCGTCCTGGGCGTCGCCTGGATTTCGTCCGGCCGCCTGGGCGTCAACCAGCCAACCCTTATCGACCCGCCCATCGCCGCCGACCTCGCGGGCCCCGGCTCGCGCCTGGTCAAAAACGCCGCCGACGCCCTCTCCGCCTATTTCGACAAGGGCGCCGAAGAAAAACGCGTCCTGGGCGAGATGCCGACCAAGGTCCTCCTCCAGACCCGCCCCGCCGCCGACGGCCAGGGCTACGAAATCTTCTTCGTTCGCCAGATCGTCGAACGCGTCGAAGTCCCCGATCTCCGCATGCTCTCCACCGATGAGTTCGGCAACGTCCGCCCGGCGGAGGTCGAGATCCGCCCCGCCACCGCCGACTCCATGTAACCACCCCGCGGGCGCCCGCCCGCACACCCGGGAGTTCCGTCCATGAATCGCACCGACCCGACCCAGCCCACGCTCCGCCCCGCCCTGCTCATCACCGTCGTCGGCCTGTCGATCGCCTCCGCCTTCGCCCAGTCCGCCGCCAAAGAGCCCCCCAAGGACGCGCCCGAGCCAAAGGTCGCCGGCGAATTCGGCAAGCCGCTCAACGTCGAGGGTGAACCGCCCGCCGGCTCATCCGTCACGACCATCACCCGAAGCAACGACGGACAGACCACCACCGTCACCATCAAGGACGGCAAGGTCTCCGCCGAGATCAACGGTAAGCCCGTCCCCGAAGACCGCATCGAGCGCCGACGCGACGCCATCATCCTCAAAGACGAGAACGGCAACGAGGTCTCCCGCTTCGATGTCGGTCGCTCCGGCCGCTCCGGCCGCGTCCTCCGCCTCGAGGGCGGCCCAGGACTCCTTCAGCTCACGCCCCAGGTTCGCGGCCAGATGCTCGAGCTTGAGCCGCAGCTCCGCGGCCAGTACCAGTTCCAGCCCGACAACCCGCCCCCCGTCATGCTCGGCGTCACCATGTCCGACGCCGACGCCGACACCCTCGGAAAACTCGGGTACGAAACCGGCGTGATGATCGACCGCGTCCTCGAAGACCTCCCCGCCGCCAAGTCCGGCGTGGAAGTCGGCGACATCATCGTCGAACTCAACGGGCAGAAGCCGATCGAACAGGAAACCATCCGCGCCAAGCTCCGCGAATCCAAGCCCGGCGACGAGCTGGTCCTCAAAGTCATCCGCGACGGCAAGGCCCACGTCATCAAGGTCGCGCTCGATCCCTACGACGCCGAACGACTCGGCCACGTCTGGAACCAGGGCGACGCCTCGCAGTGGCTCGGCTGGGCCCCCGGCGCCGACGCCGATGCCAGCAAGCAGATCGCCGAAGCCCTCAAAATGCTGGAGAACGAAAAGGCGTTCCAGGGCGAAGGCCGCAGAATGATGGAAAAACAGCTTCGCGACGCCATGAAAAACCTCGACATGTCCCAGCGACAAATGAGCTCCGTCCCGCGCGAGTGGCGCCTCAACCTCGACCCCGGCGCGCCCATCGTCATCGGCCGAAACCAGGGCGAGGTCTTCGAGGTCCCCGGCGCCGCGACCAGCGACCTCTCCCGCAAGATCGACAAGCTCAACGCCACCATCGAAAAACTCGTCGACCGCATCGACCAGCTCGAAAAACAGCTCAAAGAAAACAACCGCTGATCCCCACATGAATCACTCCGCCCGTTCCAAACGGGCGGCCACAGGCCGCGTGCGTTGACGGGGGCCCCGGACGGTCCGGGGCTCCTGTCGCTTTTGCATCGCGCGTTCGCCACGCGCGAAAGTCTCACCACGGAGCGACACGGAGACTCACGGAGAACGAAGAAGAGAATTCAACACAGAGACGCAGAGGCACAGAGGGGGAATGAAGCGCAAGGGAAAAGTACGCGCGGCCCCTCGCCTTCAAGCGCATTCCCGTTTCTGACAACAAGGGGCCATGTCAATCCCCCTCCGGCTTGCTCTGTGTCTCTGAGCCTCTGTGTTGAAATCTTCTCCGTGATTCCCCGCGTCGACGCGGCGAACGAGGCCTCTGGGGATCTTCGACCGACCCGGTCCCCCGATCGCCCCAATCGCCCCGCCGCGCCGAATCCGTGCACGCCCCGAAACCCCGCCGTTCCCCATGCAGTATCATCGTGCCGGGCGGCGCCAATCGCCCCGCACGGAGGCTCCCGATGTCCGACCACGCTCCCAACCATCCCGGCGCTCCCGACTCGGCCACCCCCGAAGTCCTCGCCGAGGTCACCCGCGCCTACCAGTCCCTCCGCGCTGAAATCCGCAAGGTCATCGTCGGCCAGGACGAGGTCGTCGATCAGGTCCTCATGGCCGTGCTCTCCAACGGACACGCCGTCGTCGTCGGCGTGCCGGGCCTCGCCAAAACCCTCCTCATCTCCACCATCGCGCGCACCCTCTCCCTCTCCTTCTCGCGCATCCAGTTCACCCCCGACCTCATGCCCAGCGATATCACCGGCACCGAGGTCATCCAGGAAGATCGCGCCACCGGCCAGCGCGCCCTCAAGTTCGTCAAAGGCCCCGTCTTCGCCAACGTCATCCTCGCCGACGAGATCAACCGCACGCCACCCAAGACCCAGGCCGCCCTGCTCGAAGCGATGCAGGAGCACCAGGTCACGGCCGGCGGCGTGCGCCACGAACTCCCCAAGCCCTTCTTCGTCCTGGCCACCCAGAACCCCATCGAACAAGAAGGAACCTACCCGCTCCCCGAGGCCCAGCTCGATCGCTTCATGTTCCAGATCATGATCCGCTATCCCACGGCCGCGGAAGAAGAAGAAATCGTCCGCCGCTCCAGCGTCCGCGCCGCGGTCACGATCACGCCGACACTCGACGCCGCGTCGATCCTCCGCGTGCAGCAGCTCGTGCGCGCCATGCCCGTCGCCGACCACGTCATCCGCTACGCCCTGCGGCTCGTCCGCGCCACGCGCGTCAAGGAAGCGCCCGACCCGGGCGTGACTCGCCCGCGCCTCGTCGAGGAATACCTCGCCTGGGGCGCCGGCCCGCGCGCCAGCGAATACCTCGTCCTGGCCGCCAAGGCCCGCGCCATGCTCTCGGGCCAGACCAGCGCCAGCGTCGAACACGTCCGTTCCATCGCCAAGCCCGTGCTCCGCCATCGCCTGATGACCAACTTCAACGCCGAGGCCGACCAGGTGACGACCGACGACATCGTCGAGGCGCTCCTGAAAGAAGTCTCGCCCGAAGGACTCAGCGGCACCGACAAGCGCCTGATGGATAGCGTGTCGCGGTAGTTTGGGACTTGACAGGAACCGAGTTGGCATTATACTAGGCCAACCAGGCCCAAACCATGAGCAGAATTCCGAGCAAAACCAGGCAGCGGGTCGAGCAGAACACCACCGAGTGGGTGGGAATCAACCGGGTAATATGCGGTGATTCGCGCGAAGTTCTTCAGCGCATTCGCCCTGATTCGATCGCCCTGAGTGTTTGGTCGCCGCCCTATTTCGTCGGAAAATCCTACGAGCGACACCTGAGCTACGAGGACTGGGAGGCCTTGCTGCGCGACGTGATCGCGCAACACACGAGGATTCTGCGGCCTGGCGCTTTCATGGCGGTCAACATCGCCGACATTCTTTGCTATCCAGACACCTCGATCCCCAGGTTTCAGGCGGAGAACGTGGTGAGCAAGAACCGTCTTCCCGTGACGCGGGAGGCGATCTTGAAAATCCTGGAACGCCAGCCGAGCCTCAATCGCTATGAAATCGCGGAGCGCCTCGGGGTCAGCGAGCAAACGGTCGATCGACGACTCAAGAACAACAACATCCGAGGCGGAAAACACTCTCCCCAGACTCGCGTAAAACTGACCGGACACCTTGTGGAAGACTTCGCCTACCGGAGCGGCCTGTACCTGTATGACAGGCGCGTCTGGGCGAAAGACCCGGCCTGGGAGAACAGTCGTTGGCACTCGAATTCGTACCGCGCCGTTGATGAGTTCGAGCACATATACATATTCTGGAAACCAGGAATTACAAAGGTGGATCGCGCCCGCCTCTCGCGCGAAGAGTGGAGCCGCTGGGGGTCACGCGCCGTCTGGCACTTCCCTTCCGTCCGGACCAACGATGACCACGAGGCCAAGTTCCCGAGCGAACTCCCGCGAAGACTCGTTCGATTGCTCACCGAGCCGGGCGACGTTGTTCTGGACCCATTTGCCGGCAGCGGGACAGCCCTCGTGACCGCGATCGAACTGGGCAGAGCGTTTCTAGGCGTAGAATTGCAGCCAACATACGCCGCGCTTGCGCATCGTGCCTGTATGAAAGCTACTCAGTCCATGGCGCATGGCCTCTGGACCAATCCGGCCCGGTCTGGTTGAACGGGAGTTTCTGAACCCTCCACGCGCACTTTGCCTTCAATCGTGAGAACGCTAGCCGCACGCGCAAGTCCTCTCCGAGTGTTGGCGCGTTTCTCCCGGCGATCCAAATCGTATCGGTCGGCGAGACGACGTATGCCGCGGAAAGTCGCCTATTCGGCAGAGCGGCAATGGTGATGGACTTCAAGACTCTCGGACAGGTATCGCCATCGTAGTGATAGTGGGCGAAGATGGTCGTTGTAAGAAATGCCGAGTCGCCCGCTTTCAACACTTCATCCAACGAACCCTTGACATCGACCGTCTTGCCGGCACGAACGTGCGTGAGCGGAAGCGACGTCTGATTTGTTTGGAGTGTTGCACTGTTGTCGGACTTCTCCGCCTTCGAGTCGACAAGCAGCGCCTGACGCGTCACAAAGCACGGGAGAATTTGATACCCCGCCCGCCGGTAGTCGATGCGCCCGTACATGCGAGTATGCAGTGGAAACCCCGGAAACCTCGCAAGCGCTTCTCGAGTGACGTCCTCGGCGATCCCGTCCGCGTCATCGGGAGACTGTCGGAATTCCTCCCAAACGACCTGCGCATGGTCAACGAGAGCACGAAAAACCAAACGCATCGAGAGCTTCTCGATCGACTCTATCTGGTCCGGCGAAAGGTCTGATGGTTCAATCAGGTCTGACATTTCCACCCGATCGGCCGTGTGCGGCCGCACGCTCCAGAATTCGTGCCGCCGTGAACATGGCCTTTGCCCCTCAATTCGTCTTTCCGCCTCCTCTTCCCTTCCCTCGTGCCGGGTGCCTCGTGGCTAGTGCACACTTACCACCGCGTCGCAGCACCAATGTGTCCGTCTTTTTTCCCTCTTTTCAGATTCCCGAAAAATATCTTCGCGCTCCCTCACCCCTCGCGCAACCCCTTCCGCGGCCTGGTCTTCTGCCTCCCCCTAGTGCCAAGTGCCTAGTGGCTAGTGCCTACTCATCACCGCGCTTTTGCGCACCAATGTGTCCGTCCACCCCCATATCGGAGAGCGCGTGTGTGAACCCCGCGCCCTCACCGTGATCTCGCGGCGGCCCATCACCCGACGCGCCACCACGGCGTCTTTGACAAGTGAATACATCGGACCCGGCGAGCCCCGAGCGCCAGCGAGTGGATACTTCGTGCGCCACCGACGGCGCTTCGCGGTCGGTGCGCTTCTCCGGGTGGCGTGGTCAAGCACCGCTTCGGGGGCTTGACCACGTTCCTCGAAACTCCGCGCCCTTCCCGTGCCATCGATGTCGCGCCGCGACATCGATGCTCTTCGCGCCCCGCGCACGTCCCTCATCGCTTCCTCTACCGCGCCGCCAGCACCAGCGGCAAAAGCACCAGCACCAAATCCGCCGGCGCCAAAAGCCACGCCGTCAGCGCCAGCCACAACCGCGCCCGCCCCGACCGCGCCGTGATCCACGATGTCCGCGTCAGATACACCCACGCCAACACCGGATACGCGACCACCAGGGGCCAGAGCGTCACCTCCAGCACCAGCCGCATCGGCGACGCCAGCTCCGACATCATCACGCGCACCAGCGTGCCCATGGCGCCCGCCGCGTAGCCGAGCCCCAGCAGCGAACCGACCAGCCCGGCCATCACCAGCCTGTCGCCCGGCATGCGCCGCTCGCGCCATTGCCGCGCCTCAATCACGCCGCGCACGCGCTCGATCCTGATCTCCCGCCCGCACTCTGGGCACACGCCGCCCGTCTGCCCGCGCAGGTTGTAGCGGCATCCGTCGCACGCCACGTCGTGCGCCGCGAGCAACTCGCGGAGTGTCGCCGCTTCGCTCACGCGCCCCCCGCATGTGCCGGCGCGAAGTCCGTCGCTCGCTCCAGCATCCGCGCGATGCGCATCAGGCGCGCTTCGTCAAACGCCCGCCCGACCAGCTGCACGCCGATCGGGAGATTCACGCACGCACCGCCGGCAGCACTCGCGCCCATGCTCCCCGCGGGGATCGAGAGCGCCGGGAGCCCCGCGAGGTTGACGCCGACGGTGTACACGTCCTCCATGTACATCGCCAGCGCGTCGCCGATCTTCTCGCCGATCGCAAACGCCGGCCCAGGCGTCGTGGGCATCAGCACCGCGTGGCACCCCGCGCGGAAGGCGGCGTCAAAGTCGTCCTTCACGCGCCGGCGCACCTTGAGTGCCGTGGTGTAGTACGCGTCGTAATACCCGCTCGAAAGCACGTGCGTGCCCAGCATGATGCGCTTGCGCACCTCGGGCCCGAAGCCTTCGCGACGGCTCTTGCAGAGCATGTCGGTGAGGTCCTTGGCCCCCTCGGCACGCCGGCCGTAGCGCACGCCGTCGAAGCGCGCGAGGTTGCTCGACGCCTCCGCCGGCGCGACGATGTAGTACGCCGCCACCGCATAGTCCGAGAGCGGCAGGTCGATGTCGATCACCTTCGCGCCGAGCTTCTTGTACGCCGCGATGCTGCTCTCGAGCGCCGTCGTCACGCCCGCGTGGTTGGCGGGGCTCCACGCCTGCGTGGGCACACCGAGCACGAGCCCGGGCAACACCTCATCGACGTTCGCGAGCGACGCGGGCGGCGGAAGATCGGCGCTGGTCGCGTCGTGATCGTCCTTGCCGCAGAGCACATCGAGCACCAGCGCGGCGTCGGCGCAATCGCGCGCGAGCGGCCCGATCTGGTCGAGGCTCGACGCATACGCGACGAGCCCGAAGCGCGACACGCGCCCGTAGGTTGGCTTCACGCCGACCAGCCCGCAGAACGCCGCGGGCTGCCTGATCGAGCCCCCGGTGTCGGAGCCGATCGCGACCGGCACCATCCCCGCGGCGACGGCGGCGGCGGAACCGCCCGAACTTCCGCCCGGTACGCGCGTCACGTCGCGCGGATTCCTGGTCGGCCCGAAGATCGAGTGCTCGGTGCTCGAGCCCATCGCGAATTCGTCGAGGTTGGTCTTGCCGACGACGACCGCGCCGGCGTTGATCAGTTTTCGTGCCGCGGTCGCGTCGAACGGGCTGTGGTAGTTCTCCAGCATGCGCGAGGCGCAGGTGGTCCTGCCGTGCGAGAGGCAGATGTTGTCCTTGAGCGCGATCGGCACGCCCGCGAGCGGGCCGGCCGGCTTGCCCGCGGCCACATCCTCATCGACGCGGCGCGCCTGCTCGATCGCGAAATCGTGAAACACCTGCGTGAACGCGTTGACGCGAGAATTCTCGCGAACGATCACGCCAAGCGCCTCGCGCGTCACGCTCTCGGCCGAGAACTCTCGCGCGGCGACGCCGCGCGCGATATCGCGGGCCGACCTCACGCGCCACCCCCGTCGCCCTGCACCTTGGGAATCCTGACGAACTGCTCGAACGATTCGGGCGCCATGTCCAGCAGCGTGCGCGTGGGAAGCGTGGGCCCCGGCTCATCGGCGCGGGTTCGATCTCGCACGTCGCCGACGTTGACGAGCGGCTCAACGCCCGCGAGATCGAGCTGGCGCAGGCGGTCGATGTAGCCGAGCACCTTGGCCAGATCGTGCTGATAGGCCGCGGCCTCGTCGTCGGTGATCGCCAGGCGCGAAAGAGCGGCGACCTTTCTGACATGCTCGATGGAGATGGGGTGCTCGTGCATCGGGGGATGGTACGCGCGGGGCGGCAACTTCCCCGGCCCGGCGAGCGTACAGCGTGTAGGCTGGCGAACGGGTGGGTCGATGAACGCGAAGATGCCAAGGTGGGTGAGGTGGTTGCCGCGACCCGGCTGGGGGATCTTTGCCGCCGTGTTGTTGTTCTACACGTTGCTGGCGAGTGCTCCGGGCGGAGGACGGACGGGCCCAACTCTGCGGCTATTCATGGTGTATGAACAGAACGGCTCGCTGGTGGTTGCGTTCACCCCCGCCGATCCGAACTGGAGCGTCGCGGAGTCGCTCACAAATTCGCCCGGCATCCGCGTGTTCAAGGTGTTTGTTCCCGGTAGAAAGGACTCGCCGTTCGCGCCCGGAGTGATCGTTGAGCGGACGCCTACCGACATCTCCGCGTACTCGAGTCCGGGCTCGGTGTTGGCTTCTTGGGATGACCTCGCCCGGATTCACGAGGCGCTGTATCAATGGAGCTTGAACACAAACCATGTCGGCATGATCTCAAACCCGCGCGCGGTCGCTCGCATCTCTTGGCCGGGCATCGCGTTCAACGTGCTCCTTCTCCTGCTAGTCTTGACGGTGCCGCTCGCGCTCGCGCGCTTTGTATTGGAGACCCGTGCCGCGGCACGCGAGCGCGTGTGGATCGAGCGGCTCCAGCGCGGCGTGTGCCCGAGGTGCGAGTACTCGATCGCGGGACTTCAGCTCGAGGCGTGCCCCGAGTGCGGCGAGTTCGTCCCGCGCGACGCGATCGCGGCGGCGAACGCGCGAGCAAACGAAGTTGGTGGGGACGCGAATGGGACGTGAGTGACACGACCGCGGCGCACGCGAAGCGCGTGTCGTGCATTTCAGAGCCCCCGACTTCAGTCGGAGGCGCGATGCGATCACGCGGCCCTCCCGTCCCACCGACGACGTAGCGGGCCCGGAGTTGATACATGAACGCAACTCCCCCGGCGTGCCGTGCGTACACCCTCGGGGCTCCCGTTCTGGTGAGGCCATGGACGCGACGATTCCGAGGTTGGTGAGGTGGTTGCCCAGGCCGGTGTTCGGCGTCACGCTGTTGTGTCTTCTCTTCGTCACGCTCTTTTACGCCATGATGATGCCGGGCATGTCGCGGGGCTGCGGCGTGCCGCGGATGGTGCTGGTCTGGGACGAAGACGGTGCGAAAATCGTGGACGACTGGTCGTGGTGGGAGGACGGGCGGATCGAGGCCCAGGAGGCCGCCCACCCGGGCTCCGTGTACATCCTGACGTTGTGGCGGGCGCGCCGCGACCCATCGCCCTTCCCGGAAATCTTCGAGCACCCGCGCGTGCGCGTGGAGGTGCGCCGGCACGCCGATCCCGACGGTGCTTCCGCCGAAGAACTTGAGTGCGCGCGGGACTACGCCGTCGCCATGTGCGCCTCGGACCCGGAGCAGCGGGCGCTCCCGAACCCGCGGGCGCCGCTCCCCGTCCGCTGGTCCGGCGTGTGGCTGAACGCGCTAATCGCGGGCGTCATGCTCGTCGGCGTGTCGTCGCTCGTGCGCGGCTGGCACCAGCACGCGGCGGCCTGCGAGTACGAATATCGCCAACGAAGCCTGCTCCGGGGCCACTGCCCGTGCTGCAAGTATTCGCTCGTGGGCCTGACGCACGAGCAGTGCCCCGAGTGCGGCGAATTCATCCCGCGCGACGCGATCGCGGCGGCGACCGAGTCGCAGATTGCAGATACCGTTGAAAAGCCGATAATCACCGAGCACGGTCCCGGTGCGCTATGACCCAGTCATTCTTGAAGCTCGTCCCGTGGCTCCCAAGGCCGAAGTTCGGCCTGGTCTGTGGTATCGCGGTCGCCGTGTGCCTGCTCTCGGTCGTTGGATACCGCCGTGCCCATCCGGTGCCTTGGTGGGGCCTCGGCGTCGTTCGAATCGACGGGCGTTTGCAGATGCCGGATGGTGTCAACCACGGCGATCAGATCACGTTCTCACAGGAGCTCATGACCAACGGTAACGAGGCCTACCTCGCGACGGTTATCCCGGACGACCTCCCCTTGCCGCCGTTTGTCTCGGTGGCGCCGTACTCGGGGCAGCGGGTAGAACTTGCCTCGATGCTCAACGCGCCGACCCCGACCGCGTCCGACGAGCGGGAGGCGCGCGCCCTTCTTGCCGCATGGAGCAATGCGGCAAGCGACCGCCCGGTGGTGCTGGGGCCGGACGTGCGGGTTCCTGTTTCGCCCTTCCGCGTCATATGGAACATCGCGATGGGGCTGATGATCGCGGTCGTTCCCCTCGCGTTGATGCGTTGGACGATCGAACAGTTTTCGGTTGTGTATCAGGACGCGCTGCACAACAGGCTCCGTCGTGGTCAATGCTCGAAGTGCAAGTACCCGATCGCAGGCCTGCCGAGCGAATCCTGCCCGGAGTGCGGGGCGTTTGTTCCGCAACAGGCAATCGCGGCCGCCGACGCGCGGGCGCAGCGAAGGGCAAAGAAAGCCCAAGCAACCAGCCCGGAAAGCGATAAG
>JAEUJA010000324.1 GCA_016793195.1 Phycisphaerae bacterium
AACATCAACAAGGCGGACCTGAAGAACGACCTCCCGGCGATGCAGGTCGGCGACACGATCAATGTCCACTCGCGCATCGTCGAGGGCGACAAGGAACGCATCCAGGTCTTCCAGGGCGTGCTCATCAGCCGGCGCGGGCGCGGGATCAACGAGATGATCCGCGTGCGTCGTGTCGTCGACGAGGTCGGCATCGAGCGCTGCTGGCCCATCAACTCGCCCATGATCGCGAAGTTTGAGATCGTCCGCCAGGGCGACGCTCGGCGTGCCAAGCTCTACTTCCTGCGTGACCGCGTCGGCAAGAGCCGTCGCCTGCGTGACCGCCGTCGCGGCTTGGGCAAGACTGAGACCGCCACGAAGTAAGCGATCGGGGAATTGAAGAATCAATCGATGAACGCCCGGGATGGCCGGGCGTTTTTCTTTGTACCGACTCCGCTTGGGAGCTGCCACGGCACGGCCACGGCGATGCGGCATTGCCCCGCTCTGCGACCATCAAGCCCGAATTCATGTTCCATCGTGGCGCGTCGCCGCCGGGCCATGCTCAGAGCACGACGTCTTCGGGCAGGCGCGTGGCCGCCACATACTTGCGCGCGCGGGACGTCTTGTCGCGCGGGGGAATCGGCGATCCGTCGGCCCGGAGGCGCACGACCCGCCCCGTGCCGCACAATTTCGCCAGCGCCTGGTTCACGCTGCTGCGGATCGAGGCTTCCGCCGCGTCGGTCTTGTAGCCCACATCCTTGAGCGCCGCCGCGATGTCCTCGGTCGTGAGCGGATCGCGGTACTGATCGAGCGACCAGATCGCGATGATCGCCTCCGCGAGGTTTTTCGGGGTCGAACCGGCGCGCGGCGCGGACGCCGTCGAACGCGCAAAGGACGCGGGCGCCGGCTCGGGCTGCCCGAGAATGCCGCTGAACGAGGACATCTTGCGCTGCTGGTGCTTCACGAGCTCCTTGGCGTAGTCGCGGATCCGCGCGATGTTCGCCTCGGTCTCCTGGCGGACACGGTCGTACACGCCCCGGGCCTCGCGCTCGCGGACACGCTGCGTCTCGATCCACCCCGTCACTTTCTCGAGCTGCTCGGCCACCTCCACGAGCGAAAGATCGGAGGGGTTGCGGCCCTCGCCGAACTGCGCGGCAAGAGTGGTGCTGGCGGCGGTCGTGTCCATGTCTCTTTCCCCGGGTTGATTGCGAGAATCACACGGTGCGCCGATCCTCTGGCGCTCCACACACAGCGATCTCGCGTCATCGACAGAGAAGCTTTAGACGCAAGGAGGCCCATTGTCAATGCTCGGGTACACCTGATTCTGGCGGATGTGCAGGTGGGATTCAACGTGCCCTCGGAACGCGCCGCTTCCGCCGGTTTCTTGCATCAGCCGGAGCCCCCAGAGCGTACAGAGCCCCGGCGTCTGTCTGACCTGTCGGGGTCGGTAGGGTGGGGCGCGCGGGTTTCTTGCGCGCCGGCGGCCGATCGCTTACACTTGCGCTCCCGGGTGGCGTGCTGCGGAGGTTCGCATGGTGTCTCAATCGGCTTTGAGCAAGTACCGTCGGGCGTTCACGCTCATCGAGCTCCTGGTGGTCATCGGCATCATCGGCGTGCTCGTCGCCATCGGACTCTTCGTCGGTCGGGCCGTCATGGGCTCGGGCAAGCAGCGTGCGACCGAGGCCCTGGTCCAGGTCGCCGACAAGGCTCTCGAAGCCTACTACGACAAGAAGGGCGAGGGCCCCGCCGACCGCTACACCTACAAGAACAAGACCGGCGAAATCTTCGAGTTTGCCATGCTCGATGGGCGTGACGGCGCGAACTCTGCCGAGTTCGACCGCGATAAGAAGCCGGCGTTCGACAGCTTCGCCCGTTTTGCGCTGGCCTGCAAGGACGTGCCCGAGGCCGACGCCGTGCTCAGGAGCATCAGCGACCCTCGGCAGAGCCGAAATGTGGTCGTGGCGCCGGGTATCGTCGACGATCCCACCTCGGGCAACAAAGTCGACCTCCGCAGCGTCGAGTTCCTCGACGGGTTCGGGCGCCCGCTCCGCTTCGTCCACCCGGCGTTCCACGGCGGGTTCGGCGCCTACCTCGACCAGGCCCAGAAGCCGGCCAAGCTG
Organism: Phycisphaerae bacterium; assembly: GCA_016793195.1. Taxonomy (GTDB): domain Bacteria; phylum Planctomycetota; class Phycisphaerae; order Phycisphaerales; family UBA1924; genus JABWBC01. The sequence goes on from JAEUJA010000324.1 coordinate 2,097, forward strand.
AGCAACGCACGACTGAACAAGGACGTCAAGGAGCGCCGCGGCTCAACCACCATCACCACCGAGTTCCGGCGCTCCTACCGCCCCTTCGACCCCGAGGCCATGGCCGCCGGCCAGGACCCCAAAACCGCCGTCGGCGACGCGGATGAAGGCATCTGCCCCAGCGCCCGCGGCTATTTCTATTCGTCGGGCCTGGACCAGGACGCCGGCACGCGCGAGGACAACGTTTACAGCGTCAAGCCGAGCTTCGCCTACGAAACCCAGGCGTTCAACTGAGGCCCGGCGATTGGGGCCCGGCGATGGCTCGGGCCGTGGGCCCGGCGCGCCGGCCCGGCCGGGATGTCAGACCAGGTTTCTCGCCCGTTCGGCCCCGGCCCCGCGCGGAACTCCAGAGTCGCGCCCCTCGACCGGGGCGAAGCACGGCTATACTTGGAACTGAATCACCGGGGTGTAGCGCAGCTTGGTAGCGCGTTTCGTTCGGGACGAAAAGGTCGTAGGTTCAAATCCTATCACCCCGACTTTGTTCAGAGTAAAGCCCTTCGATGAGCACCTCGAAGGGCTTTTTCGTTGTGAAATCGCAACCGCCGCGAGCGAACCACGCACTCCCCGGCCCTGCCCGCCGCCGTCGGCCTTGGGAAGCCGAAGATCAAGCAGGACGCCGCCGAGGTTTCTTGGCCGATTGAGATCGAATGACCACCGAGCCGCCACCAGTGTTTGCGAACGCCACGCGATTCCGTGCGATGGCCTCGTCGATCAGCCTCGCGACCCCCGGGCGGGCGAGCGTGGCGACGCTCTCCACCTCCACGAAGCGAGCCTGGGCCGCCCCCTGAAGCAGCTTCTCAGGGTCCGGCAGTGCCTTCCCGTGATTGAAGTAGAGCTTCACGCCGTCCGCATCGCCGCGGATGGCCAGCACGCCTTCGTACCCGTGCTCGCTGGGGGAAAAACTGATGACAAACCAGGCGCGGTATTCGTACACCACCTCATGCGCGGTGGGCAGGCGCCGGCGCAGCGACCGCCGCATCGCGGCCACGAGCCGGAGTTGCGTGGGCGCGAACTTGGCGATGAGCGTGCGAGCTTCGGCTTCCGCCGCTCGTCGCTCCGCCGCCGTCGGGGGGGCGATACTCGCCCGTGCCTTGCTCATGCCTGGAAACTCCGTTGAAGCCACGCATCCCAGCGGGGCGTTTCCCGGGCGACGACTTCGCCCGCCTGCTCGCCGTAGAGGTAGAAGCCCAGCGCCACCATGCTCGGCCCGCCGCAGTTGAACGCGCCGAGCGCCGCGACGCCCGGCCCCGGCGTGTCGATCCGCAGCAGCGCGTCGTACGGATTCTCGGTGTAGTACTCCACCACGCCGCCGAACGCCGGCACACTTGCGGGCGCCGACCAGCGCTGTCCGACTTTTACTCCCTTCAGCCCTAGGGCCGCGGTCGCCTTCTCCCACGCCTCCGCCTCCGTGCCCGCGACCGGGACCACCCACTTCATCGGCGTCGAGCGCTGACCGCGGAAGTGCGTGAGATAGATCCGCAGGGTGCGCAGGAAGGCCAGCCACGCCGCGGTGCCGGCCTCCAGTTGGTTGTCCCAGTCGTCCGTGCTGGCAAACAAGCTCTGGACGATGCGGACGATGCATCGGCCCCCTCCGCGCGCTTCAATGCTCCATTCGCTGGCGCTGGGCGGCGATCCCGGGACCATGCCGTCGGACCGAGAAGCCCACATGAACGGCGGGTTCCAGGCCGTCACCGGCGACGTGAACTCCATGCCCGGACCGAAGTCCATTTTCACCGAGACCGGCGTGCCGCCCTTGACCTCGAACTCCGTCGGCACCAGCCAGGACGAGATACCCGGTCCGGTCGCGATGGCCTTCCAGACTTCCTCCGGCGTGCCGGGAACTTCGACCTCGACCTGGGACGAACGGCGCCCATTGGCTTCCTTCTTGACGGTCATGACGGCTCCTTGGAATTGGGATTCTGCGGCCGAGGGTGCGCCACCACCACCAGCCGGTGGGCACGCCCGCCCGGCGCGGATTCATCGTGGTACTTCGAAACCAGCCTCGCTACGGCCTCGGCGAGTTCGCTCGTGAACGCCGCACGATCCGACGCCGACCGGAAGCGAACCTCCGTGTCCACCGACAGTGTCGCCAGACGCTTGCCCGCCGCCGTCGCGCGACGAACCAGGTCGCCCACCTCGCGGACGATCCGCGCCCCCAGCGCGATGAGATAGCCCGCGGCCAATCGATCGACCTCTCGGTTCGGATCAACCGCGACCGGCCCCATGGCGCTGGGTGAAACGACGAACGACGCAGCCGTCGCCACCAGCAGCCGCTCCGTCAGACCGCCCCACTTTCGCTCCTGCGCCAGCCGAACCAGCCCGTGCTCTTCCAGCGCGTGCAGGTGGTAATTGACCTTCTGCCGGCTCAAGCCGACCCGCGCCGCCAGCGTCGCCGCCGAAGCGGGCGCCGCAAGCTCAGCGAGAAGCCGACTCCGCACGGGCTCTAAGGCCACCGTCGCGGCCGCCGGATCATCGATGACGTGGATGCCGACCATGCAGACAAGCTAGTCTTGACAATGTTTTTTGTCAAGTAGAATTCGAGGCATTTCTGCGAATAGCACCAATTCAACGGCGCGCAGGAGAACGAAGAAACGCCCGTGATTACCCCTCGCCCCGTCCGCTGGCTTGAGCGAAGCAGGCGCCGACGCCCAGCCAATCTACCGCCCAAGGTCGAGCGGGTACGACTCCCCGGTCTTGGTGTTGAACTCCCAAGTCCTTCCGCCATACATAACCCGGCAGGGCTGGCCGGACTTAGAGTGGACGACGCCTTGTGTCAAGCGACCGTCCTTCCATGTCATCTCCACCTCGAATCCACCCCGTGCGCGAAGGCCAGTGACTCGTCCGGCGGGCCACGCCTTCGGCAGGGCCGGCAGCAGATGAATCCGGCCCGCGTGGCTCTGCACGAGCATCTCGCAGATGCCGGCGGTGGCGCCGAAGTTGCCGTCGATCTGGAACGGCGGGTGGGAACAAAACAGGTTCGGATACACGCCCGCGCCGCTTTCGCCGTAGATTGTTCTTGTCTCGCGGACCACGCTGATCAGGCTCCGCAGCATCGTGTACGCGCGATCGCCGTCCCACAACCTCGCCCAGAAGTTCATCTTCCAGGCCCGACTCCAGCCCGTGCTCGCGTCGCCGCGGGCGTTCAGTGAAACCCGCGCGGCTTCCGCCAATGCGGGCGTGGTCGCGCGGGTGATCTGTCTTCCGGGATGCACCCCGAACAGGTGTGAGACGTGGCGGTGCGTGTCCTTGGGATCGTCACGGTCGGCTTCCCATTCCTGGAGCTGCCCCCAGCGCCCGATCTTCGGCCCGAGCAGCTTGTCTCGCAATCCCGCGATGTGGTCGCGGAACTCTTTGTCTTCGCCCAGCACGTCGGCGGCCTCGATCGTGTTGGTGAAGAGGTCGTACACGATCATCTGGTCGTAGGTGACGCCTTCTTCGGCCGGGCCATGCTCGGGCGACCAGCCGTCGGGGGTCACCAACGTTCCGTCCGCCCGTCGCTTCAGGTGGTCATCCCAGAACTGACAGACCTCTTTGAGCACCGGATAGGCGGTGTTGCGGAGGTAGTCCTTGTCGCGTCCGAAGGCGAAGTGCTCCCACAGATGCTGCGCGTACCACGCGCTCCCCGGCGGGTTCCATTTCCAGAACGAAACGCCGCAAGCGTTGTTCATCGTCTGAACGGTCCAGCCCCGGACATCGCCGTATTTCCGCTTGGTGTTCTTCGCGCTCACGTCGCGGATGCTCGACACATAATCGATGAACGGGCGGTGGCACTCGGCGAGGTTTGTGGGCTCGGCGGGCCAGTAGTTCATCTCGACGTTAATGTTCGAGTGATAGTCCCCGGCCCATGCGGGTTCGTTGCTGTCGTTCCACACGCCCTGGAGATTGGCGGGCAAGGAACCCGGTCGCGAACAACTGATCAGGAGGTAGCGCCCGAACTGGCAGAACAAGGCTTCCAGGTCAGGGTCCGAGGTCTTGTCCTTCGCGTACGCCTCCAGCCTCGCCTCGGTGGTCCTGGCCAGGAGGTCCGGGGCGGTGGCCCCCACTTCGAGAGAAAAGCGGCGGAAGAGCGATTGATAGTCCTTCACATGGCGTTCGAGGAGGACCTTTGCGCTCTGCGTCCCCGCCGCGTCGACCCGCTTCGTGACCACGGCGTGTGGATGGGCGCCGAGCCACTGCCTGGCGTGGTCCTGGACAAAGTTCGTGCCCGCCCCGAGGATCAGCGTCACGCGGTCGCACCGGTCGAAGGCCAGGTTTGCGGCGGGAACCGCGATGTTCCATGGGTTCTTGGCGGCCGGCGCGTCGTTGTTGGCCACGACCTCGCCGCCCTCGTGCAGCACGAGCACCTGCGCTTCATACTCGAAGCCGTTCGGCAGCTTTCCCACCGAACTGAGCCGTTCGCCGTCGGCGGTGATGGTGGCTCCGTGCATATCCGCGAGCTGAACGCGCCCGCTGTACGCGCCCGGCTTGTTCGCCGCCAGGTGAATCACGACGACCCCGTCGGGATGGCTCGCAAACGCCGTGCGCTCGTAGCGCACGCCGTCGTACTCATACGTCACCGTGTGAACCGCCCGATCGATGTCGAGTTCCCGTCGAAAATCCGTGACCTTCGAGAAATCGTGGCCGAGGTCAACGAAGACGTCCCCGAACGCTTGATAGGACCCCAGGTCCTGGCCTTCATCATCGAGGCCTTCGACGGCCATTCGGGTGCCGGACCAGAGACTGATCTCGTTGAACTGAACCCGTTCGATTTCGGTGCCGCCAAAGAGCATCGCGCCCATCGGCCCGTTACCGATTGGATATGCCTCCGTCATCCACACACTCGCCGGGCGATCGGACCAGAGGCACAGGTTCCCCGGGGAGTCCGGCCGGGGTGTGGTCTGCTGCGCCATCGCGGGGGCGCCGACCGGTAGCCCAAGGCAGAGCACCAGCGCCACCACGGCCACGCCCAGCGCCACGGACGGAAAAACGCGGCGCCGCGGACGCTGGACATGCGGCACGGCCGCGCTGGTGGTCATCATCGAATTCCCTTCGGGTTGAAGGCCCGAAGTCTACGAAAGACCCA
>JAEUJA010000030.1 GCA_016793195.1 Phycisphaerae bacterium
ATGGCCGCCAAAATGATCGCGTACAACACCGACGCCCGCGAGCGGATCCTCCGCGGCGTGCAGAAACTCGCCCACGCCGTCAAGGTCACGCTCGGCCCCTCGGGGCGCGTCGTCGTCCTTGAGAAGTCCTTCGGCGCCCCCACCGTCACCAAGGACGGCGTCACCGTCGCCAAGGAGATCGAACTCGAGGATCAGTATGAGAACCTCGGCGCCCAGATGGTCAAGGAGGTCGCGTCCAAGGCCAGCAAGGACGCGGGCGACGGCACCACCACCGCCACCATCTACGCCGAGGCCATCTACTCCGAGGGCCTGAAGGTCATCACCGCCGGGGCGAATCCGAACCTGGTGAAGCGCGGCATCGACGCCGCGGTCGAGGCCGTCGTCGACGAGCTGGCCAAGATGTCCAAGAAGGTCGAGTCGTCGAAGGAGATCGCGCAGGTCGGCACCTGCTCGGCCAACCAGGACGAGCAGATCGGCAAGATCATCGCGCAGGCGATGGACAAGGTCGGCAAGGACGGCGTCATCACCGTCGAAGAGGGCAAGTCGCTCGAGACCGAGGTCGAGCTGGTCGAGGGCATGCAGTTCGACAAGGGCTATCTCTCGCCGCACTTTGTCACCAACCCCGCGACGATGGAGTGCGTGCTCGAGAACCCGTACATCCTGATCTTCGAGAAGAAGATCTCCAGCGCCAAGGACATGCTCCCGCTCCTGGGGCGGATCGCCGAATCCGGCGCGTCGCTGCTGATCATCGCGGAGGACGTGGACGGCGAGGCGCTGGCGACGCTGGTCGTCAACAAGCTTCGCGGCGTGCTAAAGGTGGCCGCGGTGAAGGCCCCGGGCTTTGGCGATCGTCGCAAGGCGATGCTCGAGGACATCGCGGTGCTGACCGGCGGCAAGGCGCTGATGGAAGAGCTCGGCATCGAGCTCGAGAAGGTCGAGCTGGCGGACCTGGGCCGCGCCAAGAAGGTGACGATCGACAAGGACAACTCGACGGTCGTCGAGGGCGCGGGCAAGACCGGCGAGATCAAGGGCCGGATCGACCAGATTCGTCACCAGATCGAGATCACGACCAGCGACTATGACCGCGAGAAGCTGGAAGAGCGTCTGGCGAAGCTGGCCGGCGGGGTGGCGCAGATCAACGTCGGCGCCGCCACCGAGGTCGAGATGAAGGAGAAGAAGGCGCGGGTCGAGGACGCGCTCCACGCCTGCCGGGCGGCGGTGGAGGAAGGGATCCTGGCCGGCGGCGGGGTGTCGGTGATCCGGGCCCGCAAGGCGCTGGACAAGCTCCGCAAGAAGCTGGACGGCGACGAGCGGTCGGGCGTGGACATCGTGCACCGGGCCGTCTCGGCGCCGATCAAGCAGATCGCGGCCAACTGCGGGCTCGACGGCTCGGTGATCGCCAGCAAGGTCGAGGAGAACCCGGAGGCCAACTTCGGCTACAACGCGCTGACGCACGAGTACGGCGACCTCATCAAGATGGGCGTGATCGTGCCGGCGAAGGTCGAGCGCGTGGCGCTGCAGAACGCGGCGAGCATCGCGGGCCTGCTGCTCACGACCGAGGCGGCGATCGTGGAGTTGAAGGAAAAGAAGAAGCCCGCGGGCGGCCATGACCACGACCACGGGGATGATTATTGATTGAAAGCTGCTTCACCGCAAGCGAAAGCTTGCGGTGAGGATTGGAGACCGCAAATGCCCATTGAGGCGGAACAGGCAATCGGGATATTATCCGAGTTGCTTGCTCGGATTCCGATGGTTCGCCAAGCCAAACGCGATGGCGTTGAGGTGAAGATGTTCCTCAATGATGTCGACGTTGCGCTGCGCAACATGTTCGGAGAGAACTCCGTTCACATTGTCACCGCGAGGCGAATCTCCTTTCGCCCGGCTCGCTTCTCAGCGGACGAGCTTGCACGGAGTCTGGCGTTTTCGAGTGGTCTAAATAGCGTCGAGGCGTTGATTCGCTCCAGTATTTCAGAAGTGCGTCAGTTCTGGGATGTTCGCGAGGCCGCGGAGGTGGGCGTGGGATACTACGAAGGATTGGTGTGCGAGAACGCTCATAAAGTCGCCCGTCGTACTTTTGGCAATCACGCGGAAGGCACCGAGTATTGTGACCAATGTGGTGCCAAAGCGCATTGCCAGTGCCCTTCGTGTCGAAAGATGATTCGCGGTGGCGAGGTTCCAGCAACAATCGACAATCGCCGAAATGCGTCAGCGGACGACAAAACATGGCCGCTGCCTTGGTACTGCTATGCCTGCGGACAGGCGTACCCGTGGACCCAGCGAAAAATCGACGCGGCGCAGCAATTGGTTGACGAACTTGAAGAGCTTACGACTTTTGAAAGAGAAGGACTCAAGACATCCATTCCGGATTTGATGTCGCAAACGCCGAATAGTGATCTGGCAGCGATCCGCTGGCGTCAGGCGATTGGCAAAGTAAGTGCAATTAGTCAACAAATACTCGTGAAGTTGCTCGCTGACATCGCTGCCGAATCAATCAAGAAGGCGCTGGGCATCTAATGATCGGTGAGAATGCACCCGTCGCCGGGTAGTGTGGTCCAATCTGTTGACCGAGCTCATCGAGGATACCTATGCCCTCGTTGCAGACCACATGGTCAAGCCCGCAAAGCCAGGCTTGACCACGCCACCCAAGGCACGCCACCCAGAGCGAGCCACCCGAGGCGCGCTATCCAGAGGGAAGCGCACCAATGCGCCCCACGCGCTCAGCAAGCACTTGCTCCGGGTGGCGTGGTCAACCCCGTTGACCACGCTCTTCGATCATCACTTGCCGTCGTTGCACCACCTGTTGACCACGTCCCTCGATGATCTGTGCCCGCGTTGCAAACCACGTGGCCAAGCCCGCAAAGCCAGGCTTGACCACGCCACCCAAAGACGCGCCAGCCACCCAAGGCCCAGGACACCACGTTCACTCACGTGGGATCGTGTCCCAATCGATGGGGATGGGACCCGAGCCGCGTTTCTCGAATTCGCGGGCGCTGGACCAGGGCCAGTCTGCGGCGCGTTGGGCGAGCCCATCGACCACCGGGTTATTGTGGATGTATCGGATGACCTCCCAGACGCTCCGCCCCGTGCGCATGTTGCGGTCGTAGCCGCCATTGCGTTGCCAGAATCGAAGCGTGATTCTGCCCGAGGGCTGCGTATCGGTCATGCGGGGCAGGTACTCGGGCGTGTTTTCGCGCACCCACTTGACCGCGTTCCTCGCCACCGACTGCTTGATCCCACGCAGAATCGCGCTGACGCGAGGATCGTCGCGCCTTGGAAAGATGAGCAAATGGAAGTGGGTGGGCATCACGCACCACGACCACAGCAGAAAGCCGTGTCTCTCCTTTGCGTGGCTGAGCGCTTCCACGAACCAGTTGCATGCCCGCTCGCTGCGAAGGAATGCCTGGTTCCCGTAGCACGAGCACGTGAGAAATCGCCCCTCGCCGGGGGCGTCCCATCGCTCTCGTCTCCGCTCACGCGGATAGACATCCTCGTGCATGAACGCAGTATGCGCGAATCCAAGACGTGGTCAAGCCCCTCAAAGCAGGGGCTTGGCCACGCCACCCGAGGCAAGTGAGCCCATGGCGCACAGGCGCTCAGCGAGCACGTGCTCCGGGTGGCGTGGTCAACCCCGTTGACCACGTCTTCCCTCTTCTACCCCCAACCCCTAGCGCGTGACTCAAACCCACGCGGAGCTTTCGCTTGCCAGATTCGCCGCTCCGCCGCTCCTCATTCCCGACTCCCGCTCTCCCCGGTTAGTCCCCGCTTATCACCGCATCCGTGCGCACCAAAGTGTCCGTCTTTTTGACCACTTTCCAGATTCCCGAAAAAAATCTTCGCGCGCATTCTCCCCGCGCGCAACCGCCTCTGCGGCCTTGCCTTCCGCCGCCGCCCCGCGCCAATCATCCCGTGGCTAGTGAATGCGTATCACCGCGCCGGAGCGCACCAAAGTGTCCGTCCGCCCGCTGGGTGGAGGTGCTCCATGGACATCAGCGCACCCGGCCGGGGGCGTCATCAGGATTGGTCAGATAAGTCTCCCGCCTTACGCCACGTTCGCCGGACCCAACGTGGGCTTCAGGAGCTTGAGCTTCTCGCCCGGCCACCGCCGTTGGTTGGCCTTCTCGCGCCGCAGGAAGTCCAGGTCAACGGTCGTCGGCTTTCCCTTGATTGCCCTGGCTTCGAGCAGTTGGGTGCACCCTTGGCACTCTCAATCCCCCTGATCCAGCACGGCCATGAAGGCCTCCTGCGGAATCGTCACGCTCCCCACGTTCTTCATGCGCTTCTTGCCCTCTTTCTGTTTCTCGAGGAGCTTGCGCTTGCGGGAGACGTCGCCGCCGTAGCACTTGGCGAGCACGTCCTTGCGGTAGGCCTTGATGGTTTCGCGCGCGATGACCTTGGCCCCGATGGCGGCCTGGAGGGGAATCTCGAACTGGTGCTTGGGGATCTGTTCCTTGAGGCGCTTGATGAGGGCGCGCCCGCGGTGCTCGGCCTTTTCGCGGTGGACGATGACGGCCAGGGCCTCGACGGGGTCGCCGTTGATGAGGATGTCGAGTTTGACGAGGTTGTCGGAGCGGTACTCGATGACCTCGTAGTCCATCGTGCCGTAGCCGCTGGTGAGGCCCTTCATCTTGTCGAAGAAGTCGTAGATGATTTCGGCCAGGGGGATCTCGAAGATGATCATCTCGCGGGAGGCGGAGACGTAGGACTGCGACTTGTAGGTGCCGCGCCGGTCGAGGCAGAGCTTCATCACGTCGCCGATGTATTCCTTGGGGAGGAGGATTTCGACGCGGCAGATGGGCTCGCGGATTTCCTCGACGTAGCTGAGATTGGGCAGGTCGGCGGGGTTGTGGACCTCAAGGAGCTGGGTGCCGGGCTTGACGTCGCGGAAGAAGGCGGTGGCGGGGTCGACGGGCTTGAGGGACTGGCCGTTGGCGCCGGTGATGGTGTCGGTGCCGCGGACCAGGACGTGGTAGGAGACGGTGGGCGCGGTCTGGACGACCTGGACGTTTCCCTCGCGTTCGAGTCGTTCCTGGATGATGTCCATGTGGAGCAGGCCGAGGAACCCGCAGCGGAAGCCGAAGCCGAGTGCTTCGGAGTGGACGTGCTGGAAGGTGAAGGAGGAGTCGTTGAGGGAGAGTTTTTCGATGGCGTCGCGGAGGTCCTCGAAGTCCGGGCCGTCGCCGTCCTCGGTGGTGGCGGGGTAGAAGTCGCAGAAGACCATCTGTCGCGGGGGCTGATAGCCGGGGAGTGGTTCGGTGGCGGGGTTCTGTTCGAGGGTGATGGTGTCGCCGATGCGGACGTCTTTGAGGGAGCGGATGGCGGCGACGACGTAGCAGGTTTCGCCGGGGCCGACCTTGCCGTCGGGGAGTCGGTAGGGCTTTGGGTTCATCTTGCCGATCTCGGTGACGAGGAAGGATCGGCCGATGCCCATCATGCGGATCTTGTCGCCGACCTTCATTTCGCCGTCGAAGATTCGGCAGTAGACGATGACGCCGCGGTAGTCGTCGTAGATGGCGTCGAAGATGAGGGCGCGGAGCTGTGGGACGACCTGCTTTCGCGGGCCGGGCATTTTTTCGCAGATGGCGGCCAGGAGCTGCGGGATTCCGATGCCGGACTTGGCGGAGACGAGCAGGCAGTCCTCGGCGGGGAAGCCGAGGGTTTGCTCGACTTCCTCGGCGACCTCGTTGACGCGGGCCGAGGGGAGGTCGATCTTGTTGATGACGGGGACAATGGTGAGGTTTTCGTTGATGGCGAGGTAGGCGTTGACGAGGGTCTGGGCCTGGACGCCCTGGGTGGCGTCGACGACGAGGATGGCGCCCTCGCAGGCCTTGAGGGCGCGGGAGACTTCGTAGTTGAAGTCGACGTGCCCGGGGGTGTCGATGAAGTTGAGCATGTAGAGCTCGCCGTGGGCCTCGGCGGACTCGCCCTTTTTGGTCTTGTGATGGGTTGGTTCGGCGTTGTCGTCGACGGGGGCCTCGTAGTCGTTTTCGAGTTCGTCGGTGGTCATTCCGGGCTTGTGCCGGTGGAAGACGGTGACGGCGGAGGCCTTGATGGTGATGCCGCGTTCGCGCTCGATGTCCATGGAGTCGAGGATCTGGTCGCGGGCCTCGCGCGCGGAGACGGCGTTGGTCGCCTGGAGGAGGCGGTCGGCGAGGGTGCTCTTGCCGTGGTCGATGTGGGCGATGATCGAAAAATTACGGATGTGCGAGGGCTTGTCGGTCATTGGGGGGATGGTAGGGAGATGAAACGGCCAAATGGCCAAATCACCAAATGGCCAAATGGCGGGCGAAGGCACGAGGCCGCGGGCTGGTTTGGACGATTTCTACGCGGTTTAGCCGCCCGGATTGACTTGCGGCGCGCGGACGGTCCTGGGCATGTCCTTGCCATCGCACCACCAGAGATAGGCAAAGCTCGTCCGCATGCGCGGGGGGAGGAGGGCGCGGATCGCCAGGCGAGCCCAGGCGCGGCCGAAGCGCATGGCCAGGAGCAGGAGCAGGCTCATCACGCCGAGGGCGGCGACGAGCGACGCGAGCCCGGTGAGTTCGCGGGCCAGGCTGCCGGCCTGAGTCATCTGCACGCCGTTCCAGATCTGCATGCTGTCGACCATGAGGCGGGTCAGGGTTGCGAAGGCCACGCCGCCCACGCCCAGGAGCGTGAGGACGACCCACGCGATGAGCATCGCACGCCCGCGCCAGCGCGGGGAGGTGACGGCCCAGAAGATGCCGGCGGTGAGGGGCATGAGCCCCGCGCCGACGAACATCCAGAAGGAAGTGCGCCAATCGATGGAGCGCCAGAAGCCGCGGGCAAAGTCGGCCTTGCCCTGGTTGGCCTTCCACCATGATTCGTCGACCCAGGAATTGGGCGAGTTGCCTTGCTGCGCCATCCATTGCCACGCCTGGCGCTGGCTGGTGAGCGCGGCGAGGTTCGGGGGCGTTTGTGCCGGGGCGGCCTGGGTCGTCTCGGCGTCGAGGCCCTGGCGGGAGAGGGCGCGGACGGAGGTGTCCTGCTGGGCCTGGAGACTGGCGATCTGGATATCGATCTGCGCGAGGCGTTCGTCGGCGTAGCGGGCGTGGGCGACGGAGATCTCGCGGGTGACGCCGGTGAGCATGGCCTCGGACGCGATGACCGAGCCGCCCACGAGCGCGCCGGTGGTGGCGGCGACGGCGGCGAGCATGACCAGGAGCCAGAAGGCGGCGAGGACGAAGCCGACGCGCTTGGCCCACGGGCCGAGGACGGGGTATTCGTGGAGGGAGGCGACCTGTCCGCATTCGGGGCAGCGGACCATGAGCATGTTGTAGTGTTCTTCGCGGACGACGTGCTGGGCGTGGAGGTTGAAGCCGCACGAGCCGCAGACGCGATCGCCGGAGACGATGGCGATTCGCTCGGGCGCGGCGCGGGGCGAGGAGCCGGCGGGTGATGCCTCGGCATTGGGAGGAGCGGCTGGATCGGGGGCGTGGTGCGTGGTCATAGCGATCTTCCCTGACGGTGCGATCGTTCTTTCCTGAGCCTGGCGAGCATTTTTCGTCGGCGCGTCGAGCGTCGGCGCTCCAGGCCGCGTCCCGCCGCGTTTCCAACGGCGGCGGCCAGCAGGGTCACGGGGAGCGAGGCGAGGATCACGAAGGTCCACACGGCGCCGTGGAGGGGCGTCTTGGCCCACGGTTCGCCGAGCATGGGCGCGAAGAACCACGCGAGGGCGGGGGATCGGGCGCGGAAGACGTCGAGCGCGACATAGGCGAGCACGAGCGCGAGCCACGACGCCAGGAGCGGGCCGCGTTTCCAATGGCGCATGAGGAGGCCGATCCACACGCCCGCGAGCCCGGCGATGCAGGCCATGCCGATGAACCCGGCGAGGTCCTCGGGGTGGTCGAGGTACCGATCCGAGAACGCGGCGAGGACATCGCGATTCATGGTGCCGTCGCGCGACCAGCCGACGAGCATGATCTCATCGGCCAGGACGGCGGCCATTCGCACAAAGCCGAGCGTGACGATGGGGATCAGGACGATCTGTGCCGACAGCCCCAGGAACACGGGGACGGCGCGGATGACGCGGCGGGTCCACACGGGGAGCGGGTGCTTGCGGCGGGCGACGGTGAGGCCGCACGATGGGCAGGTGACGAGAGGGAGGGAGTAGATGGGATCGCGGAGGGCGCGGCGGCGGGTGAGGTCGGTGCCGCAGCGGGCGCAGTGGTGCATGGGGCGTCCCATGCCTCTTCTTACCAGAAACGCGGGGTGGGATTGCAGGATCGGCGGCTTGGTCTACGATCGGCGTCGCACGGATCGGCGTGGCGCGGATCGGCGTCGCGCGCCTCGCTTGGACTCCGGCGGCCCGTTGCCATCGCGTCCCGACCGCCACGCCCGCCACGCCCGCCACGCACGCCACGAATGACGAGCCCGCCCGCCAAACCCGCCGTTGCCGTTGACGCGCCGGCGAGCAGCCCCGGGGCGGCGCGCGGGGTTGGGCGCGGGATGGGGAGCGGGATGGGGAGCGCGGGCCCGGCGCGGCGCGCGGAGTCGACGGGGCGCTGGCTGGGCACGATGTGCATCCTGGGCTCGCTGTTTGGGTGGTCCAGCATCCCGCTTTTTCTGCGGTACTTCACCGAGCTTGTGGACGGGTGGACGGCCAACGGCTGGCGGTACGCGGTGTCGGCGGTGCTGTGGATGCCGGTGCTGGTGGTGGGGTTCTGGCGGGGAACGCTCCCACCGGGATTGTGGCGGGCGGCGCTGGTGCCGAGCGTGTTCAACGTGCTGGGACAGGTCGCGTTCGGCCTGGCGCCCTACTACGTCTCGCCGGGGCTGATGACGTTCTCGCTGCGCCTGCAGGTCATCTTCGTGACGGTCGGGGCCGCGATCTTGTTCGTGAACGAGCGGCGGATCATCACGTCGCGGGGCTTTCTCGTCGGCATGTCGCTGGTGGTTCTCGGGACGCTTCTCACCATTGCGCTCAAGCCCGGCGGCCTGGGGACCGGCTCGGCGCTGGGCGTCACGCTTTCCATCCTCGCGGGATTGGGATATGCGGCGTATGCGCTGGCGGTGCGGAAGTGCATGCACGCGATCCCGCCGATCACGGCGTTCGCGGCCGTCAGCGTGATCTCGGCCGCGGGGATCTTCGCGGCGATGCTCGTGTTCGCGCCTCGCGCGGGCATGGGCGTGTTCGAGCTTTCGGGCAAGCACCTGTTTTTGCTCGCGCTCTCGTCGATCATCGGCGTGGGGCTGGGGCACACGTTTTACTTCATCAGCATCGCGCGCCTGGGCCTGGCGGTGTCGGCGGGCGTAGTGCAATTGCAGCCGATCTTCGTGAGCATCGGATCGATGTACCTCTTTCAGGAAGTGCTGACGGGCGGGCAGTGGGCGATGGGCGTGGTGGCGATCGCGGGGGGCGTCGGTGATGCTGTACACGCAGCACCGGCTGGCGAGGCTGGCGGGGACGCCGGCGGTGGATGAACTCGATGAGCTTCCGGTCGATCCCGATGTGGCGATGGTGGCGCAGTCGAACGACCCGCGGGGCGCGGAGAGCCCGGCAGACCCCGGCGAGCCCGCGGAGCGCGCCCCGACGGCGCGAGGGTGACGCGGCCTACACGGGATCGAGGCGGAGTGAACCGAGCACCGCGCGTTGGACTTCATCGACGCTCGGCCGGTCGCCCATCCGCCCCACCACCCGCACGTGGCCCCCGACCGGGGCCCATTCGCGTGCGTCGGTGGCGCCGAAGATGGCGGTGGTTGGGACGCCGAGCTGGGCGGCCAGGTGGGTCGGGCCGCTGTCGTTGCCGACCAGCGCGCGGGCGCCCGCGATGAGATCGCGCAGCGCGGGCAGTGTGTCGATCCAGCGGCCGCCCATGCGCTGGAAGAATCCGGTGTCGGTGCGTGAGAACCGCTCGCGTTCGACCTCGCCGGCGATGACGACGACGCCCTTGCCGTCGTCGCACAGGCGCTCGTGCAGGTCGCACCAGCGCTCCATCGGCCAGCGCTTGGCTTCGGAGCCCGCGCCGACGTGGAGCACCACGGGCCCGTCGGCGTTGGCGCGGGCGTCGACGCGCGCCAAGGGATGGGCGTCGACGAACGCACGGAGCGACCGCCCGCCGCGGGGCTGGGGCATGGGGACCACGCTCGCCCGCGGGAACATGCGCCGGAGCCTGGCGTCGCGGAGCGGCGAGGCGGCGTGCTCGTAATCGAGGACCAGGTCGACGCCGGGCAGGCCACGCACCGCGCCCTCGGGGCGCCAGATCGCGAGCATGTCGGGCGATTCGGCGTCGGCGGCGTGCACGCCGACGCACGCGGCGGCCAACTCGGCCTTGGCGCGGTCGGCGGCGAGCGTGGTCACCACGCCGCTCTTTACCAGATGGCGCAGCACCGGCCAGGTCAGCACGCTGTCGCCCAGCGCGCCGCGATGGAGCACCCATGCCTCGCGGACGGCGTCGAGATTGAGGGGTGGCGGGGCCTGGCCGCGTGCGTCCCCGGCGCGGGCGTTGGCGCGGCTTGGATTGGTCATCGTTTTTCTCCCGCGCCCGGGCGTTTTGTGGTAGCGCGGCGCTCGTCGGGCGAGGGCTCGCCTCGGAGGGCGGCCCTGGCGATACGGATGGCGCGTCGCTCGAGCATTGCGGCCCGCATCGGCGTGGTCGAGAGTTCTTTGGCCAATTGGGCGAGCGTCGCGGGCGGCGCGCCGTCCCACGCGGCACGCCGCTCGAGCACGCGCCGGTCCGCGGCCTCCATCGCGACCAGCACGATCCTGAGGCGCGGGTCGAACTCGATCGAGCGCTGCCACGGGTCGACGGATCGCTCCCACGGGGCCAGGGGCGCGTCCATGGAGGGCCTGGCGACTGCCCGCGCTTTGGCCGGCGGGGCGGGGATGTCGGCGTCCGGGCGCGCGGCGCTAGTCGCGCTGGTCACGCGGGCCACGCGGGTCACGGCGCGGTTGATTGCCAGCCCAGCGGGCGCGGCGAGTCGCCCGCCCTTGGCCGCGTCGAAGTGGTTGACGCCTTCCGAGAGGGCGGCCAGCCCGGCGCCGACAACTTCGCGGAGCTTGGCCGCGCTCAGCGGCGCGAGCTCGAGCGGCGAGCCAAGCACGCCCTCGATCGTCGAGACCAGCAGGGGCAGCTGGCTCCGCATGAGCGCGATCTTCAGGCGCGTCGACCAACGCAGCATCGTGAAGCACTCATCGATCTTGGTGGGCTCCGGGTGGAGGCGATCGATCGTGGCGGCGAGGGCGGCGGCGCGGCGGACCAGGAAGTGGCAGGCCATCGCCCGCTCGCGCTCCTCCTTGGCGCTGATCGCCTTTCGATTCCGCGCGGCGATCAGCGCCGCGAATGTCTGCTCGACGGGCTCGGCGAGCCCCGATCGCGCGGGTGCGGGCGCGAGGATCACCTCGGCGCTGTCGGGCCGAGTGAACACGGGCGACTCGGGGCGATCGAGCGCCCCGGCCTCGATCCATCGGTGCAGCATGGCGTATCGCTCGAGCGCCGCGGCACGCACCACGCCCTGGCGCGTCCGCCCGAACCGGGCCGCGATGGCGGCGGGCTCGATGCCGCGCCGGAGAGCCCGCTCGGCGGCCTTGCGCCCGTGCTCGTCGAGGGGGCCGGCGCCGGGCGCGCCCCCGGTGATCGCCCGCTCGTGCCGTTTCAGGAGTTGGCGCACCGCCTCGTGGCTGCGATCGAAACGCCGCGCCAGGCGGGCCGCGATCTGGTTGAGCGAGCAGCGGAAGCGGGCGTGATAGCGGGCGGCGCGCAACACCATGCGGCGCCGGGTCTGTTCATCGATCCTGGTGAAGGCGGCGGCCCGCGTGATCTCGCGCGCCCGGGCCGCCTCGACCCGCGCGACGACGCCGGGCATGAAGACGGCGTGGGCCCGTCCGCGCGCATCGATCGCGCGGCGCGCGATGAGGCCGAAGCGCCGGTAGCGCGTCAGCGTCTTGCCGCTGACGCCCCACTTCTCGGCGAGCTCGCCCGCGCTCAGCCCGCCGCGGAGGGACGGATCGTCACGCGGGAGCTCGGCGGCCTCGCACAGGCGCTCGATCACGCCCGGCAGATCGGCGGCCAGCGCGTTGCCGCGCACAACGCCACCCGGGCCCAGCTCCGCGTCGCGATAGCCGGTGATGCGGAACGCGACGAACTCGATCGGGTAGGACTGGTCGGGATCGATTTCGCCCGCGAGCTCCTCGACGCGATCGATCTGGCGGCGCAGCGCCTCGCGCGAGGAAAATCGGAGTTGGCGCGTCAGGTCGGCGATCGCGGGGGTGCGGATGCGCGAGAGGGTGCCCATGCGTCAGCCCAGGAGCCGCGCCGGCGGGCGCGACCAGAACACAGGCGCGGGGGCGGGCTTGCCCTCCAGGTCGGCGGCCTCGGCGAAGAAGCGCGCGATCGCCGCCTTCTCCGCGTCGCCCACGCGGAAGCGCAGGAGCTCGGTGAGATAGCGGCGCGCCAGGTCGATGGGCCAGCGGTGGCGCGGCGCGTGCTCGCGGATGATCCACTCCATCCGCGTCAGGTTGTGGCGGAGCTGGCGATCCAGCAGCGCCGCGACGGCGGCGATGTCTTCACCGCCCGCGCGGTCGCGCCGGCACATCCACATCGCGTAGACGAACGGCAGGCCGGTCAGGTCCTTCCAGGCCTTGCCCAGGTCGAGCTGGTGGGGATAGCGCACCGCCGGCGGCGAATCGGTGACAACCTTGTCGCCGATCAGGAGCAGGGCCTTCGGCCATTCGTCGCCCGGCGCGCCGCCCCGCGCCACCACGACGCGCTCGCGCGCGTCGAACTCCACGACCCGCGGCGTGACGCCGAAGTGGCGGCGGAGCAGCACGCGGCACAGCACGACCGACGTGCGGCTGTCGGTGTCGGCATGGACCTCCGTGATCTCCGCGAGGGGGACGGCCGAGAAGAGGCGGACGGTCATGGTCGGGCCATCGCACCCGATCATGCCCGCGGGGATCATCACCAGCTCGGATGAAAAGTCCGACGCCTCGATGATCGAGGCCAGGCCGATGTCGGCGTGGCCTTCACGGATCATGGGCCCGATGCGCGACGGCGCGGCGAGCGCGAGCCCGAGGCCATGCAGATCGTCGAGCCCTTCGATCAGTGGCACGGTGTTCAGGTATCGCACCGCCGCGATGGTGGCGTGTTCCATGGACCATGATAGTTCCGGCCCCGGCGCCCGAGCCCTAACAGCGCCCTGTCCGGTGCGAGGGGCGGGGCGCAGGACGGGGATTGTGCCGCAACTTTCGCGATCCGGGCCGGTTTTCCACAATTCTCGGAATCTCGTTCCCAAGGAGCTTGACGACCTACGACGATTGTAGTACCTTGCTACGACGCTCGTAGTAGTTGAACGGGCCGATGGACGGATGGACAGGGAACGGAGGAGGCCCGGGCGGCGGGCGGACGGCACGCACCGGACGGGTCAAAGGCCATGAGCAAGAAAGAACACGAACTCGGCGAGGCGGAGCTCGGGGTGCTTCGGGTCCTGTGGGACCAGGGGCCCCTGACCGTGCGCGGGGTGATGGAAGTGCTGCACGAGCGCGGGCGGAAGGTGGCGTACACGACGGTGCTGACGTTCCTGACGCGCCTTGAGCAGAAGGGCTTCGTGAAGGCCGACAAGGGCGACCAGGCGTACATCTACCGCGCCAAGGCGAGCCGCGCCAGCGTGACCAAGTCGCGCGTGCGGGCGCTGCTCGACGAGCTTTACGACGGCGCCGCCGGCCCGGTGGTGCTGCACCTGGTCGAGAACGAGCGGCTCACGCCCGACGAGATCGACCAGCTGCGCCGGCTGATGGAAGAACTGGACCGGAAATAGGACGGCGGCGGCGCGAGCCCGACGCACCTCTGGCGGCGAACGAACGCGGAGCGACGATGGACCTTTCTCGTCTCATAGAACTGGTGTGGATCGGGGGGCTGGCGGCGACGCCGATCGTCGTCGGCGTGTCGATCCTGTGCCGTTCGCCCAAGCTGCGTCCGGCGACCAAGCACGCGCTGTGGGCGGCGGCGCTGGCGTCGTTCCTCACGCCCCTGGCGGTGGCGGCGGTGTGGCGGAACACGTGGTTCGAGTCGGATCGGGTGCTGTCGCTGGCGGATCGTGTGCTCCCTGCGGGCGCGACGAGCCACGGCGAAGGCACTGACCATGGCGCGGTCGCGACGGACCCGGCGGCGAAGACCGCGATCTCGAGCGATGCTCCGCGGCCTCGGCGTGCCGCGAAGGAACCGGAGCGAACAGTCGCCAAGACGCCATTACAACACCCGATCGCGATGGCGATGAAGACGGCGGAAGGCTTCGGCACGGTCGCGAATCCGAGTGCGGATCGAGTTACCGCGTGTGTGGACGCGACCCACGGCGCGGCGGG
>JAEUJA010000090.1 GCA_016793195.1 Phycisphaerae bacterium
GGCGAGGCCCACGGCGTGATGGCGTCCGTCCTTCTTGTCGTACCACGAGACGAGGTTGCCGGTGATCGTGGGCGAGCCCGAGGCGCGGACGATGTCGACGCCGGCCCATGAGCCGTCGGCGCCGAGTTGATAGAGCGTGGGATGCCCGAAGTTGTCGGGCGTGCCGGAGGTGAAGCTGAGCGGCGCGTCGGACCATGTGTCGTCGGGCCCGGCGACGCGCGTGCCAAGGCCGAGCGCGGGGCCGTCGTTCTCGAAGTCGTCGTCGTATTGGAGCGGGAGGAGCGTGGTGCGGTTGCGCGCGATGGCGAAGATGAACTCGCCGGAGGAGCGGTCTTCGTCGAGCGTGAGGCGGTCGGCGGAAACGTGCCAGAAGCCGCGGGAGATAACGCGACGTCCGCCGGAGTCGTACTCGTCGAGGTCATAGACCTTGTAATCGCCGTCGGATTCGAGCGAGAGCAGCCACTGGGACGATTCCATCTCAGAGCCGCGCGCGAGCGCGTAATCGTGGGTGGCGACATCGGCGAAGAGGTAGTTTCCGACGAGGTCCTGTGGCGCGGCGGCCGAGCCGCTGCGCACCGCGATGCCGATGAAGACCTCGTCGCCGCGGGTCATGTCGGCGAAGATGAGGGTGTTTTTGTCCTTGCTGAGGTAGAAGTATTCGCCGCGCGAGCCGGTGGCGCGCCCGGAAACTGTCATGCCGGTGATGGTGGTGCTGGTGCGCGGCGCGGCGCCCTTGACGGCCTGGAAGAGCACGAGCGAGTTGGTGATCGTCATCGTGCCAGAGCTGCCGCGCCCTTCGCCCTCGCTGCCGTCGGGGTCGTTGGGGAAGTTGTCGTCGAAGGCGACGCCCGCGAGCGTGTAGGTCCACGTGCCCGAGAGATCGGAGGGCGAGGCGGCGGAGGGCTGCTCGACGATGAACTCGAGCTCGCGCGTGGCGTTGGTGTATTCGGCGTACCACCAGCCGGCGTTGTAGCCGGCGGCGGAATCGAAGCGTGCGGCGTTGAACTCGCGGGGCGAGCCGTTGTAGCCGCGCGAGGGATTGCGGAGGAGGCGGCCGTCGGCCAGGCGCGTGATGGAGGAGTAGGGCAGGCCGCCGACGAGCTGCGCGCCGCCATCGCGCGCGACGGACCATGTGCCGCTGGCGACGCCGGTGTCGGAGATGGAGCCCTCGGAGATGTAGGCCTCGGCCTGGGAGTCGTTGTGCCAGCCGCCGATGAAGCCAAGTCCGACGGAGGCAAAGGTGGTGTCAAAGAGCGAGCGCGGCTCGAGGTGCTCGAAGGCTGGAGAGGCGAAGGAGTTGGCGCTTGATGTGATTCCGCGCCTTTGGACGCCGGACCTGAACGAGTCTGCGAGTGAGGGTCCGGGTTGAAGCCGGGCGAGATTTGCTTGATCGAGTCGGCGGGAACGCATCCGAAAAACTCCAACGGGCGGTGAGGCTCTGGCATCCGGCGCGGCTCGCCGAGGATGCCGGTCGCGCGCCCGCCCCTGTGCATGCGCAGGCGGCGCGCAAGTTTGCACTCACCAACATTATTGTTGGTCGGATGGCGCGGGGAGAAGTTCCGCGGATGGGGGAATCCCGCAGGGCAGAGGATCGGAAGGAAACGGGCAAAGGCGGGGCAAGAGGGGAGCATCGCATTGGTCAGCCGTGATCCAAGTGCCTACCGCAATGGCCGATCACGATAACTTGGGCCGCGGCATCCCAGTGGAAATAGAGTCGCCACGTTTCCGCGACACTGTCCTTTCGACCGATCTTCAAGTGCGACACCATGTGCAGAGGGCGGCCCTTGTACACAAAGGTCCGCAGGTCTTTGGCACGCTTGTTGCCTTCCACGCCTTCGGAGTCTCGCGCGCTGAATGAGTTGCCAAAGATGACACGCGCTTGCGCGTCGCCCTCGCCATTGGCGAGAGATTGCCAATAAGTGCTGCAGAGGCGGCACATGAGTTCAAGTGCCTTGGGGACATCGTTGAACTTGGCAGAATCTCGTGCGCTCGCCCTTGCGGTGTCGAGCAGGACCACGCGATCTTCATAGGCGGATGCTACGAAGTCGAGGGCGTGCTGAAGCTTGAAACCGTCCTTGGCAATGGAGTCCGCTACCTCTTTTCGAGCATCAAGGCTGACTCTCGATTCACGAAAACCAGGTCGCTGGGAATCGCGAGCCAATTGACCCCTGAATCCTTCCAACTCGGACTGGGTCGTGAATAACTGGTCGCGGGCCTCATTCAGCTGCCTGACGAGGTCCACGCGCTCTCGCTTGAGTTGGTCGATTTCGTCGCGCTGGTCTTTATCGACGAGGCGGTACAGGTTTTCGACCTCCTCGCCAGACTTGGCGGACTTTGCCGCTTGGTGTAAGGCGGCCAACTCGGCGCGGTGTCGCGCGGCGCGCACAGACTCGGGGGTGATATGCGATCGCGACAGAAGTTCGTTCATTCGATGACAGAGACTCGCCAAGAGAACGTTTTCAGGCCGGCGCCCTGCTTGACGTGCGGATTCGACCTGATGAGCCATGACGCGCCGGAATCGCGCCTTCCCAGCGCGCTGCGATTCTCCTACTGGCCAAATAATGTTCAGCGCACCGTGGTAGCAGGAGTATTCGCCTCCCATGCGGTCTTGCAGCTCGAACGTGTCGACGGTCGATGGAATTAGGTAGACACAGGCGACGCCGGCTGAAAGCATCGCAACGCGGTCTGCATCCAGGAGCGGCTCGCCGGCGAGATCGACGCTGATTTGGACAATCGGGTATTCGCGCGCCGGCTGGCGTATCTGTTCGCTGACTTGCTCGCAGTTGTCGAGATCGAGCCGCTTCAGGCTGCCGTCGCAGTAGCCCGGGACATGCCCAACGCTCTTGAGCATGTCGCCCACCAATCGGGGCTGGGTACATTCCGCCTCCTCCATTACAAGCGTGCTTTGCTCGCGCGTTTGCAGACAGACAGTGCATACATGCGACGTTGGGGTGCGATGCAGTCCGACTTCCGTGATCCAAGAGCGACCTTCGATGATGGAGTCCGGGTGCGAGTAACGAAGTGCCCACCACGACTCAGTTTGGTCGTGCTGGCCATACCAGTTGACTTCGTGTTCGTCCAATTCGCGATTGCCGTCATCGCGCAGCATGCGAATCGGAAAATCGGCACGCGTCTTGAACTGAAGCCACCTGCCGACGGCGGCGATGGCAGTTGTGATGTCGGACTCGGGAGTCAGAGACAATCGACAACCGTACACAAGCATGTCGACATAGTAATGTACTGATGTCCAAGCGTCAAATCGTCGAAGATCAACCCCCCGAGCTGCCTTCGCCGCCGGGGAGGGTCATGGACCACGGGTCGAGGTACTTATCGATGTCGCTCTTGGTGATGGTGTTGCCGGCGTTGTCTTTCTGGCCGACGACGGTTTCGTACGCGAGCCGGCGCACGGTCTTGCCCTGCTTGAAGGCGTCCTTGGCGAGGGCGGCGGACTTGTCATAGCCAATGACGGGCACGAGGCTGGTGCACATCGCCAGCGAGCCTTCGATGAGTTCGGCGCAGCGTTTTTCGTTTGGCTGCAAACCCGGCGACGGCGGCAGGCCGGTGGATGGATCGCCGCTGTGCGTCTGAAGCAGGTTCCTGGTGAACATCGTGCAGCCGTTCGCCAGCAGACCGATCGAATCGAGCAGGTTGGCGGCCATCACGGGCATGGCGACGTTGAGGTCGAGCAGCGAGCCGATGCCGCCCAGGCCGCCCATGGTGACGGCGGCGTCGTTGCCGACGACCTGGCAGCAGACCATGATGAGCGATTCGCAGATGACGGGGTTGACCTTGCCGGGCATGATGGAAGAGCCGGGCTGAACGGCGGGGAGGGCGAGTTCGCCGATGCCGCAGCGGGGACCGGAGCCCATCCAGCGGATGTCGTTGGCGATCTTGGTGAGGCTGACGGCGAGGGTGCGAAGGTGCCCGGAGGTTTCGACGTAGCAATCGCGGGCGTGCTGGGCCTCGAAGTGGTTGGAGGCTTCGCGGAATGACACGCCGGTGCGCGTGGTGAGTTCGGCGGCGACGAGTTTGCCGAACTCTTCGTGGCAGTTGATGCCGGTGCCGACGGCCGTGCCGCCGAGCGCGAGCTCGCCGAGGGTTTGCAGCGAGCGGTTCAGGCGTTCCTCGGCGTGGCGGAGCTGCGAGGCATAGCCGCTGAACTCCTGGCCGAGGCGGATGGGCGTGGCGTCGGCGAGGTGGGTGCGTCCGATCTTGACGATGGTGTCCCAGGCCTTGGCCTTGGCTTCGAGTTCGGCGGCCATGGCCTGCACGGCGGGGAGCAGGTTGTTTTTGATCGCGACGGCCGCGGCGATGTTCATCGAGGTTGGGAAGGTGTCGTTGCTGGACTGGCCCATGTTGACGTGGTCGTTGGGATGGACGCCGCCGCGCTTGATGTAGTCGGGGTCTTTGCTCTTGCCGATGGGATTGCCTGAGCGGATGGCGGTGAGGTTGGCGATGACCTCGTTGGCGTTCATGTTGGTGGAGGTGCCGGAGCCGGTCTGGTAGATGTCGATGGGGAAGTGCTTGGCGAGCCCGCCGCGCTGGGTGAGGCCGGATTCGATTTCGGCGCAGGCCTCGACGATGGCGTTGGTGCGTGCGTCGTCGAGACGGGCGAGCTTGTTGTTCATGCGGGCGCAGGCGGCCTTGAGCGTGCCATAGGCCCTGAGGACGCCTTCGGGGACGATGCGGCCGGAGACGGGGAAGTTGAGGACGGCGCGCTGGGTTGAGGCGCCGTAGAGGACGTCGGCGGGGACGGGCATCTCGCCCATGGAGTCCTTTTCTACGCGGGTTCCGCCCCCGGTGGCGGCGGCGGTGGGAGAGAAGAGGGGGCGGGAGAACGGGAAGGGGTGGGTGGCCATGCGCGATGGTACGGCGGGCGATCGGGCGGCCTCCATGCGGAAAATCGCAAGCCGGAGGGGGACCCGGGACGTATTCTGATGCGTCTGACTGTCATGCCGCACAACCCCCGACCTGTTGATGGGTGGGGCCGGAGTGTCAAGGACATGCGACGTCTTCTGTCGGTGATGGCGCTGGTTTCGATGCTGGGTGCGGTGGATGTGCTGGGTCAGGACAGCAATCCGCCGGTGACGCCGCCGGCTACGCCGCCGGTGCGGACGCCGCGCGAGAAGCCCAAGCCGGCGGAACCGGCGCCGAGCGAGAACCCGGACGAGAAGAAGGACGGGGAGCCGCCGACGGAGAGCAAGCCGGGTGAGAGGCCAAGTGAGAAGCCTGCGGACAAGCCGGGTGACAAGCCGGGTGATACGAAGTCGCCGGTGAAGCAGCCTGCCAAGCCCGCGACCAAGCCCGCGACCAAACCGGCGCCGACGCAGCCCAGCACGGCGCCGGGCGTGACGGCCAGGCCGGTGATCAAGGTGGTGGAGACGCGACCGACGGAGCCCGGGCCGTTTGTGAGGCGAGAGAAGTCGAAGGACTGGGTGGTGACGATCAACGTGGACGTGCAGTCGACGCGGAGCGACATGGCGGACCCGAACAACTCGAAGTTGCCGGACACGACGCCGTTCAAGTTCGAGACGTTGTCGGTGGTGTTCCCGTTCCCGCCGGCGACGGCGTCGGCGGTGCCGGACCGGAACTCGCTGAAGGCGGTGCTGAAGCTGCAGGACCGGGCGGTGGAGCCGCAGAAGTTCACGATTCTGGAGAAGCAGATCACGGGCCAGCCGTACCAGAGCGGGGTGAACCTGATCCGGATGGACGCGGTGAACAGCGTGTGCCGCGAGATCGGGTTTGAGGTTTCGTACAAGTCGAACGCGTACAACACGGTGTACGACGAGGCGGGGGCGACGAAGGTTGACTGGCCGAAGAACGGCTGGCCGACGGTGGTGGCGTCGACGTTTGGCCCGCAGATGTACATCGACTACGCGATGATGCGCGAGCCGCGGCAGGGTCGAGTGATCCGCCACGACTTTGACACGGAGTTGCTGCGGGCGTGGGTGAACGAGCAGACGAAGGGGAACCCGCTGGGCGTGCCGCCGGCGACGCTGGCCAAGTGGCTGGCGGGGCAGATGATGTCGCGGCTTCAGCCGACGGGCGACGGGCTGACGTACCTAAAGAGCGGGCAGCTGCAGGGGATCGGTGTGCTTGGGCCGGAGCTGACGTTCCAGAAGGGTCGCGGGTCGGACTTTGACATCGCGGCGACGCTGGTGGCGGCGTACCGGATGGCGGGGCTTCCGGCGCGGCTGGTGATCGGGTGGGACACGGGCACGGGCTCGGGATCGACGGACAACTTCCTGAACGACGGCAAGGGCGGGAAGAAGACGCTGAAGGTGTGGGTGGAGTGGGCGCTGTACGACGAGGCCAAGGGCACGCTCAACTGGGTGCCGGTGGACCTGGCGCGGATGCGCAAGCAGGGCTCGCGGGCCCAGTCGATGGACCGGGCGTGGAAGTTCTTCGGGACGCACGATGAGCTGCAGGGCGTGGTGCCGATCGCGCTGCATTTTCATCCGCCGACCACGGTGGAGAGCTTCGGCGCGCCGGGGATGTGGGGCTGGATGATGACGCCGGACCCGCCGGAGGTTGGCTTCCAGGGGCTGCGGATTCGGGCGGACCGTGCTTCGCAGACGGCGGAGGACCAGAAGAAGAAGCGGGAAGAGAAGTAGCGCGAAGAGAAGTAGCGGGTGATGGCGCGCGCGAGAGAGGGATCGATCATGAGAGCGTGGGTGCTGGCGGCGGCGTGCGCGATGGCGTTGGGCGCGGGGGCCTCTGGCGGGTCGATCGAGGTGATCGAGCAGTCCGGGGTGATGACGGTGGACGGCGAGCTTGGGAGCTTTTCGGCGCACGCGCCGGGTCACGCGCCGTGGTTCGAGACGATCAACGCGGGGGCGGGCGGGCCGATCTGGTTCGCGCAGGCGTTTATCTTCACGGGTTGGAGCGAGGAACGAATCTTGATCTACGCCGAGGCGTTGGCGTCGCCGGGGACGAGCGCGCCGAAGCTGACGCAATCGCGGACGGACCTATCGATCAGGTTTCGGGTTGATGCGCCGACGTGGGTGAAGGTGCTGTTCACGGGCGAGCCGGATCAGAGCGCGGGGATGCCGCTCAACCAGCACACGATGCGGCTGCGGAACGTGGGGTCGGGCGAGGTCGTGGGCGAGGGCGAGACGATTGCCAAGCTTCGGCTGGGCGCGGGCGAGTATCTGCTGGAGGCCGAGAACGACCTTGGGAATCTCCCGGATGCGTTTGCGATGGGGAGCGGCGCGCGGATGCTCAGCATCGACCTCCTGGTGATCGGGTGCCCGCTGGACTTCAACGCGGACGGATTCGTCAACGCCGACGACTTCGATGCGTTCGGCGAGGCGTTCGAGCACGGCTCGCCGGTCGCCGATTTCAACGGCGACGGGTTCGTGAACGGCGACGACTTTGACCAGTTTGCGCTGGGGTTTGAGCAGGGGTGCTAGCTCGCAGTCCCGGGCGCGGAGGGGTTCGGCGCGAGCGCGGCCAGGCCGAGCGGGATGTCGTAGCGATCGCGGGTGCGGCAGTAGCTCGTGCCGCCCATGCGGCCGACGGCGTCGAGGGCGGCGGGGTCGATGTGGAGCTTGTGGTTGATGACGCTTTCGCGGGCGTGGACGTGGACGACCTGGCCGAGCACGATGTTGCCGCCCGAGGGAGCGCCGGGGTTGGTGCGGATGACCTGGAGCGTGCGGCACTCGAACGAGACGAGTGATTCGGCGACGCGCGGGGGGCGGACGACGCGGGAGGGCGCGGGCGTCAGACCGACGGCGTCGAATTCGTTCGTGCCGCGGGGGAGCGGCTCGCTGGCGGCGACGGCCATGCGGGCGAAGGAATCGCTGACGACGTTGACGACGAACTCACCGGTGCCGCCTTCGGCGGTGGGCTTGGCGTTGGCGAGGGAGTCTTTTTCCTGGCCGTCGGGGTTGTTGGCGGGGCAGAAGAGGAGCGTCATGGGGTTGGAGCCGACACCGGCGAAGAAGGAAAAGGGGGCGAGGTTGGGGCGGGCGAGGGTGTCGATGGTGGAGACCAGGGCGATGGGGCGGGGAACGATGGCGCCGATGAGGAGCTTGTAACGATCGGGGATGGAGAGGTCGGCGGGGTCGAGTTCCATGGCGGACGATAGCGGCGGCGGGCGTGGGGAAGGATTGCGGCGTGGGGCGGGATGTGGGAGACTGCGGGAGAGCATTTACCACGGGGAGACACGGAGGAGCACGGGGGGAAGAGGTAGAAAAGGACGACCGATTTCGGAAGGGCATCGGAGTTTCGCGGGATTATGCGGGCGATGTTGGCGTGATGGCGGAATGGGCGAGGGCCGCATCAAGGATGGGCGGGCGAATGGGTGACGGGGAGACGAGTCGATCGGGCGGCGGGCGCGACGACGCGGCGCGGGTGCTGACGTGGGCGGCGCTGCTTGGCAAGTGGACGGAATTGGCGCGGGCGTCGGCGGCGTTTCCCAAGACCAGCGAGGGCGCGAAGTGGCGGAAGAGCGTGCCGGACTTGATCGGCTTGCAGGCGATCACGCACGCGCTGGGAGAGTTTGATCTGCTTGACGAAGGGGAACAGGGGCTGGCGCTGGATCGGGCGGCGCTGGGGATCGAGACGCACGCGGCGAATCTGGTTGAGCTGTTCGCCGAGGACAACGAGGACCCGGAACTGGACGAGGTATTGACGGGCATTGATGAGATTGATGCGCTGATCGACGAGGCGAGAGAGGCGTGGGATTCGGCTTCGGGAGGCGCCGCGGGGGGCGCGGCGGGGGGCGAGGAAGTAGAAGCGCAGGATGATGGCGAAGCCGAGGACGAGTTCGACGAGGAATCTTGCGACGGCGAGGCGCCGGGTGATGCTCACGAGGCCGGGGAACCAGAAGCGGCGGAGGACGGCGGCGCGAGTGATGGCGTGTCGAGCGCGGCGCCGGGTTTTGAGTGGTGCGTTGAGGCCGAGCGGATCGTCGGCGAGCATCCCGCGGAGTTGATCGAAGCGTTGCTCGAACTGGGGTTTGACGGCGAGGTGTATGTGGCGTCGCCGGGGAGCGTGCTTTTTCGCGGGGAGCCGGCGGCGTATGTGAGTGGCGGGGCTTCGATGGAGGTGGTGGAGGCGGTGGAGTCGTTTGTGCCTGGCGTGGGCGGGGCGCGGCGTGGGGCGCGGCGGCAGGTGTATCGGTTGACAGACTTTGGGACGGGGCGGGTTCTGAAGGATGTGGTGATCGACGCGGGGGCGACGCCACCGGGCGGGCAGCCGCAGCTGGTGTGCGCGATGAAGGACGGCCGGGCGTGCGCGGTTTCGCTGGCGCCGAAGTGGGTGTCGGAGATCGGGAAGGTGAAGGTGGAGTTTGTGAGAGAAGGCAATGGGCACTAGGCACTGGATATTAGGGGAAAGACGAAGCAATGGAGAGTTGTCGGAGTGGCTTGAGTGGCGTGTGGAAGAGGATTTGATCGTTGGGAAAGACGCGGCGAAGTTGGTGAAGCGTCTGTGCCTTCTGGGGGAACTGTGGGTTCCCGCGCCAGAATGCGTGCTCTTTCGTGGCGAGCCTGCGGCGTACCTTCGACTGTTGCCGTGTGAGCGCGACATTGCGGATTACGCGGTCGCAGAGGTGGATGGGTTCTTGTCAGGCGTGAGCGGGCCGGGGCGGTGGGATCGTCGGCAGGTGTACCGCCTGAGGCGATTCGTGAAGAAGCGGATCGCCAAGGACGTGGTGATGGATGCGCGAGAGAAGGGGCCGCCGGGAAGTCAGCCGCTGCTGGGGTGCGTGATGTATGAGTTGCATCCCTACGAGGTGCCACCGGTACCGAAGTGGGCATCGGAAGTCGACGGTGTGGAGATCGAGTTCCGATGACGAAGTGAAGGGTCCAAGCCTTGGAGGCATCGATGGAGCGACGGAGCGGGGCGGGAGGTGTGATCGGGAGGCTGGGCGTTGGTGTGCTGGCGGCGATGTTGTTGTCGCTGGGCGCGTGCTCGTACACGCGCGAGCCGGCGGCGGCGGCGCTGACGGCGCGGGGCGCGGATGGAACTGTTGGCGTGTCGGGGCGCGGGATCGAATGGCCGTCGCGTCGGACGGAGGGCTTGCCTTCGGGTGAGCGGCGGATGAAGTTCAGGGCGGCGGAAGAGGGGGCGGGCGGCAAGGAGGGCGGGGCACCTCCGGGGATTTCGGTGGCGTGGGTGCAGGAACTCTGGCCGCTGGGCCAGGGGTTGGTTGTGGCGAACCGCACGGAGGTGACGGGCGAGGGGGGCGAAACGTTCGGCGAGGTGGGCGGGGACTGGTCGGGGCCGGGGTTTGACGGCGGGTTTTCGTTCTTTACGTTCCGCGCGGATCGCCCATTTCCGAGAATGAGGCGGAGCGCCGGGGGCGAGGAGCGGCCGCTGGATGTGCGGGGGCTGCGGCGGCGGGCGGTGCTGGCGGATGAGTTTCATGTGCGCACGCCGGTGGCGGAGGCTTGGCCGCCGAAGGGGATCGCGCTGGTGAAGCACGGGCTGGGTGGGTTGGAATACACGCGGCCGGTGGCGAATGAGTTGCTTCGGCGCGGGTGGGTGGTGGTGGAGAGCGAGGGGTTGTCGTGGGGCTTTGAGCGCGTCGAGCGGGCGTTGGAGGAAGAGGATCGCGAGGCGCGGGGGCAGGGCGCGGGGGACGCGCGGTCGACCAAGCCCAAGGCGATGACGGTTGATGAAGCGTCGACGACGTTTGCGCAAGGGGCGCAGCTGTTCGCGGACATCGCGTATTCGTGGGAGGCGGCGCTGGCGTTTGTGGAGAAGAAGTGCGCGGCGGCGGCGGGCGGCCCGGTGGTGTATGTGGGGATGAGCTTCGGCGGGATCGTCGGGCCGACGGTGGTGGCGCGGCTGGGTGAACGTGTGAAGGCAACGGTGCTGGCGGGCGCGGGGGCGAACCTGATGGGGATCGCCAGCGAGTCGGACATCGAGGGGCTTGACCTGGTGCTGACGGGGAGCGATGGCCGTCGGGTCATGCCCGGGAGCGAGCACTATCGCGCGATCTCGGAGATGTACCTGGAGAAGGCGGCGTGGGATTCGTACAACACCGCGCCGTTTCTGGCGGGGCAGCCGGTGCTTTTGGTGCAGGGGCGGACGGACCGCACGGTGCCATCGCAGTATGGCGAGCTGTTGTGGGAGCGACTGGGCAGGCCGGAACGCTGGTCGGCGTGGTATGGGCACCCGCTGCTCATTTACTTCATCGGCGATCACCGCAAGGAGATCGTGGACTGGCTGGAGCGGCACGTGCGCGAGGCGGCGGGCGAGGGCGGCGCGTCGAGGGAAGAAGGCGCTCCGAGCGGCGCGGAACAGAACTGACTACGCTGGCGCGCATGAGCTGGTTGACGCGGGCGTATCGGGATTGGCGGGCGCGGCGCGCGTGGGAGCGCGGCGGCAGGCCAACGCCCCCGCCGCCGGCGGTGAAGCGTGCGGTGGTGGGTGAGTACGCGCGGCGGTTTCCGCGCTCGACGCTGATCGAGACGGGGACGTTTCACGGCGACATGGTGCGGGCGATGAAGGGGCGGTTTGGGCGGGTGATCTCGATCGAGCTTGATGAGCGGTTGTTCGAGCGGGCCGTTGCGCGGTTCGCGGGCGATCGGAACGTGACGATCCTGCGTGGGGACAGCGGCGTGGTGCTGGGTGAGTTGATGGGGACGATCGAGAGCCCGTGCCTGTTCTGGCTGGACGGGCACTATTCGGGGCCGGGCACGGGCAAGGGGATCGAGGAGACGCCGGTGATGCGCGAGCTTCGGCATGTGCTCGACCATCGCGTGCGCGATCATGTGATCCTGATCGACGACGCGCGGGAGTTCAACGGGACGCACGATTACCCGACGATTGAGGCGCTGCGGGCGCACCTGGCGCGGGAGCGGCCGGACCTGGTGTTCGAGTGCCGGGATGATGTGATCCGGCTGACGCCGGCGGGGTGAGACGCGGGGTAACTGACGGGTCTTTCCGAAGTGCGGAGGGGCCGGGGGTCGTGCGCGCGGCGGGGAAAGCGGCGGTGGGGGGCGACTATCCTTGGAACCCTGGGGGCGGCCCCTGGGGACGGTCGGACGCCCGGACGTTGGTCGCGGGCGCCAGAGCCACGAGCACCGCGCCCGGCATTCGGGCGCTTGAGAAATCAAGGAGTTGCCATGCGTCGGGCCAAAGTCAGCATCATCGGGGCGGGGAACATCGGCGGGACGTGCGCGCACTGGGCCGCGGCGAAGGAACTGGGCGACATCGTGCTCTTGGACATCCCGGAGAAGGAAGGCGTCGCGAAGGGGAAGGGGCTGGACCTTGCGTGCTGCGGTCCGATCGAGCAGTTTGACAGCAAGATCACGGGGACGTCGGATTACAAGGACATCGCGGGGAGCGACGTGGTGGTGATCACGGCGGGCCTGCCGCGGAAGCCGGGCATGAGCCGCGATGACCTGGTGCAGGTGAACGCGGGGATCGTGAAGAGCTGCGCGGAGAAGGTGCGTGAGTATGCGCCGGATTCGATCGTGATCGTGGTGAGCAACCCGCTGGACGCGATGGTGTATGTGGCGTGGAAGGTGACGGGTTTCCCGGCGCACCGGGTGCTGGGCCAGGCCGGGGCGCTGGACGTGGCGCGGTACAAGACGTTTTTGGCGATGGAGCTTGGGGTGTCGGTCGAGGACATCCAGGGGCTGCTCCTGGGCGGGCACGGCGACGACATGGTGCCGCTCCCGCGTCTCACCAGCGTGAACGGCATCCCGGTGTCGGACCTCTTGCCGGCGGAGAAGATTCAGGCGTGCGTGGAGCGGGCGAAGGTTGGCGGCGGTGAGATCGTGAAGCTGATGGGGACCAGCGCGTTCTATGCCCCGGCGAGCGGCACGATCGAGATGGTGGAGTCGATCGTCCGCGACAAGAAGCGGGTGATTCCGTGTGCCGCGTATTGCGAGGACGAGTTCGGCGTGTCGGGCGGGCAGAAGGGGAAGGGGTACTTTGTGGGCGTGCCGTGCGTGCTTGGGAGCAAGGGCGTCGAGAAGATTCTGACCTTCAGCATGAACGCGGACGAGAAGAAGTTCATGGACGAGTCGATCAGCCACGTGAAGGACCTGGTGACGGTGGTCAACAAGCTGTTCCCGAGCCTCGCGTGAGCGCGATCGGGCGTGTGGAAGTGAATTCCGTGGCGGGCGGGGTGAAACCCGCGCGCCATTTTTCGACCGAGGATTGATGGGGACGTGACAATGAAGAACACGCTGCATGGTTTCGTTGGCGCGGGGTTGGTGATGATCGCGGGGAGCGGGGCGCTGGCGCAGGACAGCAAGCCGGCGGCGCCCGCGCCGGCGCCTGTGCCCGCGCCGGTGGTGGAGAAGCCCGCGCCGGCGCAGCCGGTGTGGACGGACGAGGTGCTCGGGAAGATCGGCGACATGCTGGCGGGGACGTGGAAGACCGAGAAGCCGGTGCAGGAGGTTGGCGGGGGCGCGAGCATCGACATCGTGATGGCGGTGACGCCGGTGGCGATCAGCGGGCTTCCCAACGCGCTGTATGTGGAGTCGGCGCGGGCGGACGCGATGCACCTGCCGTATCGTCAGTCGATTTTGCAGTTGTATCGCTCGAAGGACAAGATCAGGATGCGGACGCTCGATCCGCACAGCATCGCCGCCCAGACGGGCATCGGGGCGTGGGTGGGCTTGTGGGCGGCCAAGGAGCTGTTGCCCCAGGCCACGGCGAGTGTGACGGCGTCGGACTTCATTGGGACGCTCGACGTGGTGCTCACGCCCGGCGGGGGCGGTTGGAAGGGCGCGACGGCGTATCCGTATCCCACGGCGTCGGGGGGCGCGGTGGAGATGACCAGCGAGCTGACGCTGACGAGCGACACGTTCACGACCGGCGATCGAGGGCTTGACGCCGAGGGCAAGGAAGTGTGGGGCGCGCCGGCGGGCGGGTATGTCTTCAAGCGGTACAACGTGCCGATCACGGTGCGGCGCGCCAGCGATGGCGTGACGACGATCGATTACGCGCACCCGGAGGACGGGCT
>JAEUJA010000184.1 GCA_016793195.1 Phycisphaerae bacterium
ATCGGCATCCTCGAGCACAGCCACCGCGGCAAGGTCTTCGACAAGGTTCTCGCCGACGCCTTCGAGAACTTCCGCAAGATCAGCAACCTCCCCGCCAACTACAAGATGCTCTTCCTGACCGGCGGCGCGACGACCCAGAACTTCATGGTCCCCGCCAACCTCAAGCCCCAGGACCAGGCCGCCGACTACATCACCACCGGATACTGGGCCGAGAAGAGCATCGAGCAGGCCAAGTTCTACGGCACGGTCCACGAGGCCGCCACCAGCAAGGACAAGAATCACAGCTACATCCCCGCCGACGCCGACTGCAAGTTCTCCGCCAACCCCGCCTACATCCACTACTGCTCCAACAACACGATCTACGGCACGGAATGGCACCGCATCCCCAAGACCCCCGACGGCGTGCCGCTCGTCTGCGATATGTCCAGCGACATCTACTCGCGTCCGATGGACTTCACGAAGTTCGGCCTGGTCTACGCCGGCGCCCAGAAAAACCTCGGCGCCGCGGGCGCGACCGTCGTCGTGATCCGCGATGACCTGCTCGAGCGCAAGCCGCGCGAGCTCCCGCTGATGCTCAAGTACAGCATCCACGCCAAGGACGAGAGCCGCTACAACACCCCGCCGGTCTTCGCGATCCACATCTGCGGCCTGGTCTTCAA
Source organism: Phycisphaerae bacterium (assembly GCA_016793195.1). GTDB lineage: Bacteria > Planctomycetota > Phycisphaerae > Phycisphaerales > UBA1924 > JABWBC01. The sequence continues at coordinate 660 of JAEUJA010000184.1, forward strand.
GTGGATCCTGAAGGAAGGCGGCCTGGAGGTCATGGGCCGGCGCAACAGCGAGAAGGCCAAGCTGATCTATGACGTGCTCGACGCGTCGAAGTTCTACAAGGCCCACGCCCGCCCCGACAGCCGAAGCCTCATGAACATCACCTTCAAGTGCCCCAGCGAGGCGCTCGACGACCTGTTCATCAAGGAAGCCGGCAGGATCGGCATCGACGGGCTCAAGGGCCACCGCGCCACCGGCGGCATGCGGGCCAGCACCTACAACGCCATGCCCCGCGAGGGCTGCGTGGCGCTCGCCCAGTTCATGCGCGACTTCGAGAAAAAGAACGGATGATCCCGGCGGCCTAACTCCGGGTGAAGCCGCTTTCTGGTGCCCCCGCTCGCGGGTGGCCCGACGGTCGCCGCCGGTGTGTTGGATTCGGAGTGAAAGGACGCTCGCCTCGCCCCGTGACCGGGAACCGCCCCGGCGGGGCGTTGGGGGTGCGCCACTCGCCGCGGAGCGGCCCGGTCTCGCGGCGGGGGGTGGGTACCGGCTCTACCCCCTTGCAATGGGAACCCGATCCTGTAGACTGTGTTCGGCGGGCATTCGCCCGCGGAATAGCGCGGTCGCGCGCGTGGGGACGGATTCTCCCGCTGGGACTGGCGAGCATTCGAATCAGGAGGCAGCATGGCTGTCCATACCAACGCCGATCGGGTTCGCGGCTTTACGCTCATCGAACTGCTGGTGGTGATCGCGATCATCGCGCTGCTCATCGGGATTCTGCTGCCGGCGCTGGGAGGCGCTCGCCGCTCGGGGCGTCGGGTGGCCTGCGAGAGCAACCTGAGCCAGCTCGGCAAGGCCCACGCGACGTACCAGGTCGATTTCCAGAACCGCATCGCCGGATACTCGTGGACGGCGGGGAAGAATTACCAGACCGAATACTCCGACCTTCAGAATCCGAATAGCGATGTTCAGGCCGCCGCGGACCAGGCGGTGTACATCCTCCGCAAACGCGCCGACCGATTGGACATCAACCGCGTCTCGCAGCGATTGCCGCACCGCCAATACAGCCACTTGGTTCTCGCGGAGTATCTGACCCAGAAGCTTCCCGAAAAGTCGATGGCGTGCCCGGAGGATCGAACGCTCCTGGGCTGGCAGGGCGACCCTCGCAATCCACCAAACCCGCCGCGCCCGGGCCCGGACCCGGACTACGACAAGATGTGGCCGTATTCGTCGACCTATCAGATCGTGCCCCAGACGTGGTGCGCGGATCAGGGGCTTGGCACTGGTCAAACGACCTACACGCAGTACCCGCAGGACCACAACCTGTTCCTCGTCGGCACGCTGGGTCTTGCCAAGCGTCGCGCGTCGGAAGTGTTCTATCCGTCGGGCAAGGTGCTCGTATTCGAGTTCTACGCCCGTCACGAGAAGAAGCCGCTGTTCTTCGCATATCCCGACGCGAAGGTGCCGCTGCTCTTTTTCGATGCCTCCGTTCGCACGCGGGTGACCGGCGAGGCCAACGTCGGCTTCAGGCCCAACCAACCGAAAAGCGCCAACCCGACCATCATGGATTACAACCCGCAGATCCTCGGTTTCGAGCCTCCGACGCGCAGCGGCGCCAACAAGGAATCTGTCATCGGCTACTACCGCTGGACCCGCGGCGGCCTCAAGGGCATCGACTACGGCGGGTCCGAGATCAACACCGGACAGCCGAAGTAGGAACGGGAAACGGCGAAGCCCGGCGCCGGCGTGTACGCGTCGTAGAATGACGCGTGCACGAGGCCGCGTTTGATGTCATCGTGATCGGCGGCGGGCACGCGGGCGTGGAAGCCGCGTGGGCCGCGGCGAACCTACTCCCCGCGCGGGGCGGAAGGGCGTCGGTCGCGCTGGTCACGATGGACGCCTCGAAGATCGGCGCGATGTCGTGCAACCCGGCGATCGGCGGCCTGGCCAAAGGCCAGCTCGTCCGCGAGATCGACGCCATGGGCGGGCTCATGGGCCTGGCCACCGACGCGACCGCGATCCAGGTGCGGGTGCTCAACGCCGCCAAGGGACCGGCGGTGCAAGGGCCCAGGGCCCAGTGCGACAAGCACGCCTACGCCGAGCAGGTTCAGCGCATGATCGCGGCGCGCCCCGAGATTCGCGTCATCGAGGGAAGCGTCGAGGCGCTGCGGGTCGAGCAGGGCCGGGTGCGGGGCGTGGTCGTCAGGGGATCACGCGGCGCCTCGCAACCCGGCGGGTCGCAAGCCCGCGATTCGCAGGCGCCGACGGGCACCGATGGTGCCAGGAACACATGCTCCGGCCGGAGCGACGGCATCTTTATCTTTGAGCTTTCCTCGCGCGCGGTCGTGCTGACCACCGGCACATTCATGCGCGGGCTCATGCACACCGGCCAGGCCACGAGCCCGGGCGGGCGCTTCGGCGAGGACGCGGCGGTGGGAATCTCCGGCGCGCTGCGCGAGCTCGGCTTTGAGCTTGGACGCCTGAAGACCGGCACGCCGCCGCGGATCAGGCGCGGATCGATTGATTGGGAAAGCCTCGCGCCGCAGCACGGCGATGACAATCCCATCGCGTTCAGTGACCTGTCGGGTCGGGTGACGTGGCGCGATGGCACCGACCGCGAAGTCGCATTCGGAAGCACTTGGAATCAGCACCGCTCTGGAGAGCGGTGCCACCAGGAAAACACGGAGCTGAAATCAGGTCCGTGGCACGCGTATCCCTCGCTCGCGCGTTTCCCGGTGCTGCCGCAGGTCGAGTGCCGCCAGACCAGCACCACGCCCGGGGCGCACGACCTGATCCGCGCGAACCTCCACCGCGCGCCGATGTATTCGGGTCAGATCGAGGGCGTCGGCCCGCGCTATTGCCCCAGCATCGAGGACAAGGTCGTTCGCTTCGCGGAGCGCGAGCGCCACGGCGTGTTCCTCGAGCCCGAAAGCCTGCGCGACGACTGGGTGTATTGCAACGGCATCTCGACCAGCCTGCCGCGAGACGTGCAGGACGTGATCGTCCGCTCCATGCCCGGCTGCGAGCGGGCCGAGATTCTTCGCTACGGCTACGCGGTCGAGTACGACACGGTCAGGCCCCACCAGATTCTCGCGACCGGCATGACGCGATTGGTCGGGGGCTTGTTCCTCGCGGGGCAGATCAACGGCACGAGCGGCTACGAAGAGGCCGCGGCGCAGGGATTGGTCGCCGGCATCAACGCGGCCCGGCTGGCGCGGGGCGAAGGCGAGTTCGTTCTGGGGCGCGAGGAGGCCTACATCGGCGTGCTGATGGACGACCTGGTGACCAAGACGCCGCTGGAGCCGTATCGCATGTTCACCAGCCGGGCTGAGCACCGGCTCCTGCTGCGCTCGGACAACGCGCCGGAGAGGCTGACGCCGATCGCGGAGAAGTTGGGTTTGCTGGCGTCGCGCGCGAGGAATGAGAATTGCGCCGATGGGTCAGGCAACGCTGATGGCGAGTGCGAAGGGGCCAACCACGTCGACCTCGGCCGGGCCCGGCGCGAGCTGTTTTCCGAGCGCGAGCGCGTGGGCGAGGAACTGAACCGCCTGATCGACGCGATCAAGGTCGACGCCACGCCCCTGGACAAGCTCATCCGCACGCCGGGCGTTGACGCTCGCGACATCGAGGCCAAGCTCCACGCGGCGGACGCCATGCTCCTGACGCGGGCCCGGGCGTGCGGCGTGCTCGCACGCGTGCTGGCGGATCGCCTCTATATGCCGTATGTTGCCCAGCAGCGGGCGCAGGTCCGGCGCGCGGCGGAGATGGAGCACCGGCGCATCCCCGGCGGCGTGGACTTCACCGGCATGCCGGCGCTGCGGGCCGAAACCAGGCAAGCCCTGGCGAAGTTCAGGCCGACGACGTTCGGCCAGGCGTCGCGCCTGGAGGGCGTGACGCCCGCGGACATGATGCTCCTCTCGGTGCTGCTGACGAAGCACGCGCGGAACGGATCGAGCGAGGCGGTGCCGGGTTGAAGGAGCGGGGATGCACGGCCTGCACGACATGCCCGAGTTGATGAGCCCGATGCTCGTGCTGGCGCAGGCCGCGGAGGGCGCCCACACCCAAGGCGCGCGCCTGCTCCTGGACCTCCTGGCGATCCTGGCGACCGCCGCGGCGGTGGCGGCCATCTTCCGCCGTCTGCACCTTGGCATGATCCCGGGGTATGTCGTCGCCGGCGCGATCGTCGGTCCGCACGCGCTGGGCCTCGTCCAGAGCCCGGAGAACGTCGAGAATATCTCGCGCCTGGCCGTGATCCTGCTGATGTTCACCATCGGGCTGATGCTCGAGGCCCGCAGCCTCCGCAGCGGGATGGTCTCGTCGCTGGCGGTGGGCGTGATCTCGACCGTGGCGACCGTGCTGCTCATGTGGCCGGTCGGGCTGCTCTTTGGGTCCAGCGGGAGCGCCTCGCTCTCGATCGCGATGGCGATCGCGATGTCGTCGACGGCGGTCCTGATGCGCGTGATGCAGGAGCGGCGCGAACTCCGCTCGACCCACGGGCGATTGTGCCTGGCCATCTCAATCGCGCAGGACCTTCTTTCCGTCCTGATGCTCGCGGCCCTCCCGCTGATCGCACGCGTCGGCGGCGTGCAGATCGGCCCGATCGACGCCAACGTGGTTCAATCGGGCGTTCCCGCGGCGTTGGAATGGACGGCCGCGATCGGGAGAACCGTCGGCGCCATCGCCGGCATCGTCGTCGTCGGATATGCCGTGCTGCCGCGCCTGCTCGCGTGGCTCGGGCGATCCAAGGACGGCTCGGGCGGATTCAGCGAGCTTGTCCTGCTGCTCTCGGCGGCGATGGGGCTCGGCGCGGCGCTGGCGACCGGCGCGGTCGGATTCAGCCCCGAGATGGGCGCGTTCCTCGCGGGATTTATGCTGAGCCTCACACCGTTCCGCCATCAGTTGGCGGGGCAGCTCCAGCCGCTGCGCGATCTGCTGCTCGCGGTATTTTTCACGGGCGTTGGTCTGACGCTCGATCCCGCGGTGCTGGTGGATCACTGGGCCAAGATCGGGATGGGCGTGTTGGTCGTCCTCGCCCTCAAAACACTCGTCATCGGCGGAACATCGTGGATGTTCGGCGCCACGGCCCGAACGTCGGTGCTGTCGGGCGTCTATCTCTCGATGGGTGGTGAATTCAGCCTCGTGGTCCTGGGCGGCGCGCTCGCCACCGGGCTCATCACGCCCGAGGCCAACGCGGCGATCGTGAGCGTGATCGTCATCACGCTCATTGTCGGGCCGCTGCTCGTGCCCTGGGCGCACCGCACGGCCGAGCGTGGAGCCTCATGGCCGCTGGCGCCGTGGATTCGTGGTTCCGCACTGCGTGAAGCGTCGCCCGAGCCCGAGGCCTCCCATCCGGAGTTGGTGGGCTGCGGCAATGTCGTGATCGCCGGATTCGGACCCGTGGGACGCCACGTCGCCGAGCAGCTCGAGCGCAAGGGCGTGCCCATCACCGTGATCGAACTCAATCCCTCAACCGTGCGCCGCCAGACGACGCTCGGGCGCACGATCGTGTACGGCGACGTGGCCAACCCGGAAGTCCTGGAGTCCGCGGGCGTGCGCCACGCCGAGGCCGTCATCATCACCGTGCCCGACGAGGAAGCGGTGCTCAAGGCGTGCCGGATCGTTCGAGAGCTGGCGCCCTCCGTGTTCATCGCGGCCCGGACGAGCTTCCTGAGCCAGGCGCTGCGGGCCAAGGAATTCGGCGCGAACTATGTGACGGTGGAAGAGATCGCGACCGGCGATCTCATGGCCCGCGACGTGCTCGACAAGATCGTGGCGCGCCGATCCCAGCGCGCCGATCAGCCCCCGCCCGGAGCGGTGTGAACGGCTACGGATGGTCCTTGAGCTGCTTCAGCTCGTCGCGCAAGATCGCCGCCAGCTCGTAGTTCTCGTCGGCGATGGCCTTGTCCAGGCGTGCCTGCAGCTCGCCCGTCTGGCTCACGGGGAGCTTGGGCACCAACGAGTCGCGCATGCCCCTGAGGACCTGGACCTCGGAAGATTCGTCGAACGCCTGCGTGCCGCCCGATTCGGCGTAGTGGGCCCGGAGCGTGTCGAGGCCGGCGTCGATGGCGACCACCGCGGCTTTGGGTTCTTCGTCCCTGAGCGCCTGGCTCGCCAGCGCCCGCGTCCGCATCATGACGAGGTAGGGGCGGAACTGTTCAAGCACACTCCGGTCGGATTCTTCCGCCGCGTGCTTGGCGCACAGGTCCAGCACCCGCAGGTTCCGGGTCGTGTCCCGGACCACACCCTCAAAGTCGTCCAGGGTAAGGAGCGCGATGTAGCGGTGGTAGTACTGAACGGCCTCGTCGCGCAACTCGCGGCACTCGTCGGGGTCGAGCGTGATCGCGTCGCGCCCCTCCTTCTCGGCCTCGTCGAGGCGGGTCTCGTGGTATTCGAGCAGGCTCTCCATGTTGTTGGGCCGCTGGCCGTCGGGACGACCGGTCGCGTTCATCTGTAGTATGCCCAGATCGACCCGAATCTGGACTTTCGGCTCGCCGTCGAGGCCCGGAACGATGCGAGCGGAGACCTCTCCCGGCACAAACGGCCAGGCGGATAGGAGTGGCGTTAGGTCTTGGCTCGGTTCCTTTTTCGCCAAAGTGGGCTCCGGGTGGTGTGATCGGCCGGTCAAGGGCGTCAGGACAAGGGTAAGCGGCGATTATGGGAAGGGCGAGGGCCGGAAACTTTTGACATTTTGTAACGATTTTGCTGCGCGTGCCTGGCATTTCGTGTATCCTGTGGCACCTTCTCATCCGGTGCCAGTGCGCCGGGTCTAAGCCTTAGGGCGCAAGATTCGTCGGACGATGGAACCCTGTGGTGGGGTTCCGCGGAGAGAAGGGCAGCGGGTCCCCGGTGTGGTCGGGGTTTCGTTGGCGACTCACTGAGTCGCGGAAGGTGGGTAGAACAGTGGGTCGAGTGCGTTCTGCGCCCTCAACGGGCAGTCGGTCTCTTCAGACCGAAATGCAGTTGTATTTGCGCGAGATCAACAAGACCGCCCTCCTCACCGCCGAGGAGGAGCGCGAGCTTGGTTGGGCCATCATCAATGAAAACAGCGCTGAGGCTCGCGAGCGGATGATCCGCGCGAACCTCCGCCTGGTGGTCGCGATCGCCAAGAACTATGCCGGGCGCGGCCTGCCGCTGTCCGACCTGATCGAAGAAGGCAACATCGGTTTGATGCGAGCGGTGGAGGGGTTCGACCCCGCCAACGGCGCCCGGTTCAGCACCTACGGCTCGTGGTGGATCAAGCAGGCGATCAAGCGGGCGCTCATGAACGCCACGCAGCCGATCCACATCCCGTCGTACATGATCGAGCTGATCGCCAAGTGGAAGCAGGCCGCGAGGAAGCTCGAGGCCGAGATGGGCACGCCGCCCACGATCCACGACCTGGCCAAGGCGATGGACCTGCCCCTGAAGAAGGTGCGGATCATCCGTCGCGCGATGAAGGCGTTCCAGACGCCGGCCCAGGAATCGTCGAACGCGGACAGCTCACTTACTTCGATGGGCGAGATGATCGCCGACGCGCGGGTCGGCCGCCCCGAGGACAAGTCGTTCCGCACGGAAGAACTCGGCCTCTTGCGTCGCTTGCTGGAAACCATCGACGAGCGCGAGGCGAAGATTCTCCGCCTGCGTTTCGGGCTGGACGGCTGCGAGCCGCTGAC